>NZ_JAMYOC010000012.1:0-185774 GCF_040319475.1 Mesorhizobium sp. M0904 | reverse complement strand
ATCAGCAAATCACTCAAGGCGGCACCTCCTGCCACCTTGAATCACCCAACAGAGATCAACTCAACAAATTAATGGGTCCTGACCCCAGCTGATCGTCTACCATTTCATGTTCGGGCCGGGCGCCGATTATCGCTGCGAGGGCTGCTCATTCCTTGCCGATCATATCGACGGCGCCAACCAGCATCTCAGGCACCACGATGTCTCACTTGTCGTGGTAGCGCGGGCGCCATTGGCCGAATTGCTGCCCTACAAGCAGCGTATGGGCTGGAAATTCGACTGGGTGTCGTCCTACGCCTCGGACTTCAACTTCGATATGCAGGTGTCATTCACGGACAAGCAGATCGCGGCCGGCGATACGACCTACAATTTCGAGCGGCGTGCGCGAAACTCGAAAGACCTTCCTGGCGCCAGCGTGTTCTATCGCGACGAGAAGGGCGACATCTTCCTGACCTTCGTCTTGCGCTCCCGAGGCGGCGATCCGCTGATCGGCGCCTATCATTATCTCGACCTGACGCCGAAGGGTCGCAACGAAACCGGCCCGCATCATAGCCTCGTCGACTGGGTGCGGCTGCATGACGAGTACGAAGATCAATCCGGGACACATGACTGCTGCCATTGAGGCGACAAGGGTGCCACTGTAAGGTCGTTCACCTCCAATGCAACATGCGCTAAGTGCTGTTCGCTACGCCCTAAAAGGGACTTGCCATGCGGCGCTTTCCGACCCTTCTCACCTGGCTCGCCTTTCCGGTCTATGTCTGGCAAGGACTTGGCGTGCGTCGCCGCACCACCCGCATGCTGCCGGCACAAGGTCCGGTCATGCACGAGATATCTGGCCTGACGCCAGCAATCTCGGTTCTGGTGCTTGGCGATTCCTCCGCCGCCTCGGTAGGCATCGGCAATTCTGAAAACGGATTGGCCGCGCAACTGGCCGTTCTGATTGCGCAACGCACCGGCCGCATCGTGCGCTGGC
This sequence comes from Mesorhizobium sp. M0904, assembly GCF_040319475.1. Lineage (NCBI taxonomy): Bacteria > Pseudomonadati > Pseudomonadota > Alphaproteobacteria > Hyphomicrobiales > Phyllobacteriaceae > Mesorhizobium > Mesorhizobium sp. M0904. Next base: position 184,804 of record NZ_JAMYOC010000012.1, on the reverse strand, counting down.
GGGCAGCCGGCTTCAACTCGGCAACCTCCGGCCAGATCCGCGATCATGTGCTGCCCAATCTATCGGCCGATCCGTGGACGCATATCGTGCTGGCCATCGGCACCAACGACGCCAAGAATTTTCATTCGGTACCGCGGTTCAAGCGCGAGTTTGGCGGCCTGCTTTACGCGCTGCGCGCCAAATGGCCGGAGGCGCGCGTCGTGTGGTCGCCGGTGCTTGAGTTCACCCGGGCGCCGGCAATGCCGCCGCTGCTCGGCAAGATTCTCGAAATCCGTGCCGTCGAAATGAACCGGATGGGCGCGCGCCTTTGCCTCGAGCGCGGCGCCATACCGGCGCCCCGCCTGCCGATCACCGATGCTGATGCCGGCTTCGCATCGGATGGCTTTCATGCTTCGGAAGCCGGCTATCGAGCCTGGGCGGAACATCTGGTCAGCCTGGTGCTCGGCAACGAACCGGGCGTCGCGTAGCGGCCGCCGGCACCAAAGCGCGTCGCGTTCGACTGGCCTCATCCGACGTGCTTCAGGTCCTGTTTCTATGCATGTCGTTGTCGCAAAACCGCTGCACACTTTGCGCGACATGCATCACGTCCAGTGCCCGAGCACCGCCGTAATCGAAATCGCCGCCATCGCCAGCAGCGCCAGCTTCCAGAAATCGCTGCGCCGCTTCAGCCCGGGCCAGCCGAGCGGCTTGATTAGCTGGATGACCATCATGGCGATGATGACGAACGCGAGAAGTTTCGACATGCCGCCTTTGATCAGCATCGCGGCTGGCTGTCAAAGCGGCTCCGCGATCGCCGTCTTTCCAGTGTGGCAGGCCTCTTTTCAGCACTGCCTGATCACTTCGGTCGACAAATCAAAACGCCAGTCAGGAGAGACGCACCCTCCTGACAGACTGCTGTCAGCAGGGGTGTGCGATAGTGCCTGCATCGAAAGAGAGGAGACCAGCCATGAACGGTTTTACCATTCTGCGTAGCGTGCAGCACTATGTCGGCAAGATCCGGACGATGCGCAATGAGATCCGCACCCAGCGGTTCATGAATACCCTGCCGGCGGACATCCGCAAGGATATTGGTTGGCCGGACATGTATGGCGACCGCCGCAATGGCGGCAATTAAGGCAAGCTTTCTGGGTGGCGTTTGGATGCAACCTGGCGACGAGCTGAAATGAGCATGCTGAAGCCTCCTGACAGTATTGTGTCAGGAGGCTCGTGCCATAGTGCGATGGCCGCCGGAGACGGATGGCTGAGAGGACGATCGATGAAAAGCTGGAGCGACAGGCTGAACATGCCTGGCATCAACGGCATAAAACCGTCGCCACGCACCATCGGCGACGTCGTCGAAGGGCAGCCGATGCTGGTTCCTACAGCTCGCCAGGTCGATGCATTCATCCGCTCCATCCCCGGAGGCATGGATATCCGCGCTTTGCGCACCGTTCTCGCCATCGAGCACGGTGCCGAGGTGACATGTCCGGTCACCATCGGCTATCATCTGCGCACTGTCGCCGAGGCCGCCAACGAGGATCTTGAGCGTGGCATGGCGCTGAGCGACATTGCGCCGTTCTGGCGGGTGCTCGACGCAAGCATGCCGACAACGAGGAAACTGTCCTTCGGCGCGGCCTTCGTCGCCGCGCAGCGCAAGCGCGAAGGGCTGGAACGATAGACGCCGAGGGTCCATACGATGCGCCGCGCCGACAGGCTCTTCCAGATCGTGCAGCATCTGCGTGGTGGCCGTCTGGTCACTGCCCAGAAGCTGGGCACGTGGCTCGAGGTTTCCGAGCGGACGATCTATCGCGACATCGCCGACCTGCAGTCGACCGGCGTGCCGATCGACGGCGAGGCCGGTGTCGGCTACATGATGAGGGAGGGTTTCGACCTTCCGCCGCTGATGTTCACGCGTGACGAGATCGTCGCGCTGGTCGCCGGCGCCCGCATGGTGCGCGCTTTTGGCGGCGCGGCCATGGCGCGAGCCGCCGACGAGGCGCTGGTCAAGATAGGCGCCGTGTTGCCCGACGCCGAAAAGGACCGCATCGCCCGTACCGAGATCCACACGCCGATGTGGGTGGTAAGCGATGCCGCCCGCGAAGCCATCGACCTGATCGAGCGGTCCATCGAGAAACGTCAGGTGCTGACCATCGACTATTCGGATGAGGCCGGCCGCAGCACCGCGCGCGACATCCGCCCGCTCGGCCTGTGGTTCTGGGGCAAGGTGTGGACCTTGGTCGCCTGGTGCGAGATGCGCAGCGATTTCCGCGCTTTCCGCATTGACCGCATCGCCTCGGTCGTCATCGCCGGCCGCACCTTCAAGCCGGAGCGCGGCAAGCAGCTCGCCGATTTCTATCGCGCGGTGGAGCGCAGCGAGGATTACGGCATGGCGCCGGACCGGGCGGCGCGGAGCTGACACGGAAGATCACAAAAAAGCCCGCTTGAAAGCGGGCTCAGACCGCCGACAAACCCGCCGATTTTCGGTCGGCTTGAAAGCGGGCGTTTTGTTTTGGATGCGAAATGCCTACTCCTCTTCGTCGGCATCCTTGTCCTTCGACTTTAGCGCCGAAAGCTTGGCGAAGACGGCGTTGGCATCGAGTTCCCGGTCCTCGTCCTTCGGCTTTTCCGGCGCCGGCACCAGTCGTTCGGTCAAGGCGGCCGGCAGCAGCGTATCGCCGACCGGCTGCGCCTGCTCACGGCCGCGCGAGGCGCGGTTGATTTCCATATCGAGGTCGATCTGTGAGGTCAGGCCGAGCGTCACCGGATCCATCGGCTGGAGATTGGCGGAGTTCCAGTGCTTTCTGTCGCGGATCTGGTCGATCGTCGACTTCGTCGTGCCGACAAGGCGGGCAATCTGCGCATCCTTGAGCTCGGGATGGTTGCGCACCAGCCAGAGGATGGCGTTGGGCCGGTCCTGGCGCTTCGACAGCGGCGTGTAGCGCGGACCCTTGCGCTTGGATTCCGGCACACGCACCTTGGGATCGGAGAGCTTCAGTCGGTGGTTCGGGTCCTTCTCGGCGCGCGCGATCTCGTCGCGAGTTAGCTGGCCGGTCATGATCGGGTCCATGCCCTTGATGCCTTGCGCCGACTCGCCGTCGGCGATCGCCTTGACCTCAAGCGGATGCAGTCCGCAGAACTGCGCGATCTGCTCGAAGGAGAGCGCTGTGTTGTCAACCAGCCAGACGGCGGTCGCCTTTGGCATCAGCAGCGTATTGGCCATCACAAAAATCCTTCTCGTTCGCCCGCGTTCCCGCGCGGGCGGTGGTTTAGAGCCACCAAAATGGGAAAATCGCGGTCTATATAACCGCTCGCTCGCCGTTTCGCAATGTTTTTGGCAGGCGCGTGTCAAGGACGGCCGGCAGACCGCGACGGGATAGGCAGATGACGCCATGCAGTCGAAAGCTCAAAAAGACAAAGCCCGCCAGACCAGGGTCGGGCGGGCTCGGAACCGGCGACGGAAATCCGTCTGCTGCGGCTCTGGCTTCTAAGGCTTGATCCCGAACCGCGGCTCGGCGTTGCGGAAAAGCAACGCCCGGTCTTCAGGCGGGATCGTGCTCGAGATCAAAGCCCTTGGCGGGCGATTCTCTCGATGTCGCCGCGGTTGATGCCGAGGTCGTTGAGCTGACGAGCGTTCAGCCGATTCAGTTCGCGCACGGTTTCGTTGTACATGCGCCAGTTACGGAAAGCGCGGATCGGGTTCATGGTAGTCCTCCATCGTTTCGATGCCGCGTAAGTAGGCATCGGCGATGAAAAATTGAACAGACGCTTTTGCATGGCCGCAATGCGTTTGTTGCATTGCACCATTAAGCTTTCGTTCAGCCTGTTTGCCGGTCGTCAGGCGACATCGAGCACAATCTTGCCGATGTGCTCACCCTCCTCCATCCGCTCATGCGCCCGCCAGGCTTCCTTGAGCGGGAAGATCGTGTCCATCACCGGCGCAACCTTGCGCGTGCCGAGCAGCGGCCAAACCTGCGCCTCCAGTGCCGCCGCAACTGCCGCCTTGAACTCCACGGTGCGTGGCCTGAGCAGCGATCCCGTATGCACGAGCCGCTTTGCCATGATCTTGAAGAAATCGGCGCTCGCCACCGCTCCGCCCTGCGTCGCGATCTGGACGATGCGGCCTTCCATGGCTGCAGCCTCATAGTTCCGCGCCACATAGTCGCCGCCGACCATGTCGAGGATGACATTGGCGCCCTTGCCGCCGGTTGCCTCCTTGACTGCGGCGACGAAGTCCTCCTCGCGGTAGTTGATCGCCCGGTCGGCGCCGAGCTTGAGGCAGGCGTCGCATTTCTCCTTGCTCCCGGCGGTGGTGATGACATAGGCGCCGAAAGCGGCAGCAAGCTGGATCGCCGTCGTGCCGATACCCGACGAGCCTCCATGCACGAGCAGCGTCTCGCCGCTCTTGAGGCTGCCGCGCTCGAAGACATTGTGCCAAACGGTGAAGTAGTTTTCCGGCAGCGCCGCCGCTTCGGTGTAGGTAAAGCCGGCGGGCAGCGGCAGCACGCTGCCGGCGTGCACTCTGACATATTCGGCATAGCTGCCGCCGGCCGTCAGCGCACAGACCCGGTCGCCGACGCGCCAGCGTGATATCTCGTCGCCGAGGGCGGCGACTTCGCCCGCCGCTTCCAGGCCCGGCAGATCCGATGCTCCCGACGGTGGCGGATAGGCGCCCTTGCGCTGCTGCACGTCCGGCCGGTTGACGCCGGCGGCACGCACGCGGATCAGGATCTCGCCGGGACCGGGAACCGGCACGTCGCGGGTTTCCGGTTTCAGCACCCGCGGCCCGCCCGGTTCCGATATGGCGATCGCCATCATCTTGGCCGGAATTTTCTGTGCGTTCGCCATGAATTTTCCCGTCGTGCTTCGCCGGTTTCTCGTGCCAGCCCTTGCCCGCCATTTGCATCCATACCCTTGCCCTATGTATGCTCATTGGCAAATCAGGCAAATGGGCAATCACGGAGGAGCGACGATGGCGATCTTCGACGACGAACCCAAGAAGAAAGCGCGCCCGCACGAGATCGGGCAGGATCTGTCGCTGCTTTCCGTCGATGAATTGTCCGAGCGGATCGGCATCCTGCGCGACGAGATCGCCCGGCTGGAAGCCGAGCTCAAGACCAAAGGCTCCACCAAGTCGGCGGCAGAGGCACTGTTTCGCCGCGGATAGTGCTGCGGGTAATTCCAAAAGCTCGGGCACGCCGCCGAAAAGCCCGAATGCCGCTGTCTCCAGACTTGTGCCTTAAACCCCAGCCGGATTGAAAAATGTTCGCAAGCTACAGACCGATTCTCTCGCTGCTGCGCGGCACCGCGTTCCTGCTGGCGGCATCCGGACTGCACGGTCTGCTGTTGCCGCTGCGCGGCCAGGTGGAGGGCTTCTCGACGGCATCGCTCGGCCTGATGGGCACGGCTTGGGCCGGCGGCTTCGTCACCGGCTGCTTCTTTGCGCCACGCATCGTGCGCCGCGCCGGTCATGTCAGGGCTTTCGGCGCCTTTGCCGCTTCGGGAGCGATCGTCGCACTGCTCACCGGTCTGATCATCGACGAATATACCTGGATCCTGTTGCGCGCCTTCACCGGCTTCACCATGGCCGGCGCCTTCATGGTCATCGAAAGCTGGCTCAACGAGAAGGCCACCAACGAAAACCGCGGCACCGTCTTCGGCCTCTACATGATGGTCACCTATGCCTCGATCATGGGCGGTCAAATGATCGTGGCCGGCGGCGATGTGAAATCGGCGTCGCTGTTCATGATCACCGGCATTCTGTTCTGCCTGTCGCTGATCCCAACGGCGGTCTCGACGGCGTCGCACCCCAAGCCGCTGCAGGACGTGTCGCTTGACGTCAAAGGTCTCTATGTCAATTCGCCGGTCTCGGCGATCGCCTGCGTGCTGATCGGCATCGCCAACGGCGCCTGGGGCACGCTTGGTGCCGTTTATGGAGCGCGCATCGGCATCTCGACGGCCGAGATCGCGCTGATGATGAGCCTGGTGGTCATCGCTGGCGCCGCCATGCAGCTTCCGGCCGGGCGGCTCTCCGACACGACGGACCGTCGTTTCGTGCTGGCGGGCGCGGCTTTCGGCGCTGCGCTGTTCGCCATCGCCATCTTCCTGTTCGAACCGCGCTCAGGCGTCTTCGTCATCGTCTGCACCGCCGCCTACGGCGCCTTCGCCTACACGCTCTATTCGATCGCGGTGGCGCATGCCAATGACCATGCGCGATCGGAGGACTTCGTCAAAGTGTCGGGCGGCCTGCTGCTGCTTTATGGCTTCGGCACGATGATCGGTCCGCTGCTGGCCGCCGGCCTGATGGGCTGGATGCGCCCCGAGGGGCTGTTCCTGGCCACTGCGCTCGCGCATCTCTGCCTGGCCGGCTACACGCTGCTGCGCATCAGCCGTCGCGCGCCGGTGCCGATCGAAGGCCGCGATGCCTTCAAGACCCAGCCGGCCGATCGCTCGGTAACGCCGGAAGCGTTGCGGCTCGACCCGCGCAGAAAAGCTGAAACCGACGGTTGAGATTCGAGGCGCTTTGCCCCACAAATAAGGCATGATGCTTTCCGACGCCTTCATGGCGATTGCCGATCCCAACCGGCGCCATCTCTTGGAAGAGCTCCGGCGCGGACCGAAGACCGTCAACGAATTGGCATCCGGCTTGCCGGTGTCCCGCCCGGCCGTTTCGCAGCACCTGAAGGTGCTGCTTGATGCCGGGCTGGTCAACGCCAAGCCGGAAGGCACCAGACGCGTCTATACGGTCAGCAACGCCGGCTTCCTGAAGCTCAACATCTGGCTCGACCAGTTCTGGGATGCGGAGCAGCTCGGTTCATCCGGAAGCTGAGGGGCGTCGTCAGCACGTCGGCAACTATGCAGCTTCAGGCCTAAAGCAATTCCAGGAAAAGTGTGAAACGGTTTTCCGTCCGGAATTGCGCAAAAACAAAGAGATAGAGCGGTCCGGCGTTTCCGTGAAACGATGAACCACTCTAGCCATTGTTGTAGGGGAAGAGCTTGAAATAAGGCTGCGCTTCCTCGATCACACGGGCAACCGAGGGGCGTTGCAGCAACCGGTCGTGATAGCGCCTGACCGCAGGATATTCGTCTCCGAACGGCTCGACCTTGTTGGCGTAGAACAGCGCGGGGGCGGCAGCGCAGTCGGCCATGGTGAAGCTCGCGCCCGCCGCCCATATCCTCGACTGCATGTCCTGTTCAATGATGGCGTAGGAGCTGCGCAGCTGGGCGCGGGCCTGCTCGACGCCGAACGGATCGGTCTTGCCCTCCGGCCGCAGCCGGTCGCCAACGATCTTCTGCATCGGTTCCTGGACGTAGAAGTCATAGAAGCGGTCGGCGAGCCGGGTCTGGCGAGCGAGATCAAAATCGGCGGGGATCAGTTCGACCGGTCCAGGATAATACGCGTTGAGATATTCGATGACGATCGTCGATTCCGGCACGGTCCGGTCCAGCGCTTCATCGCGCAGCACCGGCATCTTGCCGAGCGGCCACAATTTCAGAAACGCCGCGCGCGACTGTTCATTGCCGAGATCGACAACGACGGATGTGAATGGCGTGCCGTTCTCATAGAGCGCGATCAGCGGTTTCCAGCAGAAGGAGGCCAGTGGATGAAGGTGCATAATCAGGGACATTGTTTGTCGTTCCTTGGGTGGTCTGTCTCGCGGAGTCGGGGTCGGATAACTATCTGGCCTGGTTGTGGGCGACGATGGCATCGATGATCGCGGCCCAGTCGTCGGGATGCAGCTCGTGGCCGCCGCCCTCGATCCGGAGCAGCCTTGCACCGGCGACCGCGTCGGCAAGAGCGGCGCCATGCTCGACTGGAAAGATGGGATCGTCGGTGCCGTGGATAACAAGGAGTGGGATTTTCATGTCGCGCAGCCGACCCGTCCAGTCCTCGCCGCTCCCATCTTCGCCACTTTTGAGCATGAAATGATTGGTTGCACTTAGAAAACCGCCGGACCAGTCATAATCCTGTTCGACGAAAGCCCGTGTTCGCTGCTCGTCGAAAGAGTGCGCCGCACCGGTGAGCGCATGCGCGTCCTTAACGATGAAATCGACCACTTGGCCCCGGTCCGCCCAGTCGACCTTCGCGCCTTCGGCTGAATGTCTCCTATAGGCCTCGGTGGTTCCGGGCAGATGCGACGTATCGATGCCCAAGGGCGAGCTGCTGATCACCGTCAGCAAAGTGACACGCGACGGGTATTTCAACGCCACGAGCTGCGCGATCATGCCGCCCATCGACATGCCGACCATATGCGCCTTTCGGATTCCATGGTCGTCAAGGACGCGGATAGCATCGTCCGCCATGTCGTCGAATGTATAAGGCGGCTCGCCCGGCGCGTATTTGGTCGAACGGCCGGTATCGCGATTGTCATAGCGGATCACGAAGCGACGCTCGCCGGCCAGCTTCCGGCAGAACGCTTCGGGCCACCAAAGCATGGAAGCCATCGCGCCCATGGTCAACAACACCGCCGGATGGGCCGGGTCGCCGAAGGTCTGGGATACGATTTCGGGGTGTCCGGCGCTTTTCATGGCTCTCCTCCGTGGGCTTCCAATCTGATTGCAATTTGCAATCAGTTGCACGATATTAAAACCGATACAATAATGCAACCGGTTTTTGGAGATTCGCATGAACATCGATCGTCGGTCCGGATGCCCCATCAACCTGTCGCTCGAAGTGTTCGGCGACCGGTGGAGCCTGATCATCCTTCGCGACATCATCTTCGGCGGGAGACGCCACTTTCGCGAACTGCTCAACGGCTCGATGGAGGGCATCGCCTCCAACATCCTCGCTGACCGCCTGAAGCGGCTGATGGAACTCGGCATGCTGACCAAGACGGGCGATCCCTCCCACAAGCAAAAGGCGATCTACAGCCTGACCGAAATGGCGATTACGCTGGTGCCGATCCTGGCCCATCTCGGCGCCTGGGGCCGCGTCTGGCTGCCGGTCAGCGACGAGCTCTCGATCCGTGCCGAGCTTCTGGAAAAAGGCGGCCCGCCGATGTGGGAGCAGTTCATGAACGAGTTGCGCTACGAGCATCTGGGCACATCTCCCGCGCCAACTGGACCCGCTGTCCGCGCGATCTTGCAGGCCGAATACGATGCGGTGGTCGCCCGCAACGCGGAGCGCGTCGGCTGCGATCCGGCGCCATGACCAACTTATTTTCCCAATTGCGGGCTGGCTCTGCTATCAAGGGACTGAAGATAATTTACGGGATTGGATAACGCTCTTGGTCGAGAACTCTAAGGACACTGCCCGTGCGCGGGCCGATTTGCGTTTCAAGAAACAGGAAGAGGCAGCCACGGTGCGCCAGAAGGCGATGGCGGAATATGTCGCCGAGAGCGACGCCCGCCAAGCCAAAACCAACAAGCTGCGGGCGCTGCGCCTTGCCAAGGAAGCGGAAGACCTGGCCAATGCGCCTCCGGCGCCGGTGAAGAAGCCTCGCGCCAAGAAGAAATAAGCCGGCGCTCCCTGGATCCCACTGCTTCCTTTCGTACGCGAAACAGTTTCACCGCGATCTGTTCTGCCGGTTGATAACTGGCGCGTTTAGGAGACGGCCATGACCGCACTGACGCTCGACAAAGCCCTTGAAATCATCGCCGCCGCCTTTGCCAAGGGTGCCGAGCTCAAGCTCAGGCCGCTTGGCGTCTCGGTGCTCGATGCCGGCGCCCATCTGGTCGCGTTCCAGCGTCAGGACGGCGCGTCGTTCCTGCGTCCGCAAATGTCGGCCGGCAAGGCCTATGGCGCGCTCGCTATCGGCATGGGCTCGCGCCGGGTGGAAGCCTTCGCCAAGGAGCGCCCGCATCTGATCGCCGGCGTCTCCGACGTGTCGGGCGGGCGCGTCCTGCCGGTCGTCGGCGGCGTGCTGATCCGCGACGAGGCTGGCACGATCATCGGCGCCGTCGGCATTTCCGGCGACACGTCCGACAATGACGAAACGGCAGCCATCGCCGGCATCGAGGCGGCTGGCTTTCGGGCCGACCCGGGCTGAGCCGAGATCCTTAATTCATGTTGATGTCGCGGCTGGCCGACCGCATCGACACCGAAAAGCCGGCTAGCACGTCGATCAGCGCTATGATCATCAGTGTGAAGAAAACAGAATGGGCGGCGCCCTTCACCAGCAGGAACTCGACCAGATAGGCCACAAAGACGAAGGTCGACAAAAGGTGGTCCATGATCGAGGCATTTGTCGTACGCGTCGACTTCACCACTTCGACGAACAAGAAGATCAGTGCGATCAGCACGATAAGATCGCCGAGGGTCATCGAGAAAACGCCACCCGACATCATCCGGACCGAAAACATTTCGGTCGCCCACGGATCGTCGCCGCTGCCGAATATTCCTAGAAGCCCGAGATTGTAGAGGATGAAAGGCACGATCAGCAGCGGGATGGCACCGAACATGTGGCGGCTCCGGTTGGACTGATCTTTGTAGAGTGCGCCCGGCGTTCGCCGTCAAGAATTTTCGTGCGACCGATAAACACGGACAAAGACGGCGTGAAACAACAATGTCAGGCCCGGCTGATACGATCAGTTGTCGCAAACGCAAAAAGACCGGCCAATGGCCGGTCGTTTCGCAACCTGTAAACCGTCGAAAGCTCTCTCAGCTTTCCTTCGGCTCCAGAACCTGGCGACCGCGATACATGCCGGTCTTCAGGTCGATATGGTGCGGACGGCGCATCTCGCCGGAGTTCTTGTCCTCGACATAGGTCGGGGCCTTCAGTGCGTCGGCGGAACGGCGCATGCCGCGCTTCGACGGAGAGGTTTTTCGTTTCGGAACGGCCATGGATATGCTCCACTACATGGTCAAAACGCCCCGCCGGCCCTCGTGAAAGGGCCACATCAGGGGCCGGAATCTGAGAAAGTCGGCTGCCTATACACGCCCGATGGCGTTTTGGCCAGCGTCGCCGTGTTTTTTTTTGACACTATCGCAGGCAACCGACATAGGCGCCGGCGCGGCCCGCGCGCCGCTCGATCAACGCGGCAAGCCGCCTCAGTCCCGGCCCGGGCTTCGCTGGATTGCGCACGATCGGGTTCGGCAAGGTGACGGCAAGCAGCGCTGCCTGCCGGCGCGACAGCTGTTTTGCCGAGACGCCGAAATGATGCTGGGCGGCGGCCTCGATGCCGTAGATGCCTGGTCCCCATTCGGCGATGTTGAGGTAGATCTCCATTATCCGCCGTTTCGACAGCACCGCATCGAAATAGACGGCCAGCGGCAGTTCCACGACCTTACGGACTGAGCCCAACGGCCGCGACCATAGATAAAGATTCTTTACCGTCTGCATGGTGATGGTCGAGGCGCCACGTGTCATCTCGCCGGCGAGCGCATCGTCGACGACGCCGCGCAACTCGCCCAGATCGACGCCGCGATGGAAACAGAACTGCCCGTCCTCCGACATGATGACCGAATATGCCAGCACCGGCGCGACATCGTCGATGGAAACCCAGCGCCGATCGTAGCCAGAAAACGTCGCCAGGTCCTTCAGCATCAATGTCGACACCGGATGCACGAATGTCGGCAGGTACAGGAAGGTCAGCACCACCGGCACCAGCGCCAGCACGACGGCGACGGCGATGCCGCGCCGGACCCAGCGTTGAAGACCGATGCGGCTGCCGCGTCTCGGTCTCGCCATGTCCAACCCTTCGGTTTCGTGATCGACGATCGGTTCCGCCAAGCCACCCAGTCCGCGCTACTCCCTGCCCCCGGCATAATGGCGCTTGGCTTCTTGCGCAACGTCTGAGTGTCGGCTACCGCTCCCGACCATGACGAAAGACGACCAAATGGCGTTCGAAGCTGCACTTATTGCCCGGGCAGTTCCGCTCGAGGCGCTGCTGAGGCGGTTGCTCGACGGACGGACGCTTTCGGGCGAGGTCGCGCGGCCCGAACGCCTGATGGCGGCAATGCGACATGGCGTGCTGAACGGCGGCAAACGACTGCGTCCCTTCCTGGTCATGGAAAGTGCTGCACTGTTTTCAGCCGACGGCGAGGCGGCGCTGCGCGTCGCGGCGGCGCTCGAATGCGTGCATTGCTATTCGCTCATCCATGACGATCTGCCGGCCATGGACGACGACGATTTGCGCCGCGGCCAGCCGACCGTGCACAGGGCTTTCGATGAGGCGACCGCCATTCTTGCGGGCGACGCCTTGCTGACACTTGCCTTCGACATCCTTGCCGACGAGGCGACAATGCTGCCGGCCGAGCGCAGGGCAACGCTGGTGCTGGCACTGGCCCGCGCCGCCGGGGCGGGAAGCATGGTCGGCGGCCAGATGCTCGATCTCGAAGCCGAACAAAGCCGGCCGGACGAGGCCGGCATCATCCGGCTTCAGGCGATGAAAACCGGTGCGCTGATCCGCTTTGCCTGCGAAGCGGGCGCTATCCTTGCCGGCGCGCCGTCGGGCGACCGCGAAAGGCTGGCCGAGTTCGGCTCGGCGATCGGGCTTGCCTTTCAGCTTGCCGACGATCTGCTCGACCTGACCGCCGACGCGCATCAGATGGGCAAGGCGACCGGCAAGGATGCCGCGGCCGGCAAGGCGACGCTGGTCGCGCTGCACGGACCGGACTGGGCGCGGGGCCAACTCCATGGCCTCGTTGACCAGGCTCATGCGTTGCTCGAACCTTTTGGCGAGCAAGCTGCGCTTCTGAAACAAGCGGCGCAGTTCGTAGCGGCCCGCAACAATTAAGCGCGCCCCTATGGCGCGCCGGAAAATTGGCGACTGATCGGCCGGACGCTCTCGCAACCGGCCGATCGGGATCATTTCCGGCGATGTCGGACCACATGGACCCGCCACACCAGTTGCCGAGCCATTCTTCAGCCTCGCGGCAGGGTTCCGCGGCTCGGGTGGACAGCGGTCAGCCTTCGCCAGTTGTCTTTTCCACTACGGGCTGCGGAACCGGTTCCATCTCGGCCGCCGCCTCGACCGCCTGCGCCTCGGCCGGCTTGCGCCGGTTGCGGATGAAGGCGGCGATGCGGTCGCGGATTTCGCCGGCGCTGAGGAACACCGGAACGCGCGCCACCGGCGCGGTCGGCTCAAAGGACAGGCCAAGGCCGGTGATCCTGCCCTTGTCGTCGACGTCGCGGACGATCAGCTCGATCGGACCGAGCAGCACGCGGTCGGCGTATTCGGCGTGGCCGCCGAGCCGCGTAGTGACCAGGTCGCCAATGCTGAGCTTGCGTTCCGATTCGGTCAGGCCCGGCGTGTAGGCGGTCTCCAGTTCCTCGGCGGGGCGTGACGGATCGACGGCGAAGGCCCCGAAGAAATCCGCATCCTCGGGATCGACGACGGCGCGGCTGGCGAACAGCTTGTCGAGCAGGCGCGGATAGCGGTCCGGCACAAAGATGTAGACGTGGTCGCCGGCCGCCAGCCGGCCCATATCCTGGAAGCGCATCGAGCGTCCGTCGCGCAACACAAGCGATGGTCGCGCCCAGCGCGGAATGCGTTCGCCGCGCGCCACCGGGCTGCCGGGTGCCACGCGGTAGGCGAGAAGCTCATGATGGGCGGAGCCCGGCAGTTCCAATTCGACCTTGTCGAGCGGTCCCAGGCGGGCCGGCACGATAAGGCCGAGGCGGCGCGCCAGCGGCCCGACGGTCCATCCCTGGATGATCAGCGAGACCAGCACGATGATGAAGGCGGTGTTGAAGATGAGGCGGCCGTTGTCCAGGCCGCCGAGCAGCGGCGTGATGGCAAGCAGTATCGACACGGCGCCACGCAGGCCAACCCATGAGACAAAGGCGACTTCCGGGCGTGGCAGGCGGAACGGCACCAGGCACAGCCAGACCGCGATTGGCCGTGCCACAAATATTAGGAACAGGCCGAGCAGCACTGCCGGCACCAGGATCGCCGGAAATTGCGAAGGCGTCGCGAACAGGCCGAGGATCAGGAACATGATGATCTGCGCCAGCCACGACATGCCGTCCTGGAAGCGCTTGAGGATGGTGACGGCCCGGATATCGGAATTGCCGGCAATCAGGCCTGCGAGATAGACCGCCAGGAAGCCGGAGCCGCCGACGGCACCGGCGGCAGCGAACACCATAAGCGACAGCGTCAGCACGAAGATCGGCAGCAGGCCGTGATCGAGATTGAGGCGATCGACAAGGCGCACGATGGCCATGCCGCCGAGAATGCCGATGACCGCGCCGAGCCCCATGTTGACAAGGAAGCCGACGGCAAGATCGGTGACCAGCACCTTGGCCTCGGGGTGGGTATTGGCGGCGATGACCTCGACCAGCGTGATGGTCAGGAAGATAGCGATCGGATCATTTGTGCCGGATTCCACCTCGAGCGTGGACCGCACGCGCTCGCGCAAATTGATCTCGCCGGCGCGCAGCAGGAAGAACACCGCCGCGGCGTCGGTCGAGGCGACGGCGGCACCGAGCAGGAAGGATTCCAGCCAGGTCAGGTCGAGCAGATAATAGGCGGCGGCGCCGAAGAGCCCGGTGGTCAAAAGGACGCCGAATGTGGCCAGCGACAGCGCCGGCCCGGCCGCCTGCCGCAAGGCGTTGAGCGGTGTGCCGAAGCCGGAATCGAAAAGGATGACCGCCAGCGCCAATGAGCCGGCAAAATAAGCAACTCGGGCATTGTCGAAATGGATGCCGAGACCGTCGGTTCCGGTGGCGAGGCCGATGCAGAGAAACAGCAGCAGGAGAGGGGCGCCGAAACGGAAGGCGATCAGGCTTGAAAACGCGGCGGCAACGACAAGTGCTGCGCCAACGAGCGTCACAAGATAGATACCATGCTCCATTCGTTGGTCGCCCCTAGTCGATATGCTCCGGCATCACGGGAGAGTGGGGCGAAGACATGGCCGCTGCAAGGCAGCAGCGTGGCTTTTTGCCCCACGCTGCCGATCGTCGAAAGTTTTGGCACCCCCGAGCAGCGAAGCGTGCCTCGGCGGTTCGTGCTGCAATGAAAAACGCCCGGACTGAGCCGGGCGTCTCCAGGTCGAGAAGCTGGCTCTGCGATCAGGCGATGGTCTTGCCGAAGGCGACGGCGGTATCGCCCATGCGGTTGGAAAAGCCCCACTCATTGTCGTACCACGACAGCACCGAAACGAAGTTGCCGTCCATGACCTTGGTCTGGTCGAGCGCCACGATCGAGGAATGCGGATCATGGTTGAAATCGATCGAAACATTGGGGTGAGGGGTAACGGCGAGGATGCCCTTCAGCTTGCCGTTCGAGGCGGCGATCACCGCGTCATTGATCTCCTGGACGGTGGTCGGCCGCTTGGCGATGAACTTGAAATCGACGAGCGAGACGTTCGGGGTCGGCACGCGGATGGAGATGCCGTCGAGCTTGCCCTTGAGTTCGGGCAGTACCAGGCCGATGGCCTTGGCAGCACCGGTCGAGGTCGGAATCTGCGACAGCGCGGCGGCGCGGGCGCGGTAGAGGTCCTTGTGCATGGTGTCCAGCGTCGGCTGGTCGCCGGTGTAGGAATGGATCGTCGTCATCATGCCCTTCTCGATGCCGACCGCCTCATTCAGCACGGCCGCCAGCGGCGCCAGGCAGTTGGTGGTGCAGGAGGCGTTCGAGATGACGATGTGGTCCTTGGTCAGCTTGTCGTGATTGATGCCATAGACGACGGTGAGATCGGCGCCCTCTGCCGGAGCGGAGACGAGAACGCGCTTGGCACCGGCGGTCAGATGGGCGACGGCCTTGTCGCGGGCGGTGAAGATGCCGGTGCATTCGAGCGCGATGTCGATGCCAAGCTCCTTCCAGGGCAGTTGTGTCGGATCCTTGATCGCGGTGACCTTGAATTTTTCCTTGCCGACGATGATCTGGTCGCCGTCAACCGTCACCTCATGCGGAAAGCGGCCATGCACGCTGTCGAAGCGCAGCAGATGCGCGTTGGTCTCGACCGGGCCGAGATCGTTGACCGCGACGACGTCGATATCCTTGCGGCCGGATTCATGGATGGCGCGCAGGATGTTGCGGCCGATGCGGCCGAATCCGTTGATGGCAACTCTGACGGTCATTGTTCTCTCCCTGGGAGTTGGAGGCCGAAGATCAAGTCCGCAGCTTCATAACGGCGGACGGGCAAAGAATCCAGCCGCCGAGGCGTGGATTTAAATCGATTAGTGCTCCACCGCCCGGCAAAACCGCTATGCCAGCCTTTGCCGGGCGGGGCTCACTTTCATTTGCCATGCAGACGGGCTTCCGCCGCCTTCACCGTTGCCTCGGCTGTGATGCCGAAATGCGGGTAGAGCTGTTCGATGGTGCCGGAGGCGCCGAAGCCGGTCATGCCGACAAAGATGCCGTCGGTGCCGATGAAGTGATCCCAGCCCTGACGGATGCCGGCTTCGATGGCAATCTTGAGCGGCGCATTGCCGATCGTCCTGCTGCGATAGTCGGCGCTCTGCTTGTCGAACAATTCGAAGCACGGCACCGAGACGACGCGGGTCGCGTGGCCGTGCTTTTCCAAGGCCTCGCGGGCGGCCAGCGCGATCTCGACCTCGGAGCCCGAAGCGAAGATCGTCACCGCCGCCTCGCCACTGGCGGCGGCAAGTTCATAGGCGCCGCGGCTGGAGAGGTTTTCCGCAACGAAGTCGTTGCGTACCGTCGGCAGGTTCTGCCGGGTCAGCGCCAATGTCGAAGGCGTCTTTTCCGACTCAATGGCCAACTGCCAGCATTCCGCGGTTTCCACCGCGTCGGCCGGGCGGAAGACATTGTGGTTCGGAATGGCGCGAAGTGCTGCCAGATGCTCGACCGGCTGATGGGTCGGGCCGTCTTCGCCAAGGCCGATGGAATCATGGGTCATGACGAAGATCGAGCGGATGCCCATCAGCGAAGCAAGCCGCATCGCCGGACGGGCATAATCGGAAAAGCACATGAAAGTGCCGCCATAGGCGATAATGCCGCCATGCAATGTCAGCCCGTTGAGCGCGGCCGCCATGCCGTGCTCGCGAACGCCGTAATGAACGTAGCGCTGGCCGTAATCGTCGGCGGTGATGTTCTTGGTCTGGCTGGTCTTGGTGTTGTTGGAGCCGGTCAAATCGGCCGAGCCGCCGATGGTTTCGGGCACGGCGCCGTTGATGACCTCCAGCGCCATTTCCGATGACTTACGGGTGGCGACCTTCGGCTTGTCGGCGGCGAGCTTCTTCTTGTAATCGCCAATGACGGCGTCGAAGTTGGCTGGCAGCGTGCCACTGATGCGGCGTTCGAACTCTGCGCGCAATTTGGCATCGGCCTTGGCAAGCCGGCTCTCCCAGTCGGTGCGCGCCTTGACGCTGGTCCGCCCGGCGGTACGCCATGCGTCGAGGCTGTCGGCCGGGACCTCGAAGGGCGGCGAATCCCAGCCGAAGAATTTTCTGGCGCCGGCGATTTCCTCGGTGCCGAGCGGCGAGCCATGTGCCTTGTTGGTGCCGGCCTTGGTCGGCGCGCCGAAGCCGATCGTCGTCTTGCAGGCAATCATCGTCGGCTTGTCGGAGTGGCGGGCCGCTTCGATGGCATAGGCGATCGCTTCCGGGTCCTGGCCGTCGATATGGCTGGCATTCCAGCCGGACGCCTGGAAGCGGGCGACCTGGTCGGTGTTGTCGGCCAGCGACACCGGGCCATCGATCGAGATGTTGTTGTTGTCCCAGAAGACGATCAGCTTGTTCAGCTTCAGATGTCCGGCAAGCGCAATGGCTTCCTGGGATACGCCTTCCATCAGGCAGCCGTCACCGGCCAGCACATAGGTGTAGTGGTCGACGAGATCATTGCCGAAAGCGGCATTCATGATGCGCTCGCCGAGTGCGAAGCCGACCGAATTGGCAAGGCCCTGGCCGAGTGGGCCTGTCGTCGTCTCGATGCCGGCGGCATGGCCGTATTCCGGGTGGCCCGCGGTCCTCGACCCCAATTGGCGGAACTGCTTGATCTGGTCGATGGTGATGTCTTCGTAGCCGGTCAGATAGAGCAGCGAGTAAAGCAGCATCGAGCCGTGGCCGGCCGACAGGATAAAGCGATCGCGGTCCGGCCAATGCGGGTTCTTCGGATCGTATTTGAGAAAGCGGGTGAACAGCACCGTGGCGATGTCGGCGCAGCCCATGGGCAATCCGGGATGGCCGGAGTTTGCCTTCTCCACAGCGTCCATGGCGAGAAAACGGATCGCATTGGCCATCCGGTCATGTTGTTCGCGCGAAGTCATGCTTCCTCCAAAATGGGGGTTTGGGCCTTGGGAAAGCCCTTGAAAAGGGTGCGCGACACATAGCAGGCGCGGCCTTTTAGTCAACAAATCGGTGTGCTTTTGCCGGTCTTGTGATGGCCATGCGCGACTTACATTAGCGTTAGCAGGGGACAGTCGCGACAGCTTTATTGACGTGCGGTTCACACGATGCGTAATGTTTCAGGGATAACGCGTTCTGAACGTGGATGATTCGGTGATGGGCAGGGCGCAGGACGAAAGCCATGACCGGGGAAACGACCCTCAAGGAAGTCATTGCCAGGCTGGGTAAGGCCATCGACGGGCTGGAAAACGCCGTCGCGGCCAAGCTCGAGCATGAGCGGGACTATTCGGAAGCCGAGGCCGAAGTGCAGCGGATGAACGCCGACCGCTCGCGGCTGGCGCAGGAGCTCGACAATTCCGAAGCTCGCGCCGAACGGCTGGAAGATGCCAACAAAGAAGTGTCGCGAAGGCTGGTGACAGCCATGGAAACCATCCGCGCGGTACTGGACAGGTAGGCTAATGGCACAAGTCACGGTTTCCATCGACGGCAAGCAGTATCGGATGGCCTGCGACGAGGGCCAGGAAGAGCATCTGATCGATCTTGCCGAGCGCTTCGACCGCTATGTTTCGCATCTGAAGGATTCTTTTGGCGAGATTGGCGACCAGCGGCTGACCGTGATGGCCGGCATCATGGTCATGGACGAGCTTTCGGAACTGCAAAAGCGGGTCAAGGGCATGGAAAGCGAAGTGCTGACGCTGCGCAAGACGCGCGACGACGCACTGACCAAGGCCGACAAGAACGATTCCGCGCTGACCGGGGCGCTCGGCGCGCTGGCCCAGCGCATGGAAGACCTGGCGACGACGCTGGCAGTGAACAAGGCCTGAGCCAGCGCAGCGAAAATTCCTGCGGCATTTGCCGAGAAGCAATGAAAATATTTCGCCGCCGGCCTTGATGCCGGCGCAACAGGCATTTGAAGGATGACGCCGGAGTGATAGAAAGGCAAAAGCAGCGCCGGTCAACGCCGGCTGCGATCTGCACTCACAGGGTAGGGACACGCCATGAGCCTTCGTATCAACGATATCGCACCGGACTTCACCGCTGAGACCACGCAAGGACCGATCAGCTTCCATGAATGGATCGGCGACGGCTGGGCAGTATTGTTCAGCCATCCGAAGAACTTTACGCCGGTTTGCACGACCGAACTCGGCACAATGGCCGGGCTCGAAGGCGAGTTCAGGAAGCGCAACGTCAAGATCATCGGCATCTCGGTCGATCCCGTCCAAAGCCATGAAAAGTGGCAGAACGACATCAAGACCGCGACCGGTCATTCGGTGAACTACCCGCTGATCGGCGACAAGGATCTCAAGGTCGCCAAGCTTTACGAGATGCTGCCGGCGGGTGCCGGCGAGAGCTCGGAAGGCCGCACGCCCGCCGACAATGCCACGGTGCGTTCGGTTTACGTCATCGGGCCCGACAAGAAGATCAAGCTGGTTCTCACCTATCCGATGACGACCGGCCGCAACTTCGACGAAATCCTGCGCGCCATCGATTCCATGCAGCTGACCGCCAAGCACCAGGTGGCGACGCCGGCGAACTGGAAGCAGGGCGAGGACGTCATAATCACCGCTGCCGTCTCGAATGAGGATGCCATCAAGCGCTTCGGCGCCTATGAGACGATCCTGCCATATCTCAGGAAGACCAAGCAGCCTTCCGCCTGAGCAGGCAGGGGCGGCACGGAGAAATTTTCGGTTTTCCTGACCCTATGAGCATGGGGTGCTTGACGGCGCCTGGTTGACGGACAACCATGCCTTTCATTTGCCGTGGCAGAGAAAATCCTTCCTGCCGTGGTGAGGGGCGAAGGAGGCTGGGATTGGACGCATTATCGGCCAGGTCGCAGGTCACCGGCTTCTATGACGAGCCGAGCGGGTCCGTCCAGTATGTGGTCGCCGACATGGCGACCCGCAAATGCGCCATCATCGATCCGGTGCTCGACTTCGACGAAAGGTCCGGTGCAACGGCAACGAAGAACGCCGACGCCCTGCTCGACTTCGTCAGGGAAAGCGGGCTGGAGGTCGAGTGGATCCTCGACACGCATCCGCATGCCGATCATTTCTCCGCCGCCCATTATTTGAGGGGGAGAACCGGAGCGCCGACGGCAATCGGCGAAAAGGTCATCGACGTCCAGAAATTGTGGAAGGTGATCTACAACTGGTCGGAATTCTCCGCCGACGGTTCGCAATGGGATAGGCTATTCGCCGACGGCGCAACTTTTTCGGTCGGCGGTCTTCCGGCGAGAGTGCTGTTCTCGCCGGGCCACACACTGGCCTCGATCACTTACGTCATTGGCGACGCCGCCTTCATCCACGACACGTTGTTCATGCCGGATAGCGGCACCGCCAGGACAGACTTTCCGGGCGGCAGTGCCGAGCGGCTCTGGCGTTCGATCGAGGACATCCTGGCGCTGCCGGACGAGACACGTCTGTTCGTCGGTCACGACTACCAGCCGGGCGGTCGCGAAGCGCGGTGGGAAAGCACGGTCGCGGAGCAGAAAGCCAGCAACATCCATGTTGCCGGCGGCAAGACGGAAGCCGACTTCGTCGCGCTCCGCCAAGCCCGCGACAGGACGTTGCCGATGCCGCGGCTGATCCTGCACGCGCTGCAGGTGAACATGAACGGCGGACGCCTGCCGGAACCGGAATCCAACGGACGGCGCTATCTGAAGTTTCCGCTCGATTGCCTGTGAGGAGATGGGTCGCTGGCACTACAGTGCCATCCAAACTGGGGCCGCCTCATCGTTCTGCGACGGTCATCCAAGTTATTGATCCTTATTGATCCTGATTCGAATTTTTGCGATGTTTGAATCCGATAGGTCCAGACGGGAAGACGGTGGCGGCAGCCGGATGAGGAGCGGCGCAGAACGCCAGCTAGGTGTTTACTCTGCGTCAGGGTTTTGTTCGGCGGGCTAAATGTTCATACGTGATTTGCCAAGGGTCGCTCTCGGAAGATCTTTCCTCGCCGATCCAATGGAAGTTGTTGGCAGTGATCTCTGTGAAACGCCAACGAGTTTTCAGACCGCGCGAGTCATCGCCGAGCTGGACAATGTCCTTACCCTCGGCTCGGCCGATCTGGCGCGAGTGATCCCGGTTGAGCGGGTCGTTCCATATGATGTGCCAGCCATCGATCCCAGGGTCGAAGATGCGCAGGGTCGTGCCGTACATCGTGGACGGCGCAGGGCGCTTGGGCCTGATCCAAACGTCCTGAATCGCGCGGCCTTCGAGCACCCAGCCAAAATGGCATTCGCCATCCCATTTCTGGATTGTGCCGTCGTCGAGATAGTGGACCGAGTCCATTTCCCAGCTTCCAATTAGCCATCCATAGAGGACCATGTCTTTCGCCCGATCGGCTGGGGGACCTTCGGATCCAAGAGCGGTCAGAAACGGGGAAATCGTCATCGTCATACTGCCTTTCGTTTCCAACAGACGAGCTCCAACTGCCTGAGGCAGTCCCAGCGGCCCGTTATCGCGCCACTTGCTGCGAGCGCCGGGTTGTGGAATGCGCCGGAATATCGACGCCACAGCTTGCAGCGTTACGGTTTTCAGGGCTTGGGGAAAATTGCGGTAATGCCGCTATCAATGCGATCGTCTGCGGACGCCTGGCGAGGCTACGGCAGTTACGGCGGCGGATCGGACATCCGCGTGCAGCGGTGTTGCGATAACGACTTTCATAAACAAGGATCTAAGCGCATTGCACAAGGCCGGTCGAACGCGACGCGCTTTGGAAAAAACGGCGGCGCCAGTTACCTGACGCCGCCGTTTTTTTGGTTCTCTTGGAGGCCTTACGCCGCCGGCTGCGCCTCGATGGTGCGCAACGCCTGCGTCTGGCGCTTGGCCGCGGCCTTGACCGCGTCCTGCACCTTCTCGAAGGCGCGCACCTCGATCTGGCGCACGCGCTCGCGGCTGATATCGAACTCGGCCGACAGCTCTTCCAGCGTCAACGGCTCATCGGCGAGGCGGCGCGCCTCGAAGATGCGACGTTCGCGGTCGTTGAGCACGGCAAGAGCGCCGGACAGCATGCCGCGCCGGTTTTCCAGCTCGTCCTGCTCGATCAGCATCTCTTCCTGGCTTTCGTGGTCGTCGACCAGCCAGTCCTGCCATTCGCCGGACTCGCCTTCACTGGCCCGGATGGGCGCATTGAGCGAGGCGTCGCCCGACAGACGGCGGTTCATCGACACGACTTCCGCTTCCGTGACGTTCAGCCGGGTGGCAATCTCGGTGATCTGGTCGGGCTTCAAATCGCCTTCATCGAGCGCCTGGATCTTGCCCTTCACCTTGCGCAGGTTGAAGAACAGGCGCTTCTGGTTGGCGGTGGTGCCCATCTTGACCAGGCTCCACGAGCGCAGGATGTATTCCTGGATCGAGGCCTTGATCCACCACATCGCATAGGTGGCGAGACGGAAGCCGCGCTCCGGTTCGAATTTCTTGACGGCCTGCATCAGGCCGACATTGCCTTCCGAGATCACCTCGCCGATCGGCAGGCCGTAGCCGCGATAGCCCATGGCGATCTTGGCGACGAGCCGAAGGTGGCTGGTGACGAGCTTGTGCGCAGCCGTGGTGTCCTCATGCTCGGCGTAGCGCTTGGCGAGCATGTACTCTTCCTGCGGCTGAAGCATCGGAAAGCGGCGGATTTCTTCCAGGTAGCGGCTGAGACCGCCTTCGCCGGAAACGATACTGGGTAATGACTGGGCCATGATAGCGCCCCCTCTCTATTGGAGTGATGCCCCCGAAACGCGGCGGGCATGTGGCACGAATGCCAAAGGCACATTCGCGCCAACCGACATATATAGGAACAAAACCAGAAAGACAGGCATTTGTTCAACACGAAACAGTGTGTCACGCTGAAGTGAACAACGCCGGTCAGGTTTTCAGGTGGTTGGTTCAGAGCTTGCGGAAGCCGTCGACGAGTTCCTCCATGTCCCACGGTATCGCTGCTTCGAACCTCATCGTTAGATGGGTATCGGGATGGCGAAATGCAAGGAGGCGGGCGTGCAAAGCTTGTCGCGGAAACGCCTTTACCTTGCTCCTTAGCGGCTCGGGTAACCGGTTGGCCTTGGTGCGGAAAGCCTGGCCGTATTCGGGGTCGCCGATCACCGGATGGCCGATATGGGCCAGGTGGACGCGTATCTGGTGGGTGCGACCGGTCTCCAGCCGGCATTCGACCAGGCTCGCCGTGGCGAATTCCTGCTGCTGCTCGCCAAAGCGCTCGACGACGGTGAAATGCGTTATGGCATGGCGCGCATCGTCGCGGCCTTGCGGCACCACGGCACGGCGTACCCGGTCGGCGGCGCGGCCGAGCGGCGCATCGACCGTCCCGGTCGGCCTTGCCGGTATGCCCCAGACCAACGCCAGATAGGCGCGCTCGAGATCGCCGGTCAGGCCGTGGTCGGCAAAGGCCTCCGACAACGCCTTGTGGGCGCGATCGGTCTTGGCGACGACCATGACGCCACTGGTCTCCTTGTCGAGGCGGTGGACGATGCCCGGCCGTCTCACCCCGCCGATGCCCGACAGGCTGTCACCGCAATGATGGATCAGCGCGTTGACCAGCGTGCCGGTCCAGTTGCCGGCGCCGGGATGCACGACCAGCCCGGCCGGCTTGTTGATGACGATCAGCTCGCTGTCCTCGTAGAGGACGTCCAGCGCAATATCTTCGCCTTGCGGCTCCGCCGGTTCCGGCTCCGGCATGTCGACCGACACGCTGTCGCCTTGTGCCATCTTGCGCTTCGTCTCGTTGGCTGGCTTGCCGCCGATCCTGACCGCGCCCTGCTTTATCAGCATCTGCACCCGGCTGCGCGACATGTCGGGGCCGAGCCTGGCCGCCAGCCATTGGTCGAGCCGCTGGCCGGCGGCATCGGCGCCCGCCTCCAGCACGATCGGTCCGGCCCCTATTAATTGTCTGACCTCTTCGTTATGAGCGCTCATCGAAAACAGTTCCGGAATCTGCTGCCATGGCCCGGCCGCTTGCCGACGAAGACGAGGAAAAGCCGCTCGACCCCGAGGTCGAAAAGGTGCGGAGGAAGCTCGTCCGCTTCGTCGCCATCAATCTCGGCCTGCTGTTCCTCGCCCTTATGGTGGTGATAGCAGCACTTGTCTACGAAGCGCGCAACGCGCCGCCTGCCGCCCCGCCGCTGAGCAGCGACATCCAGGTGCCGATCGGCGAAACGGTCAACGGCGACATCGTGCTGCCGGTCGGCGCCAGGGTGGTCAGCCAATCGCTCTCCGGCAATCACCTGTCGATCGACGCCGAGCTGCCCGACGGCAGCCGCGCTATCTTCGTCTATGACATCACTGAGCGCCGTATCATCGGCCGTTTTTCGATCAGGAACAAATGACCGGTTTTGCCGAACGCCGCAGCATTGCCACGGTCGCGCTTGTCGTCGCAAATTATGACGAGGCGATTTCCTGGTATGTCGACCGGCTGGGTTTTGTCCTCACCGAAGATGTCGATCTCGGCGGCGGCAAACGCTGGGTCACCATCACGCCGGGCAAAGGGCAGGGCGCGCGGCTGCTTCTCGCCGAGGCATCCGGCGATGCGCAAAGGGACGCGATCGGCAACCAGACCGGCGGGCGGGTCTTTTTGTTCCTCGAAACCGACGATTTTGCCCGTGACCATGCGCTGATGCTCGAAAAGGGCGTGGAATTCCGTGAGGCGCCCCGGCACGAGACCTATGGCACTGTGGCGGTTTTCGCTGATCTCTATGGCAATCTCTGGGACCTGATCGAGCCAAAACGATAGGCTTGCAGCGGATATTTCGTCTATGCGAGCAGTGGCCCTGAGCCTAGTTGCTTTTTCCCAGCCGTCAGCCTATATCGCCGGTTCTTGAACGCGCCCATCGTCTAGCGGTCAGGACACCGCCCTCTCACGGCGGGAACAGGGGTTCGATTCCCCTTGGGCGTACCAAGTCTCTCCAAGGTCTCGGCAAACCATCAATCCGATCCATCGCCTAGGGTCGCGGCGGATTTGGCTCATTGCCGTTTCTGACGCAGCGGAGCCGATTGCATTAGTATTGCATCATGGGCCTTGAGGCACCGCTTAGCGGCGCGCAGAACGTCGCGCTGACCAGGGCAGTCGATGCCACGCGGGGAGGAGCCAGATATAGAAACTACAATCGCAAGGCGTCCATCACGCTGGTCGGCACTGCCTGGAGCCGACCTGAGCTACAGCGGCCGGCGGCGGATCGTTTTGGCGAGCTCGGCGAAGGCGCCTCTCCCTCGAAGGGTGGATGACGGAATACTCGGCCCTTTAGCACCGGCCAGCGAAGCTGCGCGCGACGCGCATGGCTGGGCTCTAAACGCGCCATACTCCAGTTGCGGTATCGTAGTTTCTTTGTCGTTCGAACTTCTCTCAGTCATGGTTTCGCACGATACCAAGATGTGCTGCGAACGACACGTCCACGGCGCGCTCAACCATTCGATCTATTCCGGCAAGCCGAAAAGTGTTTGCGCGCCTGCTATTCCTCCGAGCGGATGACTGCCCATGGCGATCATCGGCTCGGTAGTTTCTGCTTCGAACACTGTCGACGCGAGCACCGTCCGTCCCAACCGCTTGCACAGCCCTTCGATGCGGCTGACAAGATTTACAGCCTTGCCGATCGCGGTGAAGTCCAACCTGCTGGCAGTGCCGATATTCCCCCAGAGTATCTCGCCGACATGCAGGCCAACGCCATATCCGAGCTCAGGGCCGCCATTGCGGCGCCGAGTTTGGTTGAGATGATCTATCCCGGCGCGCGTAGCCTTCACGGCTCGGACCGCAGCGTCACATGCGGCATTTGCATCGCGCTCGCCAATCGGGAAAATCGCGAGGACGCCATCACCTATAAACTTGAGAACC
This sequence comes from Mesorhizobium sp. M0904, assembly GCF_040319475.1. Classification (NCBI taxonomy): domain Bacteria; kingdom Pseudomonadati; phylum Pseudomonadota; class Alphaproteobacteria; order Hyphomicrobiales; family Phyllobacteriaceae; genus Mesorhizobium; species Mesorhizobium sp. M0904. Next base: position 158,810 of record NZ_JAMYOC010000012.1, on the reverse strand, counting down.
TCACCACCAAATGCGTGCACCGCGCCGGCGACGCAATCGAACCAGGCATCAAGTACCAATACGATCTCGTCTGCATCATAAACCTCGGATAGATCAGTGAAACCTCGAAGGTCCGCGCACAGAAGCGCAGCCCGTATCGTCTCTCCCCTTACTCGACGAGAATGACCGTTGAGCACATGTGCTGCACTGCGCTTTCCCAAATATGCTTCGAGCAATGCGCGTTTCGCGGACCGTTCTGCGAGTGCGGTCATCGGAGCCGCAGCAAACCGGGAGATTTGCCGCAGCAGCTCTGACTGCGCCTGATCCGGAGTATGATCGAAGGCCCACACCAAAGTCGGTGCGACACCGCCCGCTCGCTCGTCGAACATGATCGCCCGCGTCGTGCCAAGCCACTCCCGCAGCACGAGCCGGGGATCGGCATTCTGACGGTCGGCGCCTATTCCCAAAGCCTCGACCACTTCACCCCCAGGCGCTCGCCAGAGCCAGATACGGCGTGAAATGATTGGGTCGGGAGCATCCTGCGCCAGCGCGCCGGCGATGATCGGCAAGCCGTCTTCCATCAAATGCGTTGAGAGCTGCAATAGAAGTCGCCCACCGTCGCCAATATGCGCGGCGTCGTCCAGAAGGAATGAAAGCGACTTTGCGAGAAGCATCGGTAGAAGGTCACTCGGCACCGGCTTATGCTTACGCCTCGAACATCTTCTTGCAACTCCCCATATTCGCTTAAATAGCACGGTATTCGATGCGGATGTGACCTGGAGTGAGCTATGGCGGAATCGGTTTACACAGAGATTGAGGTCGCCGCGCCACAAGCGACCGTGTTCGCGCTTTTGACGGATCCGGACCAGATCGTGCGATGGATCGGGACCGAAGCGAATTTGGATGCAACGCCGGGCGGTTTGTTCCTCGTCAATGTCGGTGGTCGCCATATGGCGCGCGGTGAGTTCACCGAGGTGATCCCGGTCCACCGTCTTGCCTACAGTTTTGGCTGGGAAGACAACGAGACCGTGCCGCCCGGCTCCAGTCATGTCGAGATCGACCTGATCGCGAGGGATGCGGGGACACTGATCCGCTTCACGCACAGCGGACTGCCGAACGCAAAGGAGCGTGACAGCCACCGAAGGGGATGGGAGCACTACCTCTCAAGGCTGAAGATCACTGCCGATGGGGGACATGTCGGCCCCGACGTGCCGATGAAGAATATGTGATTTCATCTAAGGGCCGCGGATGCCCGTAATCCGAACCAGGCGCGGCATGCGTCAACGAGGCCCCTTTGACCTGCAGTCGCCAAACCGGCCGCTCGGGAAACCCAGCGACCTGCGGGCCGCCGCACCATTACAGCTGCCGGCGACGGATCGTTTCAGCGAGCTCGGCGAAGGCGTCCGCGATCCCGGTGCTGCTCTTGGCGCCTGCGTGGAGTTCTTAAAACTCAGCGCTTCTGGCGCAACGCCTCGGATTGAATTAGCATCCGTTCATCAAAGCTCCGGCCGAACTCCTGCAGGATGCGGAATGCGGAGCGCAGGCGCGCGAGGCCGGGCGCGGTCACATGCCGGGCGCCGATCCAAGCGCGACTGGGCATCCGAACTTCCGTTCGGCGGCAAGACGGCGTGGCCGGGAGGAGTCAGATGCAGAAGCTGCAGTCACAAGGCGTTCATCACATCACGCTGGTCGGCGCCGGGCGTCAGACCTCGATCGATTTCTGGGAGGGCGTGCTCGGCATGCCTTTCATCTTCGAGCAGCCCAACCTCGACAAAGCCACCGAAAGCCATCTCTATTTCGATCCGGGCGATGGCCGGCTGATCACCGTCTTCACCGACGAGAGCCGCACGCCGGAGAAACGGCGCACGCCGACCGATACGGGCTGCGTGCATCACATCGCGTTTGCGGTGTCGCGCGTCACCTTCCTGCAGGCGGTCGCCCGGCTCGACGAGCGCGGCATCAAGCACAGTGGCGTCAAGGATCGCGGCTTCATGGACTCGATCTATTTCGAGGATCCGCTCGGCCTGCTGATCGAGCTCGCCTCCTACCGCTTCGAGCCGCCGGCCGGCTTCAGCCATGCCGACGTGCTGATGCAGGCGCACAAGCTGCGTGTCGCGCGCGGCGACTACAACATCGCCGAAGTGCACCTTGCCGATGCGATCCAGGCGCTGGTCGAGCGTTCGCGCACGACCTTGTCGGAGGATCGCGCACCGAAAAATCCGTACTGACGGCACGCCGAACAAAGGGAGGATATAATGGCAAAGACAGCAACCATGAGTGCAAAGAAGCCCGCGGCCAAGGCAGCCAGGCCAGGAGCGAAGCCGGCGGCCAAAGCCGCCGCCAAGTCAGCGGCGAAAGTGGCAAAGCCGGCGACGAAAGTCTCCACCAAAAAGACCGCGAAGGCCAAGGCGAAACCGGCGAAAAAGCCGGCGCTCACGCTCAGCATGCTGAAGCCGAGCGTCAACAATATGAGCGTTCGGGTGTTTGCACGCGCCGCCGGGCTCGACCATTCCGAGACCGACGTATGGGGCCTCACGCGCTCGCCCGAATACATGGCGCGAAACCCGGCCCATTTGACGCCGATGATCGAGGACAAGGGCCTGCCGAGAGGTGTCTTGTGGGAAAGCTGCGCCATCATGCAGTACCTCGCCAACAAGCACGGCCTGGAGAAACTATATCCCAAGGCGCCGGCCAAGCGGGCAATGATCGACAGTGCCATGTTCTACCTGATCGGGACGCTCTACCCCTATGTGGCGCGCGCCACCTATCCTGCACTGAATTTCCCGCAATATGCCGGCGAGGTCGGGCACAGCGACGCTCATCCCGACAAGAAGTCGGAAGCCCAGAAGGCCGCTATAGAAGCGATAGCCGAGCCGCTGGAGGTGTTTCACTCCTTCTTCAGGAACGGCAAGCCGTTCATCGGCGGCAAGGACCCGTCGATCGCCGACATCCGTCTGGCGGCGACGCTCGAGTTCCTCGCCGTCATCGACTATGCGTTGCCCCAATGGGCAAAAGACTATATGGCGGCGATCGAGAAGAAGCTCGGCAAGGCCTATGCCGAGCCGGCCGGCGACGTGCGCGGCTATATCGCCTATGTGAGGTCGCAGGCCAACGCCTGAGGCACATGCCAATAGCGGTCGTCCGCACGTCTGCAGGAGCCGGTAATGAATTGGGGATTTTTTTAATCTCCCCTGTTTGCACGATGTGGGGAGCTTAAGGTTTCGTTAACCTAAACCCTTTCTACTGAATCCACCTCCAGCCCGCGACCACGGATGTACTGGCGCGGATGGGAAGCAAAGGTCGGCTGCGCGCCGGCCTTTTGCTTATTTCAGCCCCTGCCGAAGTTGCGCCAGACGGCGTTTCACGACGCCTGCATGGCTGATGAAACGCGTCGCCGCCATCTTGTCATCGCCGCCGTCGGCCCTACCATCGAAGTTCGTCCCGTCCTCGAGGGCGGTTCAAGGACAGAGGCCCTGCCATGAAAAGCATTGCTGGAATGATCGTGATTGCAGGCGCCATGCTGGTGGGCGCAACCGGTCAATCGAATGCAGCGACGCTCAACACCATGCCCGAGGTCGGGGCTGCCATCCAGGCGTGCTGGACCCCTCCGGCGAATGCCGGGAATTCCACCGTCACCCTGAGCTTCAGCTTCAGGCGCGATGGCACGCTGATCGGCCGGCCCAAGCCGACCGCCATCCGCGTCGCCGGCGAGGAGAAGGCGCGCCAAGCTTTTGTCGACGCGGCGGTCGCGGCCGTGGACCATTGCCTGCCGTTGAGCTTTTCACCGGCGCTGGCTCAAGGCATCCCGGGCAAGGTGTTCACTCTGCAATTCAACTCGCCCAAACAAGAACAGGCTGCACCGCGAGTGAAGGCTTCGCCTTGATCTTTTCCAAAAACCGGATTCCACTTTTCGGGATCTAGTGGCGGCTTCGTCTGGCCTCGACATGTCGCGCCAGTTCCGGCATCTCGAAGACATAGTCGCTCCAGGCCGATTCCGGAATCTGGCCGGCGAGATAGCACTCCAGCAAAAGCCTCTGCTCGTGATCGAGTGGCCTTGGTGCGCGTTCATGGTCCAGCCCAAGTGAATGGAACAGATTCCTGGTCAGCCCCGCGACAGTGAAGTGGATCGACATCTTCGGTCTCCTCCTTTGGCCGCTCAACGCCGAACCTGGGGCTAAGGTTTCAGCAACGGCCGGCCGGCAACGCCGGATTGATCGCGGTGCGGAACCAGCCGCGCGCTTCAAATTTCGCCGTGGCGGGCGTCGTTGCTGCCGGTTCGTCTCAATCTTGAAATAAAAATGTAATATTGAATTCACGCGAGTGGATTTACTACACTAGAACTGAAGTCACCGATGGTGTTGTGGTCTACTTCAATTAGGTATAACTGATTTAGCCAGCACTTATCCATAGTCGACAAAGAAATCCTGTTCTCGGTGCAACAAGGACAATGGTCGTTCCAATGACACGCTTCTGGTTCCTCACGATTCTGATGCTGGTGTCGGCAATAGCCATTGCGCTCGGGACATCCTTCTCCTACGCGGATAGCTGCGGTGCTATCAGGAGCCAATTGTTTTCGGCGGGGCGCAGCGGCGGGACCAGCCCCGAGCTTGCCCGACTGCGCCGGCAACTCGCCGCGCTTCAAAAGCTGGAGAGACAACGCCGATGCACGGCAAAAACGGCCGGCTTCTTCTTCAACCCCTGCGCCGACCTGGTCGCCAGCAAGGCGGAGGTGCAACGCCAGATCGCCAGACTGTCGAATTCGGGCAGGGACACGTCCGGATTGAAGGCCAGGTTTGTCGCGCTGGGCTGCGCCGCCCCCGCTGCCAAGAAACAGCCGGCGCAGCAGCGCACAGCACCCAAACCCCAGTTCGCAGGCACAATAATGGGCGGCAATCGGATGCTGTTTTGCGTTCGCTTGTCGGACGGATATTTCTTCCCCGCGCCAAAATCGCAGTTCGCCAAGAGCGACGATCTGAAGGAAACGGTCGATCAGTGCCGCTATATCTGCGACGATGCCGGCGTCGACCTCTACACGCTGAGCGACGCCACTCGCGAGACTGAAGAGATGGTCGCGCTCCAGTCGGGAAAACCCTATGTGGAGCTACCTGCCGCGTTCCGGTACCGCGACGACGCGAACTTCAAGGCCTGCGACGTCAAGCGCTATTATCGGCGCGTCGCCGAACTCAGGGCACGAACCGTGACACCGGCCAACATGACCAACGCCATCATTCCCTTGCCGACGGCAAAGCCGGATTTTGGCATCGTCGCGGAAATTCCTGAATCCGGGATCGAAACCGCCGGTGCCGTTCCCGCAGAGGCAAAAACGCCTGTTGCCGAGGTGCAAGGCGCCGCCCAGCATCAGCCGATCGAAACGGCGATCGGCGCGCGGCCGGTGAGAGTGGTCGGGCCGGCCTTTTTCCCGGCGGACTGATTCAGGCGGGCGATGTTCCGAGACGGCGAACTTTTGACCGGATAGCCGCTTCGAGGCGTAGGGCCGTCGACCGACGTCGGCTGGTTATTCGCAGACCATGCGGGCACGTTTGCCGGGCTCGCTGACGTTCCTGCAAGTTAGCGCCTTCGTCGGCTCCGGCGACAGCACGGGTGGGTTGTTGGTGGCCCTCCTCCGTGGCGCTGCAACGGAAGCTGCATTCCTGCGCATCGCCGGCCTTTTCGTCGTTTGCGGCGCCACTGGAAAGACGTCGGTCTCCAGTTGCGACTGTTCGGCTTGCGCCTGCGGCGAAGGCCGGTCCCAGAACCGGCGAACATCGAGCGGCTTGGGAATGATCACGGTGCCGTCATAGCTGCGAGCGCAGCCGCTTCCCAGAGGCAGCGCCAGGCACAGGAAGACAGGCAGAATCCGTCGAGACATCAGCAATACCCCTGCAAGCTTATAACGCCGCTTCGGCCTAACCGACAACCGGCGGAATAGGGCGAAGGGAGTAGATACCGTGAAGTAGAAGTCGTCGCGCTTCCCGTCGAAGGCCTTGCTCGAAGATCGAGCGCCGAGTCGGGCGCGAATGGGGATCCAGCGCGAGTTAGAAACTTGCGATTCGTCAACGCTTCCAGCGTAAGGCCATGGTGCGATCGCACCATACCAAAGCCGCGCTCAGTGGCGACAATGGGATGTTCGAAGTTCCGCTCCTCCAGTTACGGGCGGGAGCAGCGACCGCCGGCAAGAAACAGGGTCAGATTTACCCCAACGGACCTGTTTCGGCGATGGCGCGGCCATGACACGTTCTGGCTGCATGCAACGCGCTCCCGTCCGGTTTTTTTCTTTTAAAGCCGGTGGCTGCGATCGCCGAGCCGACGATGCCGGCCGGAAATCACGCAAGCTGCTGATTCCAGCGGCAAACCGCGGCCCATGCCGACAAAGCCCGCGGCCGCTCCTTCTTAACCCGGCTGGACGACGTTACCGGAGCGACATGAAACTGTCATGCGACTGTAATAATCGGGGGCTATTGGCCTCAGCGGGCGCCGGAGGAATGGCGCCGAGAGACCATATTCCGAACAGGAGCAGGCCACATGAGACATTTCATCCGCTCGGCGGCCGTTGCGATTGCAATGGCGGCGACGACCACCCTCACCCTGTCCGCCGCGCTCGCCGCGGACATCTCCGGCGCCGGCGCCACCTTCCCCTACCCGATCTATGCGAAGTGGGCCGACACCTACAAGAAAGACACCGGCGTTGGCCTCAACTACCAGTCGATCGGTTCCGGCGGCGGCATCAAGCAGATCAAGGCCAAGACCGTTACCTTCGGCGCTTCGGATGCGCCGCTCAAGGGCGACGAGCTTGAAGCGTCCGGACTGGCTCAGTTCCCGATGGTGATGGGCGGCATCGTTCCGGTCGTCAACCTCGAAGGCCTCAAGCCGGGCGAGTTGGTTCTCGACGGCCCGACGCTGGCCGACATCTTCCTCGGCAAGATCACGAGCTGGGATGACGAGGCGATCAAGAAGCTCAATCCCGACGTCAAGCTGCCTTCGCAGGCGATCGCGGTCGTTCACCGTTCCGATGGTTCGGGCACGACGTTCAACTTCACATACTACCTCGGCGACGTCAGCGCGGACTGGAAAGAAAAGGTCGGCGTCGACAAGGCCGTGGAATGGCCGGTCGGCATCGGCGCCAAAGGCAATGAGGGCGTTGCCAACAACGTCTCCCAGACCGGCGGCGCGATCGGTTATGTCGAATACGCCTACGCCAAGCAGAACAAGCTCACCCACACCGACATGATCAACAAGGACGGCAAGAAGGTCGAGCCCACCGCAGCCGCGTTCTCGGCGGCAGCGGCCAATGCCGACTGGAGCTCGCAGCCGGGCTATGGGGTGATCCTCGCCAATGAGCCGGGCGCCGAGTCCTGGCCGATGACGGCGGCGACGTGGATCCTCCTGTATAAGAAGCCGGACGACGCGGCGGCCACCGCCGAAGCGCTCAAATTCTTCGCCTGGGCGTATGACAAGGGCGACGAGATGGCCGGCGAGCTGGACTACGTTCCGATGCCCGACAAGGTGGTTGAGAGCGTCAAGGCCATGTGGGCCAAGGAAGTCGTCGGCGATGATGGCAAGCCGCTCTACTCGGCTATGTAATCTCCTCCAGGGAGGGCGTCGACGGCGCCCTCCCTGTTGCCTTTAATCGCGAGGACCCAATGACCATCGCTTCCGATGCCATGCCATCATCTGCAGCAGCCCGGGCCAGGGACGCTACGGTGCGGCGCTTCGCGCTCACAGATGCCATATTTCGCGGACTCACCCGCGCTTCCGCAATCCTTGTGCTGGTCATCCTCGGCGGTGTCGCGATCTCGCTGTTTGCCGGCTCATGGCAGGCGCTGTCGTCCTTCGGCTTTTCTTTCCTGACGACTGAGAGCTGGAATCCGGTCACGGAAAAATTTGGCGCACTGGCGCCGATCTACGGCACCCTGGTGACGGCGGCCATCGCCATCCTGATCGCGGTTCCGATCGGCATCGGCATTGCGATCTTTCTCACCGAGCTCTGCCCGCGCCCGCTCAGGCGCCCGATCGGCATAGCGGTCGAGCTATTGGCCGGCATTCCCTCGATCATCTATGGTATCTGGGGCCTGTTCGTGTTCGCGCCATTCCTGCAGACGACGATACAGCCCTTCATCATCAACATCTTCCACGGCGTGCCGGGACTATCCAGCCTTTTCGCCGGCCCTCCTTACGGCATCGGCCTTCTGACCTCGGCGCTGATCCTCGCCATAATGGTGTTGCCCTTCATCACCTCGATCACCAAGGATGTCTTCGATACGGTGCCGGCGGTGCTGAAGGAATCGGCCTACGGCATCGGTTGCACGACCTGGGAAGTGACCCGGCGCGTGGTCATTCCCTATACCCGCATCGGCATCATGGGCGGCGTCATGCTTGGCCTCGGCCGGGCACTCGGCGAAACCATGGCGGTGACTTTCGTCATCGGCAACGCGCATCGCATCAGTGCCTCCCTGTTCGCACCGGGCACGACGATCTCGGCGACCATCGCCAATGAATTTACCGAGGCCGACGGCGACCTCTACACCTCCTCGCTGGTCGCGCTCGGCCTGATCCTGTTCGTCATCACCTTCCTGATCCTTGCCGCCGCCCGCTATATGCTGATGCGGATCGACGCCCGTACGGGAGCCTGACCGATGTCGACATCCTCATCGCTCCACAGCCGCCGCAAAGCCAGGAATTCGGTGATGATGGCGCTTTGCGTCGTCGCCGCCGGCATCGGACTTGCCTGGCTGGCGCTCATTCTCGGTGCGTTGGTCTATAAGGGCACAGCCGGGCTTTCGTTCGCGGTCTTCACCGAGATGACGCCACCACCGGGCGAAGCCGGCGGCCTGCTCAATGCCATCGCGGGCAGCCTGCTGATGACGATCATCGCCGTTGTCGTCGGCACGCCGATCGGCGTGCTGGCGGGAACCTACATGGCCGAGTATGGACGCTTTTCGCGCATCACCACCGTCGTCCGCTTCATCAACGACATCCTGTTGTCGGCGCCGTCGATCATCATCGGCTTGTTCGTCTATGAATTGATGGTGCGGCCAATGGGACATTTCTCGGCCATTGCCGGCGCCGTGGCGCTTGCCATCCTGGTCATTCCGGTGGTCGTGCGCACCACTGAAGACATGCTCAACCTGGTGCCGAACGCGTTGCGTGAAGCCGGTGCCGCGATCGGCGCGCCACGCTGGGTGGTGATCCGTTCGGTCGCCTACCGCGCCGCATTGTCCGGCATCGTCACCGGCATATTGCTGGCGATAGCACGCATTTCCGGCGAGACGGCGCCGCTGCTTTTCACCGCGCTCAACAACCAGTTCTGGAGCAGCAATATCAACGCGCCGATGGCCAGCCTGCCGGTGACCATCTTCCAGTTCGCTCTCAGCCCTTACGAGGAATGGCAGCAACTGGCGTGGACCGGCGCACTCATAATCACCCTGACGGTTCTGGGCTTGAGCATCCTCGCCCGCAGCCTTACCGGACGCAGAGAGGACAGATGACACAGATGTTGTCCCCAGACATGACGATGACCGAAACGGTCGCCAAGAAGACGAAGATCGAGGTCAAGAACCTCAACTTCTACTACGGCCAGAGCAAGGCGCTTAAGGACATCAGCCTGTCGCTGCCCGAGCGCAGCGTCACGGCCTTCATCGGCCCTTCGGGTTGCGGGAAATCGACGCTGCTGCGCGTCTTCAACCGCATCTACGAGCTCTACCCGAAACAGACCGCCGAGGGCCAGGTGCTGCTTGACGGCAAGAACATTCTCGACCGGTCGCAGGATCTCAACCTCCTCAGGACAAAGATCGGCATGGTATTCCAGAAGCCGACGCCGTTCCCGATGTCGATCTATGAGAACATCGCCTTCGGCGTCAGGCTCTACGAGAATCTCGGCAAGTCCGAGATGGACGGCCGCGTCGAGCAAGCGTTGAAGCGGGCCGCGCTGTGGAGCGAGGTCAAGGACAAGCTAAACGCCAGCGGCTTGAGCCTGTCCGGCGGCCAGCAGCAGCGGCTCTGCATTGCCCGCACCGTGGCAGTGAAGCCGGAAGTCATCCTGCTCGACGAACCGGCTTCGGCCCTCGACCCGCTGTCGACGGCCAAGATCGAGGAACTGATCGACGAGTTGCAAGCCGACTACACGATCGTCATCGTCACCCACAACATGCAGCAAGCGGCGCGCGTGTCGCGCCAGACCGCCTTCATGTATCTGGGTGAACTGGTCGAGTTCGACCGGACCGAGAAGATCTTCACGTCGCCCCGCGAGAAGCGCACGCAGGACTACATCACTGGCCGCTTCGGCTGAGCCGTTCCGATCATGCATATGAGGACAGGACCATGGGCGAACACACAGTCGCTTCTTTCGACGAGGATCTCGAGCAGATCAGCAAGCTGATCCGCGACATGGCCGACCTCGCCGGTTCGATGGTCGGCGGGGCGACCAAGGCCCTGTTGAATTCCGACAACGTGCTGGCGCAACGCGTCGTCTCCGACGACGCCATCATGGATGCGCGTCAACGCGAACTGGACGATCGCGCCATCACCCTGATCGCCAAGCGCCAGCCAATGGCTCACGATCTGCGCCATGTCGTCGGAGCGATCCGCATGGCGGGCGACCTCGAACGCATCGGCGACCTTGCCAAGAACATCGCCAAGCGTGTGAGCGCGGTCGGCCTCAGCGTCACGCCGCGCGACCTATCGCATTCCATCGATGCGATGGCGCAGCTGGTGCTCATCCAGGTGCAGGGCGTCATCGAGGAATATGCCGCAGGCGATGCGGCCGCGTTGGCCAAGCTGCGCGCCGCCGACGAGCGTATCGACGTCAAATACACGTCCGTGTTCCGCGAGCTGTTGACCTACATGATGGAAGATCCGCGCAACATCACCGCTTGCACGCATCTGCTGTTCTGCGCCAAGAATCTCGAGCGGATCGGCGACCATGTCACCAACATCGCCGAGAATGCGTATTATGTGCTGACCGGCGAGCAATTGCCCGTCAATCGTCCGAAGCAGGACGAAACGACAATGTCCGCGCCGGTGACATGATGGGGGTGCCCAGCCGATGATCGCACCACGCATAATGGTGGTGGAGGACGAGGAGCCGTTGGGCGTGCTGCTCCGCTACAATCTCGAATCCGAAGGCTACCAGGTCGAGGTGGTGACACGTGGCGACGAAGCCGAGATCCGTTTGCAGGAGAATGTGCCCGACCTTCTGGTGCTCGACTGGATGATACCAGCGGTTTCCGGCATCGAGCTCTGCCGCCGGTTGCGGGTGCGCCCTGAAACCGAGCGGCTGCCGATCATTATGCTGACCGCGCGCGGCGAGGAGAGCGACCGGGTGCGCGGTCTTTCGACCGGCGCCGACGACTATCTGGTCAAACCGTTTTCGACACCGGAATTCATGGCCAGGGTCAAGGCGCTGCTGCGCCGCGCCAAGCCGGAAGTGCTGTCCAGCGTGCTGAAGGTCGGCGACATCGTGCTCGATCGCGAATCGCACAGGGTTTATCGCAAGAAGAGCGAGATCCGGCTCGGGCCGACCGAATTCCGGTTGCTCGAGTTCATGATGCGGCATCCGGGCCGCGTCTTCTCGCGTAGCCAGTTGCTCGATAATGTCTGGGGCGAGACGATCTATATCGACGAACGCACCGTTGACGTGCATGTCGGGCGGCTGCGCAAAGCCGTCAACAACGGCCGCATGCCGGATGTCATCCGCACCATCCGCGGTGCCGGTTACGCGATCCGGGAAGATTGACCCGCCTGGTCAGGCGACGTTCTTTCTGACGCCGGGCCTCATTTGCGCGCCCGGCGCGAAAATCTCCTGGTCGACGAAGCTTAACGCCCGCATCGCGCAGCCTTCGCGGATCAGCGGCAATTCGTTCGGCTCGGTATCGAAGGAGATCGAGCCGGAGTGCTGGCCGCCGGCGGTCTGGGCGATGGCCTTGCGCAAGGCCGGCTCGATCAGATCGAAGGCGGCGGCACTGGCGCCGACCATCGCGACCGGTGCCGGATCGATCAGCGCGAACAGCGAGCCGAGACCGAAACCCAGCGCTTCGCCGGCCTTGCGGTAGGCCTCGCGTTCCGGCCCATCCTTCTCGCGCGCGCGGGCGGCCAGCGCGCGCATGTCGGCGTCGCTGACGTCGGCGACCGGTTCGCTGTCTTCGCTCATCTGCCTGGCGTTGCGCCAGATGGCATAGTTGCCGGCATAGGCTTCGATGCAGCCGCGCCGCCCGCAACGGCAGAGCGCTCCGCCCGGACGATGGATCATGTGGCCAAATTCGCCGCCCGAGGAATGCGTCCCGGTGAACAGTTCGCCCTTCAGCACAAGCCCCATACCGATGCCATGCGAAAGCAGGATGGCGATGAAGTCGTCGCGATAGCGATCCGGATTGCGCCAGCGCAAAGCCACCGCCATCATATTGCAGTCGTTCTCCACCGTGGCCGGGATGCCGAATTCGTCCTCCAGCATGTCGGCAAAGGCGATGTCGGTCTGCGGCGTGATCGGCGACCACAGCATGGCGCGTGCAGGGGAGTCGGTAATGCCCTGAATCGCCAGGGCGATGCGGGCGACACTGCGGACGTCAAGGTCTGGGTCCTCAAGCCGGCGCCGGACGATGGCCATGCATTCGCGGATCAGCTCGTCGCGCGGCATGGTCAGCGTGTCCGGCCGGCGCTGTTCCTCGGCGACCACCTGTCCCGCATAGTCGATAATGGCGGCCGACAGGAAATTCAGCGACAACACCACAGTCAGCACCGCCGCCGCTTCCGGGTTGAGGGCGAGGCCGACCTGTGGACGACCGCGTTTCAACGAAACGGGCTCACTTGCCTTGCTCTCGGCGAGGATGCCTTCCCGTATCAGGTCGGAGGAGATCGCCGATATGGTTGAATGACTGAGGCCGGTGGTGGCTGCGATCTCCGTACGCGATGGCTGGCCGGCCCGGCGCACCGCCGAGATCACCATCGCCCGGTTGCGCCGGCGCAAATCGTCATGGCGGATTCCGACCGACATCGTTTTGCTTTCCTCCCGGTTGCCGCGGCCGCTCATGAACCGGAAGCCGTCGGTAATGTCCGACAAATAGTGTCGGATGCGGCAAATAGTGTCAGATGCAGGTGGCGCTGTCATCGTTTATTCCGACGCTCGAAAAAACTCGCACAGTGATCAAAATCCATCAGAATCGATGTTGACAGCAGCCGGAGATCGGGCCAGTATTTTTTCGAGGCTCGAAAAAATTAGAGCTTCTAAGCTGGTCTTTGAGCCAATTGGTCACGCCGTACGCGGCGCAGGGAGGATATGATGAAGAAATTCACGACCGCCATTCTGGCGGGTGTCGCCATGACGCTGGCGCTGGCGTCGGTGGCGCAGGCGAAAGACAAGGTCATCGGCGTTTCCTGGTCGAACTTCCAGGAAGAGCGCTGGAAGACCGACGAGGCCGCAATGAAGGCGGCCATCGAGGCCGCCGGCGACAAGTATATTTCCGCCGACGCACAGTCCAACCCCGGCAAGCAGCTCACCGACGTCGAGAGCCTGATCTCGCAGGGTGCCAATGCGCTGATCATCCTGGCACAGGATGCCTCGGCCATCGGGCCGGCCGTGCAGAAGGCACTGGACGAAGGCATCCCGGTCGTCGGCTATGACCGGCTGATCGAGAACAAGGACGTGTTCTATCTGACCTTCGACAACAAGGAAGTCGGCCGCATGCAGGCCCGCGAAGTCTTCAAGGTGAAGCCGGAAGGCAACTACGTCTTCATCAAGGGTTCGGGTTCCGATCCGAATGCCGATTTCCTGTTTGCCGGTTCGATGGAGGTGCTGAAGGAGGCCATCGACAGCGGCAAGATCAAGAATGTCGGCGAGGCCTATACGGACGGCTGGCTGCCGGCCAACGCTCAGAAGAACATGGAACAGTTCCTGACCGCCAACGACAACAAGGTCGATGCCGTGGTCGCGGCCAATGACGGCACCGCCGGTGGCGTCGTCGCCGCGCTGACGGCGCAAGGGCTGGCCGGATCGGTTCCGGTCTCGGGCCAGGACGGCGACCACGCCGCACTGAACCGCATCGCGCTTGGCACACAGACCGTGTCGGTGTGGAAGGACGCGCGCGAGCTCGGTAAGAACGCCGCCGAGATCGCCTCGCAGCTTGCCGACGGCAAGCAGATGACCGACATTGCCGGCGTGAAGGATTTCACCACGCCCGGCGGCAACACGGTCAAGTCGCTGTTCCTGACTCCGGTCGCCATCACCAAGGATAACCTCAACGTCGTCATCGACACCGGCTGGATCAAGAAAGAAGAGGTCTGCGCCGGCGTGGCGGCTGGCACTGTTGCGGTCTGCAACTGAGCCGACGTTTCCGAGAAGCCCGAACGCCGCGGCCGCTCGCCGCGGCGTTTTTTCAAAAAGAATTGTTTTTCCGCTTCCGGCGGATAACTTCTAGGCTGCTTCCGGCATCCGCGGCAGACGGCAACCCGGCGGGAGAAACATCATGACCGACACGACTTCCAACACGCCGGTCGACAGCACGGCAGACCGGGCGCGGGAATCCGAGCTCGGCATCGTTGCCCGATTTCTCAAGGCAACCGAGATCGACACCCGCATGCTCGGCATGGTCGGCGCGCTGTTGGTCATCTGGATCGGCCTGCATGTCGTTTCCAGCGTACGGCTCGGCGTCAATCCGTTCGACTTCGACAGCCGGACCTTCCTGACGCCACGCAATCTCTGGAACCTCTCGGTGCAGACTTCCGCCGTGGCCATAATGGCCGCCGGAATGGTGCTGGTTATCGTCATGCGCAATATCGACCTGTCGGTCGGTTCCGCCGAAGGCCTGATCGGCGTGGTCATGGGCTTTGCGCAGGTGCATTTCCTGGTGCGAATGATCGGTCTGCAACTCGGCAACCCCTGGATCTGGATCCTGGCGCTGGCCATTGGCCTGGCGCTCGGCCTTCTGATCGGAGCGTTCCAGGGATACATCATCGCTTATCTCGAGGTGCCGGCCTTCATCGTGACGCTGGGCGGCCTTCTGGTCTGGCGGGGTGCCGCATGGTGGGTCGCCAGCGGTCAGACGATTGCGCCGCTTGATGCCACGTTCCAGCTGATGGGCGGTGGGCCGGCGGGTTCGATCGGCGCGCGATGGAGCTGGATCGTCGGAATTATCGCGTGCCTGGCGGTTGTGTTCATGCTGCTCAACGGACGGGTGCAGCGCAAGCGGTTCCGCTTTCCGTTGCGCCCGATCTGGGCCGAGACGTTCCTCGGTGTCCTCACCTGCGCTGTCATCATGGGCGCCATATGGCTCGCCAATTCCTATCCTTGGCCGGTCGGCATCGTGAACAGATACGCGGCGGCCAACAATATAACAGTTCCCGAAGGCGGGCTGTTCATCGCCCATGGCATCGCCATACCCGTGCTGATGGCTGTGGCGGTCGGGCTGATCATGACCTTCATCACCAAGCGTACCCGTTTCGGCCGCTATGTCTTCGCTATCGGCGGCAATCCGGAAGCCGCCAACCTTGCCGGTATCAACACGCGTTGGGTGACCATGAAGGTTTTCATGATCATGGGCGTGCTGGCAACGATCGCCGCGGCGATCTCGTCAGCCAGGCAGAACTCGTCGACCAATGCGCTGGGCACGCTAGACGAACTGCTGGTCATCGCCGCCGCGGTCATCGGCGGCACGTCACTTGCAGGCGGCTCCGGCACGGTGCTCGGCGCCATGCTCGGCGCCCTTTTGATGCAGTCGCTGCAATCCGGCATGGTGCTGCTCGGCATCGATTCACCGCTGCAGAGCATCGTCGTCGGTGCCGTGCTGGTGCTCGCGGTCTGGCTCGATACCGTCTATCGCAAACGCGTTTAGGGAGGAGGAACGATCATGGCCGACAAGACCGCTCCCACGGGCACGCCGCTGATCGACATGCGCAACATCTCGATCGCCTTCGGCGGCATTCGCGCCGTCGACGATGCCTCGGTCGATCTTTTCCCGGGCGAGGTGATGGCTTTGCTCGGCCACAACGGTGCCGGCAAATCGACGTTGATAAAAATCCTGTCCGGCGCCTACAAGCGCGATGCGGGCCAGATTTTCGTCAACGGCGAGGAGGCTTCGATCTCCAACCCTCGCGACGCCAAGAAGTACGGCATCGAGACGATCTATCAGACGCTGGCGCTGGCCGACAATGTCGATGCGGCCGCCAACCTTTTTCTCGGCCGCGAGCTGATGACCGGCTGGGGTACGCTCGACGACGTCGCCATGGAGGCCGAGGCGCGCAAGGTGATGGGCAGGCTCAATCCGCGTTTCCAACGCTTCAAGGAGCCGGTGGTAAAGCTTTCGGGCGGGCAGCGGCAGTCGGTGGCGATCGCCCGCGCCATCCTGTTCAATGCTCGCATTCTGATCATGGACGAGCCGACGGCGGCACTCGGGCCGCAAGAGACGGCGCAGGTCGGCGAACTGGTCAAGCAGCTCAAGGCCGACGGCATCGGCATCTTCCTGATCAGCCATGATATTCACGACGTGTTCGAGCTTGCCGACCGTGTCTGCGTCATGAAGAACGGTCGGGTTGTCGGCACGGCGCGCACAACCGACGTCACCCAGGACGAAGTGCTCGGCATGATCATCCTCGGCAAGTGCCCACCCGGCGCCATTCCGGGGCCGGGCGCGCTGAAGATCGCCGCATGAACGAGAATTAGCCGGCTAATCACAAGCCGCCAAAATGTGCCAGCCGTCACCATGCTTTGGCCTGGGCATTGTGTTGGCGTCGGGACTTGCCCATAAAAGATGCCGAACCGTCCACGGGACGTATCAGCAATTGAAGAAGCTGTTTCCGACCGTCGCTTTTATCGCCGTCGCGCTGATCAGCCTGACGATGGCGGGCTTTGCCTATTTTGCCACCCAGGAGGCGGCCCGCATAAAATTCGAGGCGACGGCGGACGACGCGCTTAACCGGATCGAAAGCCGCATCGACCTGGACCTGTCGCTGCTGCGCTCAACGCGAGCGCTGTTCGACGCTCGCAATGGCGGTATCTCGCAAGGCGAGTTCAAGGCTTTCTTCAACGCGCTCGACATCGACAATAATTTCGCCGGCCTGCGCGGCATCGGTTTCCTCCGCCTGGCGAAAACTGGCAACGAGGCGGCGGTCGAGCGCGACATCCTGCACGATCACGGCGCAAGCCATCCGATCTACCCCGACACGAACTTACCGTGGCGTACGCCCATCGTGCTGTTCGAACCGCTGGATCCGTCCAACCAATCCAGCATCGGCTACGACATGTTCACCGGGCCGGCGCGGCGCGAGGCGATCGAAAAGGCGATGGCCGACGATCAGCAGCACGCCAGCGGGCTCGTGCAGCTCGGCAAGGATACGGGTGCCGCGCAGACCTTTACCGGGTTCCTCGTCTTCGTCCGGCTCAATGTCGAAACCGCGCCGGACGCCGTGAACGCGACGAGATCCTCGACTGCCGGCTTCCTTTATGCGGCCTTCCGCGCCCGTGACCTGTTCCAGGCTGCGCTCAGTCGGGCACCATTGCTGCCGGTCAACACCGAGATCTATGACGGCACAGTTGACAGCGACAACCTGCTGTTCCAATCGGAAACGCCGCCTGTTTCGAGCCTCGGCGACAGGCTGCTGGTCACCCGCAAGATCACCGTCGCCGGCCGGCCGTGGGTCGTCCTGTTCAGGCCGACAAGTGCTTTCTCGCAACCTTCCTCGCGCGCCATCCCGGTGATGCTCGGATTGTTCGGACTGCTGCTTGCGGGCGCCATCGCGCTGGTGGCCCGCTATCAGGAGCGGGCCTATGAGGCGATCTCGCTGCTTCACGAAACGACCGAAAAGAGCCTGCTGGAAAAAGACCTGATGCTGCAGGAGATGAAGCATCGCATCAAGAACTCGATCACGCGGGTGCTGGCAATCGCGCGCCAGACAGCATCGCACACTACCGACGTCCAGGAATTCTCGGCTTCTTTCTCGGCCCGGCTGCAGGCGATGGCGGCTTCCCAGGACATGCTGACGCGCTCACGCTGGCAGAAAGCCGATCTCGGCGACCTGCTGCGCATCGAGCTAGGCCAGGTGTTCGGCAGTGAGCTTCCTGAAGGGCTGCTGTCGGGACCGCAGGTTCTTCTCGATGAAAAGACGACGCAGGCACTCGGCCTCGTCTTTCACGAACTGGCGACTAACGCGCTGAAGCATGGCGAAGCCGGCAATTCAGTCGGTGCGCTGAAGGTCGACTGGTCGCTCGAAGGCCGTAGCGGCGCCCGGACATTGGCCCTCAACTGGCGCGAGGCCGGTCAGAAGAAGCTCGCGACACCGGCAAAGAGCGGTTTTGGCACCAGACTGATCGATCTCAACATCACACGCGAATTGCGTGGCACAATCAGGCGCGATTTTCGCGAAGATGGTTTGAACGTGGAAATCAGGGTTCCGCTGCCGGCCTGAAACGCCTCTCGCGGGCCGCGTCGCAACAGCGCTTCAAAGGGCAAACGCGAAGACAGGTGGCCTGCCTCCGCGTTTGCTATTCGCCTGGAGCTCGAAACTAGTTGCAGCGAGCTGTGTAAATCCGGCCGTGACGATCTCTGTATTGGCAGTAGCCATTTTGCAGACGGCGAACCAGCAGACCGCCAATCGCACCAGCGCCAGCGCCGATCAAAGCGCCCTTGCCGCCGCCGACAGCGCCACCAATGAGCGCGCCGCCCACAGTGCCGATACCCACGTTCTCTTCCGTGGTGGTGCAGCCGCTGACCGCAACCACGGCAACCATGGCAATAATCATCTTCCGCATGAAGTCATCCTCACTTTTGTCCTCACTTTAATAAGCTCCAGCCGCCATTTAGCATGAAAGTACGGCCTTTGCCCGCACGATTTCATTGTTGATTAAGATAGTCTTTTTCGGGGCGTGCGCCGTTCGATGCTACCACGAACCCGGAAATCTCCAAGGACGCATCGAGCGTGCCGTCGGGACGCACGTTCCAGACGATCCTGTCATAGTCGTCCTCGAGCGCCGGATCGACGGCAAGGCATTTGGCGACGAGATGTTGGGCCTGGCCTTGCAGGTCGGTGACCGCGAATGGGCACGGCCAGTACTCGGGCAGTGGTTTCAAAGCGATCAAGCAGAGGCGAACTCGATCAGATCAACTGGGACGCTGCGGTCAGGACGATCGCGGCCATAAGCGCGACGGCGGCGAAGCGGAGGGGCGAAGCACGAGGCGCGGGCGCTGCGGACGCTTCGGGATCCTGAAAACCGCCCATCGAGACACGAGCGGCCTGTTCCAGTCTGTTCAAGTCGGCAGCCGTCAAGGCCCATTCCTTTCATTTTGTGCCAAACTCAATCGATGGATCGACACGTCGGACAGGATCGGACTTTATGGTGAACAGTCGGTTAAAGTTGGCGATGCGCAGAACCCTTCTCGCGGCGGCCGCCGTTCGTTCAATCCGTCTCGAAATTGCCGTGAGGAACAACAAGGCGGTATTCGAGGCGGTTCCCGGTGATCTCAAGTGTCGCCGTTCCATTCAACGATGTGGGTACGACGCGTTCAAGCGCGACGCTGCCAAAACGCTTCTCGCTGCGCTGATTGTCGTTGGCTCCGATCGCTTCTGCCCATGTCAGCGACAGCGCAGGCTCGCCAGCGGAAGCTGCCGTCAGATCGGCCGTCACCTCGACGAAACCGTCGCTGCGCGACAGCGCGCCATAGCTGACCGAATTGACGGCGAGCTCATGCATGGCCAAGCCGATGTGCAAGGCGGCATTGGGGTTGAGATATGGATTTGCGCCGCGGAAACGCAGGCTGTGTAAAGGGTCCGCGCCGTACCTGCCGACCTGACCGGAAACCAGCTCGCGCAGCGCTGCGCCCCGCCAGTTGGATGACGTGACTAGGTCCTGCGAGGAGGCCAGCGACTGCAATCGGCCACGGAAACGCGTCAGGAAATCATCAATGCTGCCGGAATAACGGCCTGTCTGGGTGGCGATGCTCTGGATGATGGCCAAAAGGTTCTTGGAGCGATGACTGACTTCACGCAGCAGCGCCTTCAGCGTCTGCTCCCGGCGTTTCTGCTCGGTTGTTTCGACCATGGTGGTCACGACGCCCTGCACCGCGCCGGTGTCGCTGCGGTCGGCGTCGATCCACACCTGAAACCAGCGGGCGCCATCATCGGCCGGCACGCTGAGTTCGAGATGTTGAGGATTGCCGGAGACGATGACGTCGTGCTTGGCGGCGCCGATACGCTCTGCCTGCGCCGGTGGCAAGATGCCGTTGTTGTCGGAGGCATCGGAATTCCATGGTGCGCGCATGTTGCGCGCCCACACAGTTTTCATCTCGCGATCCTGGTATAGAACGGAAATCCCGGTATTGTGCAGTGCATGGAGAAGGACCCGGCCAAGCTGCATTCCGGGATGCAAAGCGATGATCTCATCACTCCGGCCGCGGTCTTTCATTTTTCCGACTCTGGAACGCATCGGTCAATTTTGCTCAACCCACGTCAGGCTGAACGGCTCACGGAAAAATGGGTTCCAAAAGGAGGAGCTGCGGATCAAGCCCTAAAAGCGGTCCGCCGAGCGGCATCCCGTTGGAGGACACTGCCCGGCGGTGGCTGGAAACCGTTTGAGGGGTGCGGCTTCCAGTGTTCGCTTGAATGGCCGCTGGCATTCACGCCCGTCTGATCAGGCCGGCAATTAGCGATATGATCAGGAAGGCGAGAAAGATGAAGAACAATATCTGCGCTATGCCGGCCGAAGTGCCAGCGATGCCGCCGAAACCAAGCGCACCGGCGATGATCGCCACGACTAGAAATACGAGCGCCCAGTAAAGCATGATCCATCTCCTTCCAATGCTGCGGTGAAAACGTGATTCGCCTCCGTTTGTTCCACCATTTCCCGAAAAAGACGATGCTGAAAATCGTTACGGCCCGAATTGCTGCGATGTGTGCGAAAAGGTCCTCGTCAGGTTCGGCAGCAGTTGGCTGCGTATGTTAAGCCGGCGTCACGCCCCCTCGGGTCCAAGAAGAGTGGCTATCCCACACCCTGGCGGCGGCAACTCGGCCGCCCGCTGTTCATGCCGCGGCTTTCGCGTGCCGGTCAAAGAACAGGGCCTGGCTGATAAGAGCCTTGACCATATCCGGGTTGAACGGCTTGGTGACGAGGAAAGCCGGTTCCGGCCGCTCGCCGGTGAGCAGGCGCTCGGGAAAGGCGGTGATGAAGATCACCGGCACCGAGGTGGACGACAGGATCTCATTGACGGCCGCGATGCCCGAACTGCCGTCGGCAAGCTGAATATCGGCAAGCACCATCTTTGGCCGCGTCTTGCCGAACATCGCCACCGCCTCGGCGTGGGTGCGCGCCGTTCCGACGACGCGGTGGCCGAGGCTTTCGACCATTTCCTCGATATCCATGGCGATCAGCGGCTCATCCTCGATGATCAGCACATCGGTTGCCACCTGGCGGGAGATCTCGTTGCTCGCCTGCGCGAGAAGTTCGGAGAATTCCTGTTCGTCGACGTCGAGAATCTCCGCCGCCTCGTCTTCGCTGAAGCCTTCAACCGCGACCAGCAGAAAGGCTTGGCGGGGACGAGGCGCAATTGCATTCAGATTGGCCGCGGCACGCTGTTCCCATGCCGACTGGGCATGCTCCTGCGGAACGCGAATGGCCACTGAGGTGAAGAGCTTGGCAAAGACCTTGTAGAGCGCGATGCGGTCGTTCGATGCGTTCGGAAAGATGTCGACATCGGCAATGATGGCCTCGAGCATTGCGGCGACCAGCGCGTCGCCGCTCTCCTGCGATCCGGATACAGCGCGCGAGAAGCGACGCAGGAACGGCAGGTGCGGAGCGATGGTTGCTGATAGGCTCATATTGGACGTCTCCCTCATATGACGTGATGCATGTTACAGCTAAAAACGGTTCGCAGGGCCCAAGGGTGAAAACGCAGGTTCTGCGAAAAAGTTCCGATCATGCGGAACTAAGTATATGGGCTGGCGTTTAAGGGCGGGTTGGGCAACCAGACGAGGCTGCCGCTTGCCTTGCGTTATGTGTTGAAGGGCGGCTTAAGGCTGGGACAAAAGGGCGAATGAAGAACATGACGAAAGCTACCATGGGTGGCGTTGGCAACGGGCGCCGGGCTGCTTCCCGCGACCCGCTTGGGCCGAACTCGGAAATCGGCCGCAAACTCAAACAATACTACGACGAGCTGGTCTCCGACAATGTGCCGGATCGCTTCGCCCAACTGCTCAGCCAGTTGGAAAAGGCCGAACCTGTACAAAAGAAGGACTGAGGCATGGCGGCCGTCTCCCAGGGCTTCAAGACCGACTTGCTCGGCTCGATCCCGAGCCTGCGGGCTTTTGCCGTGTCGCTGACGCAAAACGCCGACAAGGCCGACGACCTGGTGCAGGAAACATTGGTCAAGGCCTGGGACAAGCATGAAAGCTTCCAGCCCGGCACCAATCTGAAGGCATGGCTGTTCACGATCTTGCGCAACGAATTCTATTCGCAGATGCGCAAGCGCGGCCGCGAGGTGCAGGACAGCGATGGCGTCATGACGGCCAGGCTTGCCGTTCACCCGGCCCAGCACGGCCAGCTTGACCTCGAGGACTTTCGCGGCGCGCTCGAATTGCTGCCAGAAGACCAGCGCGAAGCCATTATCCTCATCGGCGCGTCCGGCTTCTCCTACGAGGAAGCGGCCGAGATCTGCGGCTGCGCCGTCGGAACGATCAAGAGCCGCGTCAGCCGCGCCCGCACACGGCTGCAGGAAATCCTGAAGATCTCCGGTGAAGACGAGTATGGCCCGGACGCAATTTCGGCTCAGGTAACCGGGTCGACGGCTGCGTGAGGCGCGGCGTGTTCGAACCGCTCCGCGCCTCAGCGGAGAGGCGTTCGCCTGCAGGCCGCCGCCACTGCCTCGAGGAGATCGTCTCCCGAATAGGGCTTGGTGACCAGCCTGACGCCGGGAAAGGATTTCTTGATCTCATCGGTATCCGAATAGCCCGAGGCGAAGACGAACGGGATGCCCGCTTCACGCAGCCGCGAAGCAAATTGGAGCGTCGAAACGCCGCTCAGCATGAGGTCGACGATGGCGACATCGAACTGCGCGGCAACGTCTTGCTGTTCGATCTCAGTCAGATCACGGGCGATGACCACATTGAGCGCGCCGTAGTCGCGGCAAAGCTGCTCGATATCCATGGCAATCAGGAACTCATCTTCCAGGATAAGAATCCGCAAACCGTCAAGTGATGCGCGCACGCAGCAATATCTCCTTAAATGCGTATCGTGAAACGAGGGAAGTCATGATCGTTATTTGGCATGCTGTCATTTAAAAAAGACGTGCCGGCGCGGATGCGTCGGCCTCGGCCCATGCAAGGCATTTGCAACGCGCGCTGCCGGAGATAGGGTTAGAAGAGGTTCGCGCCGGAACCTTGGGGTCTGTCGGGCGTTTCGACCGAGCAAAATCATGGAGAGTGAAGCAATGGCGACTGCCGCAGGTAAGGCCGGGAACGAAGCCCGCACGAATTCCGATATTGAGGCCGACATCGCACAATTGAAGGCCGACATCGATCAACTTACCAAGCTGTTGGCCAAAACTGGCGAACATGGCTACGGGGCAGCGCGGCGAGCCGCCGCCGAAGGCGTCGAGCAGTTGCGAACCCAAGGCGAGGCAGCTTTCGATAGCTTGCGCGCCAACGCCAGGGACATCGAGGCGCAGATGATAGCGCATATGCGCGAAAAACCGGTGACTTCGCTGGCGATCGCCGCAGGCGTCGGATTCCTCTTCGCGCTTCTCGCGCGCCGCTAGTTCTGCACGCATGGGAATGCTTGCATCGCTGATCTCGGGCCTTGCCTCGGGCGAAACCATTGCGGCGGTGCAACGCGTGCGCGTCGCTGCGATTGTCTATTCGGTCGCAGCGCTCGCGGCGCTGTGCGGCCTCGGGTTCCTCGTCGGGGCGGCCTATATCTGGGCGGCGGCCCGCTATGGGCCGATGGCAGCTTGCCTGAGCTTCGGGATCGGCTTTCTGGCAATCGCCGGTCTCATCCTGCTCGTCTACCGGATGTCGGCCGGCTCGCGCGCCAGGCGCCGGGCGAAGCGACGCAACGCCGACATGAAGGCTATCGGCATCACTGCGGCACTCGCCGTGCTGCCGGCGCTGCTCAAGGGCAAAGGTGGCCTGGCGAAGGGCGGGTTGGGCGCCATTCTCGGCCCGGCGATAGCACTCGCTGCCTACGCCATCTACCGCGAGAATGTGAAGCGCGGCTCGGATAATCCGGATACCGGCAAACCCGAATAGTTCGGAGGGGATAGTTCAGGGCAAACGGTTCTGGCGCCGGTCGCAAAATGCCGGCGTTACAAATCTTCGAGCGGAATCGATATTTCCGCGACCACGCCATCCGGCCGGAATTCATGGGTCACCTCGCTGGAAATGACCTTGGCCAGGCTGCGGCGGATCAGGATCGAGCCGAAGCCATGGCGTTCGGGCGGCGCAACCCGCGGGCCGCCGCTTTCGCGCCAGGCCAGCAACAGACGCCGTGCACCCTTCCTGCCTTGTACCTTCCAATCGAGATCGACCTTTCCGGAAGAAACCGAGAGCGACCCGTATTGCAGTGCGTTGCTTGCCAGTTCATGCAGGATCAGCCCGAGTCCGACTGCCTGGTCGGGTGAGAGCAAGACATCGGCGCCGGAGATCGCCATCCGCGATTGTCCGGCGGCTTGGAACGGCTTTACCTCGATCTGCACCAGCTCGCGGATGCCGATGCCGCGCCACTCGCGGTCCGACAGCAGGCTGTGCGCAACGCCCAGTGCCTGCAGCCTGGCGCTGAAGGCGCCGAGGAATTCGCTTGGCTGGCGGGCATGGCGAACGGTCTGCGTGGCCAGCGCCTGTACAGTTGCCAACGTGTTCTTGACGCGATGATTGAGCTCGCGCAGCAACAGCCGTTGGCGTTCGTCGCCTAGCTTGCGTTCAGTGATGTCGTAATTGACGCCGAAGATCAGCGTCGGCTTGCCCTCGCCGTCGCGCTCTATGACGCGGCCGCGCGTTGCGACCCATCGTGGCGGATCGAGGCCTCTGACACGGTATTCGCCAAAATAGTCATCGCTGCCGGTCAGCGCGTCGCGAAAGCGTGTTTCGGTCTGGTGAACGTCGCGCGGGTCGATGGCGGTCAGGATGTCGCGCGCCCTCAGCCTGTTCGACTTCGGCAGGTTGAACAATTCGGGCAGCAGGACGTCGCAGTCGATCATGTCGCTGCGGATATCCCATGCCCAGCTGGCAAGCGAAGCCGCGTCGAGCGCGATAGCGCGCCGCTTTTCCTCTCGAACCAATGCGGCCTTGGCGATCGCCGCGCTGCGGGTTGCATCCTTCAGCGTGAACAGGCTGGCGGCGAGTCCAGCCAGCGCCGACAACTGGTCGAGCTGGACAGAGGAGGGATGCGCGTGCGGCTTCCGGTCGAGCACGCACAGCGTGCCGATCAGCGCGCCGTCGATCATGATCGGCACGCCTGCGTAAAAGCGGATATGATGCTCGCCGGTGACCAGCGGATTGGCTTTGAACCGCGGATCGGCCGCCGCGTCGGCCACCACCATCGGCACGTTGCCGGCTGCGATGGCATAGGCACAGAACGATGTCTCGGTCGCGGTTTCGGTCTGGTCGAGGCCGATACAGGACTTGAACCACTGCCGCTCGGCGTCGAGCAGCGTGATCAGTGCGACAGGCGTTTGCATCGCCGAAGCGGCAAGACCGCCGATGCGATCGAAATCAGGGTCGGCAGCCCTGTCCAGCGCGTCGAGGCCGTGCAGCACGGCAAGACGGTCCGCGGCGCCCACCACACGGCGAATATCGGCCGGCAGACCCGGCGTGTTCTGGCTATTGTCGTCCACTATGCCCCCAGTGGCCGGCTCCGCTGATTGATCAGGCCAACCGGCCCGTTTGCCGCCTTGCAGAACCGGAACTTTCGCTGCGGGGGACCGTTACCAGCCAACGCCCCGCCAGTTACGCCTGCCGGCGCCAAATATGGAGCCAGACAATGCCAAAAACCATTCCTGAAAACAAAGCCCGTCAAGGGCGGCGGGGTCGGCATGTCCTTCGTATCCTGATCGCCGCGCTGCTGCTGGCCTTTATCGCCTGGGGCGTCGCCGAAATCTACGGCTGGATGATCGAGACGCCGAAGACCGAACAGGGCAACACGCCCAGCGGCTAGGTTCTCCCCATCGCTCGTGCCAGCTCGCATCACGCAACCCCACATCAGGCATCCCACGTCAGGCAACCTTTGCCTCGGCGGCGCGCGCCGGGACGAGAACATTCAACGCGCGCGGATGGATTTCGACGGTCGTCTCGCGATCGAGCTTTACCAGTTCGCCGTCCATGACGGCCTGAACTTTCCTGTTCGTCGAATGGATTTTCAACACGGCGCGGTTTGCCTGATGGATTTCGACATGCTCGTTGCCGCGCCATTTCCCACGGGCGACGTCAAAGAGGAACCTGATCAATTCGCCGCGCCGCCGTGCCACGGTGACATAGATGCCCAGCACGCCGCCTGCCGGATCATCGGCATAGGGCAGGTGGCCCTCGCCAAACAGATTGTTGGTGATGCCGATACCGGTGGTCCGGGTTTTGATCTCGGCCTCGCCGATCGTCAGCGTTACGTTCATCGCCGGCGGGTTGTTGATCGTTGCCCAAGCGGCTCGCACCGAGGCACGCATCTTCCCCAGCCGCGAGCCGAATTCCATCTTCTGGCGCAGTTGCACCATCCTGGCATGCATGCCGATCGAAAATTGATGCACGAAAGGCCGGCCGTTGGCTGTTGCAATGTCAATCGCCATCACCCCGCCGTCGGCAAACGATTTCAGCGCCGCATCGAGGGTCTGCGGAATACCGAGGCCGCGCGCAAAAAGGTTCATTGTGCCAGCCGGCAGAATTGCCAGTGCCTTCTCCCCATTCATCAAACGGGCTGCCGCGGCCGAAATGGTGCCGTCGCCGCCGCCGGCCAGCACGACGTCGATGCCGCGCCTGGAAGCTACGCCGTCCAGCGTGGCGACGATATCCTTGCCGGCAACGATTTCGATATCGATCGAGTGGCCGGCAGTCTCAAGCGTGCTGCGCATCCGACTGGCGAAGGCCTCAAGATCGATGGTGCGCAGGGTGCCGCCGTCCTTGTTCAGCACCGCTGCAAACCGCATGGCCGTTCCATTTTTTCCAGCACCTATCCGGCCGGGACGGGGTCCCAGCCGGGAGTGGAACGGCGCGGTCGAGAAAATGTTCCTTTCGACCAGCGCGGTGAATCCGAGAACCATTGACATCATACCGGGTGCACCACGGCTTTTTTCGGAACAACAGTGTGGTCACAACGTTGTGAACATGCAGAAGACGCTGCGCCCGCAGTGACGCCAGGCGGGCAGGGCGTGCACGAAATCACCGACGAGGAGACACTAAGATGATCCGCACCCTTTTAACCACGACAGCAGTCGCAACATTGATTGCGACGGGTGCCTTTGCGCAGTCAGCGACGACCCCGGCGCCGGCGCAACCACCCGCAGTAGAGAACCCTGCTCCAGCCGCTCCTGTGCAACGGGCCGAGGGCAGCCTCGCTACCAACATCATCGGCGAATCCGTCTATAACGGCACCGGCGCCGATGCCCAGAATATCGGCAATGTCAGCGACATCGTCTTCGACGAGCGCGGCGAGGTAAAATCCGTCGTCATTGGCGTTGGCGGTTTTCTTGGCATAGGAACCAAAAACGTCGCTTTCGACTACAAGAAGATGCAATGGGCCGAAAAAAATGGCGACCGTTGGCTGATAGCGCAAACGACGAAGGATGAGTTGACGGCTCAGCCGGATTTCGACCGGAAGCCTTACGATCCGCCTCCGCCGCCAGCTTCGGCCGATAACGCGGCACCCGCCGCCCCTTCGGCTTCCACCAGCGCGCAAAATACAACGCCAGCGCCTGCCGCGCAGGCTGAGCCAGTGAAGCGCGCCGAAGGCAATCTCGCCACCAATATCATCGGCGAGACCGTCTATAACGGCACCGGCGACGACGCCCAAAACATCGGTGACGTAAACGACATCGTCATCAACAAGGAAGCCAAAGCGCAATCGCTGATCATCGGCGTCGGCGGCTTCCTCGGCATCGGCGAAAAGAACGTCGCCTATGATTTCGACAAGGCGCAGTGGGCCGAGAGGAACGGCGATCGCTGGCTGGTCGCGCAAACCACTAAGGAAGAGCTGCAGGCGCAGCCGGACTTCAACCGCAAGGCCTATGATCCGGCGCCGGCATCCACTGCGTCGAACGATGCCAATGCGCCTGCTACCGTCACGCCTACCGTGATGGCCAGCAACACCGCGCCGACCAACAACACCGCGACGACCAACAACGCCGACCAGGCCGGCAAGACGGCTCAAAACGCCCCAGCGCCCGCAACGGCCGACCAGACCAAGACCGGGTCGATCGACAAGTCGACGTTGACTGAAATGCCGATCGGCCAGATCCGGGCCGAGGATCTGGTTGGCACCACCGTTTATGGCGCCAACGATGTCAATGTCGGCGAGATCGGCGATATCGTGCTGGGCGCCGATAAAAAGGTCGATGCAGTCATTATCGATGTCGGCGGGTTCCTCGGTGTCGGCGAGAAGGAGGTGGCGGTCGGCATGGACAACCTGAAATTCATGACCGACAAGAACGGCAAGCGCTATCTCTACACGAACTTCACCAAGGAGCAGCTCGAAGCGCAGGCCCCCTATGACAAGGCCACCTATGCGCAAAACCGCGACAAACAGCGCATGATCATGCGCTAAGCAGCACACAGGTCGATAGAAGCCCGCGCCGGCAACGGCGCGGGCTTTGTTTATGGCGAGGGAAAGCCGGCGACATGGCCGGCAACGCCATTGTCCGTCAATTCGGCGAGCGCCAGAGATTGGTCGAGATGCTCGGCCCGCCAGGCAAGCAGCCTTTCGGCAAGTTCCAACCGCACCGGCAGATAGGCTGGGTCGTCAGCGACGTTGGTCAGCTCGCCGGCATCTTTTTCCAGGTCGAAGAGCAAGGGCGGCAGGCCGCCCCCGAACTTCACATATTTGAACTTTTGGGTGCGGATGACAGCGAGATTGCACTGACGCGGACCGATACCGAAATAGCGTTCTGCATCACCATCGGCGATCGAGCGGAAATCGAACTCCCAATGCGCCGCATCGCGCCAATCGTCCGGCTCCGTTGCGTCCAGGAAAGGCGCCAGCGAGCGGCCGTCGAGATGCGGCAGCACTTCGCCGCCGGTGAGCTCGAGCCCAGTGAGCTCGAGCAAGGTCGGTGCCAAATCGACCGCCTCGGTGAAGCGGTCGACACTGCTGCCGGCAGCCTTGCGGCGGCGCGGATCGCGAATGATCAGCGGAATATGGAAGCTGCCGTCGAAGAAGCCGCCCTTGCCCAGCATGAAATGATCGCCCATCATCTCGGCGTGGTCTGAGGTCAGCACGATGACGGTGTCGTCCCATGCATCGGCCGCCTTGACCGCTTGCCAGACACGGCCAAGCTGCGCGTCGACCTCCGAGATCATGCCGTAATAGAGCGCCCGGATGCGGCGAAAACTATCGTCGCTCCAGTCGCGCACCTTACCTTCCGAGCCGGGGCGGAATTTCGACCGTTCCTGCCGGTCTAATTCATAGGCGAGATAGGGGTGGCTTGCTGCTTCGGCCTGCCAGCTTTCAGCGCCGTCAAAAGCTGGGCCGACGGCCGGATCGTACATGGTGTTGTAAGGCGCCGGCACGATGAAGGGCGGATGGGGGCTGATGAAGGAAAGGTGCGCGAACCACGGCGCATCGTGCTCCTGCTCGCCGAGCCAGCGGATGAATTCGCCAGCCAGGAAGGCCGACGGCGTCTCGTCCTTCGAATAGATTGGCGGGGCGTTGCTGATCTCGCCGTCGTTTTCCAGGATTTCGCCCGCCGGGCGGTGGATGTCGGGGGAGCCGGCGCCGGCATCGACGCCGCGCGCCTTGAGCCATGACAGCCAGGGCCTCTGATGCTCGGGCAGAAGCTGGCGCACGGTAAAGCCCGGCAGCACGCCTTCATAACTCTTCAGCTGCGGATCGCCAGGCGCCAGCGTGCGCGGGTCGCGCGCCGTGTCGGTATAACCGAACAGCGTCGGATCATAGCTGAGAGCGCGCGCCCAGAGCGCTATGTTGCCGTGGCGGGCGTCGAGCGGTGTGCCGTTGCGGCAGACACGATTGTTCATCTGATAGAGGCCGGTGTAGAGGCAGGCGCGCGCCGGCGAGCAAGGTGCGGCGCCGCCATAGTGCTTCCGGAACAAAACGCCCTCGGCAGCCAGCGCGTCGGCATTGGGCGTCCTTACCACCTTGTGGCCAGCAGCTGACAGGCAGTCGCCGCGCCACTGGTCGCAGGTGATCAGGAGAATGTTGGGGCGTTTTCCACTCAACCGCTGTATCCTCATGCTGGCTACATGCGTCGCTCATGGAGCGCAATTTCGGCGAGTATGCAAGCCGGTCCAGTTTGCCGAATGGTGAACAAGACCTGCTTCGTCGTTCACTTTAACAGCACAGTCCATTCTGTGTTTGCCGCCTTTGCGGCCAGGAGGCGGATGCTCATATTTGCGTGGACAGCGGCAAGCGCCGCACCGGCACAAGGAAGGGAGCCACAGATATGCTCGACCAGGTCAAAGGCCTGCATCACGTCACCTCGATGGCCAGCGATGCGCGTCAGAACAATGAATTCTTCACAGGGACGCTCGGCCTGCGGCGGGTCAAGAAAACCGTCAATTTCGACGCACCCGACGTCTACCACCTCTATTACGGCGACGAGGTCGGCACGCCCGGCTCGGTGATGACCTACTTTCCGTTCCCGAACATCGGCAAAGGCCGCCATGGAGTCGGCGAAGTCGGCACCACCGCTTATTCGGTGCCCGAGGGCACGCTCGGCTATTGGGAGAAACGGTTTGCCGAGCAAGGTGTCACTGGGCTGTCACGCGAGGAGACGTTCGGCGAGAAGCGTCTTGCGTTTGCCGGTCCCGACGGCGACGGGTTTGCGCTGGTCGAGGACAGAGCGGACAGCCGTGCGCCATGGGCCAAGGGTGGCATCCCCACCGACGAGGCGATCCGCGGCTTCCACTCGGTGTCGCTCAGGCTGAAAGATGGCGGCGCCACCGAAGAGCTGCTGAAATTCATGGGTTATGAGGAGGTCGACAAATCCGGCAACGTCAGGCGGCTGGCGGTGAAGAACGGCAACGGCGCCGATGTGGTCGATATCGAATCGCTGCCAGGGGCCGGCTTCGCCAATCTCGGCGCCGGCTCGGTCCACCATGTCGCTTTCGCCGTCGAGAACCGCGCCAAGCAGCTCGAAGTGCGCAAGGCGCTGCTCGATACAGGTTATCAGGTGACGCCAGTGATCGACCGCGATTATTTCTGGGCGATCTACTTCCGCACACCGGGCGGCGTGCTGTTCGAAGTCGCCACCAACGAGCCGGGCTTCGACCGCGACGAGGATACCGCCCATCTCGGCGAGGCGCTGAAACTGCCGTCGCAACACCAGCATTTGCGGCCCTATCTCGAGCAGCATCTGCAGAAACTGGAAGACTGAGGGCAAGGTTATGAGCAAGGATTCGTATATTCACAAGGTGCTGCCCGGTTCGCCGGGCGGACCGTTGCTCTTCGTCTTCCATGGCACTGGCGGCGACGAGGATCAGCTTCTGTCGCTTGGGCGCGATCTTGCGCCGCAAGCAACGATCGTTGCCCCGCGGGGCGATGTCTCGGAACAAGGCGCCGCACGCTTTTTTCGTCGTACCGGCGAGGGCGTTTACGACATGGGCGACCTCACGCGAGCGACGGACAAGATGGCCGGCTTCGTCAAGGCGCATGTCGAGGCGGCAAAGCCATCTTCGGTGCTAGGCCTCGGTTATTCCAACGGCGCCAACATCCTGGCCTCGGTGCTGTTTGCCGAGCCGTCGCTATTCGACGCAACGGTGCTGATGCATCCGCTGATCCCGTTCGAGCCGGAGGTCAAGGGCAGCCTTGGCGGCAGCCGCATCCTGGTCACCGCCGGCAGGCGAGACCCGATCTGTCCGCCTAATTTGACGGCGCGGCTCGAAGCCTATTTGCGCGCCGATGGCGCCGATGTCACAGTCGAGTGGCATGACGGCGGCCATGAGGTGCGGCCGGGCGAGATCGAGGCGGCGCGGCAGTTGTTCGCCGTGGCGTCGGATGAAAGGACCGCAAGCCATGTCTGACCTATTGCCGGAAATTGAACTGGAGGACCGCGGCTCGAAGGGCCGCTACTTCCTGCGTGGGCCGGACGGCGCCGAGGCGGAGATGACCTTCACCAAGATCGGCGAGCACCAAATCATCATCGACCATACAGAAGTGCCGGATGCATTTCGCGGCCAGGGCGCGGGACTTCGCCTGGTCACCCGTGCCGTCGAGGATGCGCGTGCGGCGGGCAAGACGATCATCCCGCTTTGCCCGTTCGCCAATGCTCAGTTCCGCCGCCATCCGGAATGGGCGGACGTGCTGAAGCGGTAAGAGACAGCCCCTCGATGAGTGACAGGAGAAAGGGTGCGCGGCTTTACCGCGTGCCCCTTCGACCATTGGCGGCGTACAAACACAAGGCAAACATGCGGGATTTGCGCAGAGCGCCCGTCTTGCCTAAGTATTGGCAACAACCGGCTCGCCTTCTGCGGCCCGACCACTTCAACCGAATGGCCCCCCATGACCGAATCCGATCTCGTTCCCGTCTTCGACGGCCACAACGACACGCTGCTCAGGCTCTACCAGTCGAAGGATGCGGACGTCGAAAAGCTGTTCGTCGAGGGGACGCCGGGTGGCCATATCGACCTGCCGCGCGCGAAGAAAGGCGGATTTGCCGGCGGCATGTTCGCGATCTTCCCGCCGCCTGCCGAGAAATCCAAACGCGGTGCGGTGCCGCTGGCGCCGAGCGACAGCGAGCCCTTGCCGCCCGAGGTTCCGCGCGCCGATGCGCTCAACTCCACCGTAGCGATGGCCTCGATCCTGTTCAGGCTGGAGCGGGCTTCGGCGCTTACCGTCTGCCGCAGCGCCGGCGATGTGAGGAAGGCGATGGCGCAAGGCTCGATTGCGGCGGTGTTTCATATCGAAGGGGTCGAGGCGATCGACCCTGAGCTCACCCTGCTCGACGTTCTCCACGCAGCCGGCCTGCGCTCGCTCGGCATCGTCTGGAGCCGTCCCAATGCCTTCGGCCACGGCGTGCCGTTCCGCTTCCCCTCGTCGCCCGATACAGGGCCGGGGCTGACCGATGCCGGTAAGGCGCTGGTGAAAGCGTGCAACCAGCTGAAGATCATGATCGATCTTTCGCATCTCAACGAAAAAGGTTTCCGCGACGTCGTCGAGATCAGTGACGCACCGCTGGTCGCGACCCATTCAAACGTGCACGCGATCTGCGGCCATTCGCGCAACCTCACCGAATGGCAGCTCGGCGCGATCCGCGACTCCGGCGGCATGGTCGGGCTGAACTTCGCCACCGGGTTCCTGCGTGAGGACGGCAGGATGAACGCCGACACCAGCCTCGACATCATGGTGCGCCATGTCGATTCACTGCTGCAGGCGCTGGGCGAAGACGGCGTCGGCCTGGGCTCGGATTTCGACGGCGCTATGATCCCGGCCGTGATAGGCGACGTTGCCGGCCTGCCAAGATTGCTCGACGCTTTCGCGGCGCGCGGCTTCGGGCGCGCGCTGATCGAGAAGATCGCCTATCGCAACTGGCTCGGCATCTTGGAGAAGACCATCGGCTAAGCGGGTGATGCCGGCTTGTCCGGAACACAGTTTGGAGGCGGACTATTCGAAACCCATGCGTTTAAGCCAGTCCTGGCCAATGCCGCGGTCGCGGATGATCGGCAGCGGATCGGTCGAATCCAGCCTTGCACAAATGCGGTAGACCTCCAGCGTCTCAGCGCTCATCTCGCCGCGCTTGTAGAAGAACATGGCCGCGGCATAGCGGGTGCGGCCCGACCATTTTTCGCCGAGCGGCGTGTTGACCAGCTGCCACTGTTCGGCGGCTTCGGCGTGGATTTCGTGACTGTCGATGTCGTCGGCCATATTCAGAAATCCGCAGGCGATTGGCAGTGCGGCGGCCGAGCTTGATGACCAGCCGCGGCACCAGTTTGGCACGCTTCAGCAGCTTTTGATATTGCAGCTCGCGCCTGGCGTAGATCTCGACCCCAGATCCGCTGCAGGCGGACTCGGCGGCGCTGATCTGGTCCGCGTGCCGGGATCGCTGCCTTCCGCCGATGGCGCCTTCGACGTCGTTCTCTCCAAGGATGCAATCTCGACGAGAACATTCGAATATGGGCAGCCATGCAGAAGGTGCTTGACAGTGGCAAACACCGCCCCACTGATCTTCGCGGCCGAAGCCGGTCGGCTAGCCGGCGATGCTGGAGACCATCACCCGATGAAGACAACAGAGGCGCGCGAAGCCCTCCTCGAACCGGCGCGAAAAAGCGATTCCGATAAGCGCGGCCGCAAAGCGTCGAAAGAGACAAGGCAGGTTCAACTGATCGACGCGACTATCGATTCATTGGCCAAGCGCGGCTATTCGGAAACGACTATGGCCGACGTCGCCGACGGCGCCGGCCTGTCGCGCGGCATCGTCAATTTCCATTTCGAGAGCAAGGAGAAGCTGCTCGTCGCCACTTTGCAGTACATGCATGACGAGTATTCGGCGCATTGGCGCAGCGCCTTGCAAAGGGCCGGCGATGATCCCGCCCGCCAGCTGCAGGCATTGGTGGCGGCCGATTTCGACCGCTCGATCTGCAACAAGCGGAAGCTGGCTGCCTGGTGTGCCTTCTGGGGCGAGGCCAAATCGCGACCGAAATATCAGGCGCTGAGCAGCGCACGCGATGCCGTCTACCAGAACATCTTCATCGATCTTTGCGCGGCGCTCAAGCAGAGCGGCTTCTATGCCTATGAGCCGCAAGTCATGGCGCTGGCGCTCAGCGCCATGCTGGATGGTCTGTGGCTGCATTTGATGATGGGCACCGAGGACGCCACACGCGAGACGGCGCTGCAGGCCGCGAATGAGTTCCTGTCTGCGGCATTCCCCAAGCACTATCCGAACTCCGCAGCCCGCGGTGCCAGGCCGGCGTGAACCATCAAAAAGAGGGTGGACCAGCAATGAAGACAATGATCCGGCCCCTGACATTCGAGAAGATCAAGGCCGGCTAATGAAGTTCAAGATCGAACGAGCCGATGTGGCGATCGTCGGCGCCGGCTTCACCGGGCTGTCGGCCGCGCGTGAATTGAACCACGCCGGCATCGATGTCGTGCTGCTCGAAGCCCGCGACCGTGTCGGCGGCCGCGTCGAAGCCGTGCAGAACGGGCTCGGCGAGCGGATCGACAGCGGCGGCCAGTTCCTGTGCGAAGACATGCCGGAATTGATGGCGCTGGTGCGAGCGCGCGACAAGACATTGGTCGAGACCCATGTCGCAGGCGAATTCGTCACGCAGCCGCGAATGGGCGAGGCGCAAGCCGGGCGCACTTACGGCACCGCGATGCGAATGCGCGAGCGGATGAACGCGATCGCACCGGACGACCCGACTATTGCCGGCTTGACGGTCGCGGCATGGCTCGATCGCCAGGCCGATCCCGACGATGCGAAGGCCGCCTTTCGGTCGATGATCGAGGGTCTGTGGTGCCTGGCAATGGAAAGGCTGCCGCTGTGGTACTTGATCGACAATGATCGCCGCATCACCAACGAGGTGTCGGAGCTGCAGTATTTCGTGGGCGAAACCATGCATTCGCTGGCGGATGATCTTGCGCGGGATCTCGGCGATCGACTGCGGCTGAATACAGCTGTCGAGGCCATTGAGCACGGCCCGGGAGGGGTTCGCGTCGTTTCGCCTGCCGGCGCGATCGAGGCACGAGCGGTACTGGTCGCCGTACCGCCGATGATGGCCTCGAGAGTGGATTTCGTGCCGCCGCTGCCGGCTGCGCTGGAAGGAGCGCTCGGCGTCTGGCAAAGCGGCGCGGTGATCAAGATGCTGGTGCGCTACCCCAAGGCTTTCTGGCGCGACAGGGGCTTGAGCGGCATGGTGATGTGGCGCGACCCGCACGGGCTTTTTGCCTGCGATGCCAGCAGGGACGAGGATCATGCAGCACTTGTCGTCTTCATCGGCGGGCCGCTGGCGCAGCGCTGGCGGGATATGGACGACGCGGCGTTACGCGCAAAGGTGACGTCAAAGCTGGAAGAGGCGCTCGGTATCGAGGCGGCCGGCATTATCGATCTCAGTTATCGCGACTGGACCGGGGATCGCTGGAGCGGCGGCGGTTACAGCGATCTGATCGTCGATGCGACGGCAACGGATGCCGAACGCATTATCCGTGCGGGCGCTCCGCCGGTCCATTTTGCCTCGTCGGAGCTGTCGCCGTCATTTCCGGGCTATGTCGAGGGCGCCATCGTCGCCGGCCGCATTGCTGCCCGAAAAATTATTCAGTCGGCCATCGACAGCAGAGCTTCGGGGTCATAAGCGAGGCGGATCAGGCTGCCGAGCGGGATCGACACGCATTGCCGCGAGCTCGGCCTGCTGGTCAGGCCGCTGATCAATATGTGCGTCATGTCCCGCCGCTGATCATCACGCGCGAGCAGATCGACGACATGGTGTCGATCCTGCGCCAAGGCATTTCGCGCACGATGGACGATCTGCGCCGGGAAGGGGTCTGGCGGGGATATGCGTTTATCACTGGCGATCTCGCCGGTCGTTTGGGCCATATCGGGTTTCCAGGAGGCGAACTGCCGTCCTGAACTATGCGTGCTGTGCCCGCGTTCTGGCGGCCTTCTGCGCCGCCGCCTTCCTTCCGCTGGCGCCTTTCGTCTCGGCGGCCTTCTTTGCGGCGGCCGAGCGCTCCTCAGCCGTCCGGCGCGAGGCCGCACGCTTGGCCTGCTGCGAGAGCGCCTCGTGCGACGCCGTGCTCTTCGGCTCATGCTCGAGCACCTTGGAGACGGCCTTCGAGACCCGCGGGCGGCGTTTCGGCGTGCGTTCGCCCTGGCCGGCCTCATAGGCGTATTCGGCGCTCTTGCGCGTGCTCTCCTTCACCTTGCCCTTTTTGGGCGGGGGCAGGTCTACGCCTGCGCGCCTGGCCTCGGAAAGCCCGATGGCGATAGCCTGCTGGGTCGACCGCGCGCCGTGCTCGCCGCGGCGGATTTTATCGATCTCCTCGTGCACGAACTCGCCGGCCTGGGTGCTCGGCGATTTGCCCTCGCGCTTGTCCTTTCGGGCCTTCTCGATGGTTTTCTTGTCCGGCATTGTCTTTCTCCCACATACGGGTTGCGGCAGCCTTTCGGGTTGCCGCTGCGCGCGGTCTTATGAGGATCATAACGCGTTGAGGACGCAAATGATCCCGGGACTGGTGATCCAAGCCCCGGCTGTCAGGACGTCGACGCCGATCTGTCCGAAACCAGATGGCGCAAGAACCATTGGGTAGCGAGATCCGCGACTTCGTCCAGGGCGCCGGGCTCCTCGAACAGATGTGTCGCGCCAGGGACGATGGCGAGCTCCTTCTCGCCGCGGAGCGCCACCAAAGCCGAGCGGTTGAGTGCGATCACTTGCGTGTCCGCGCCTCCGACGACGAGCAAGGTCGGCGCCCGGACGCGCGGCAGGGCGAGCGCTGCGAGATCGGGCCGGCCACCACGCGAAACCACCGCCGCGGCCTGGTCGGGCCGCTCGGCCGCCGCCACCAGGGCGGCACCGGCGCCCGTGCTCGCGCCGAAATAGCCAAGACGCAACCCCGACGTGTCCGGGGAGGCGGCGAGCCAATCCGTGACGCCGACCAGCCGATCGGCGAGCAGTCCGATATTGAAGCGCAACTCGGCCGTGACCTGGTCGATCCGCTCCTCTTCGGCCGTCAACAGGTCGACGAGGAAGGTGGCGAGGTTCGCCTCGTTCAGCCTTGCGGCCACGTAGCGGTTGCGCGGGCTGTGGCGGCTGCTTCCGCTGCCATGGGCGAAGAGCACGAGGCCGCGAGCATCCGGGGGCAACGAAAGATTGCCCTCAAGCGTGACAGGCCCCGCGGGAACATGAACGACGTGCTCGCTATGCCGGTCCATATCCACCTCCGCTATGGCGATCTGGTGCCGCGCGCCGGACCCGCGCCCGCGTGCCCAGCCAACTCCTCTTCGGAAGCGGCAGTCTTGTCGGAAGCTGCAGGCTTGGGCACGGACCTGGCGAGGAGCGCGCGGACCTCTTCATCGCTCGTCTGCGAGAAATCCACGTACCAGCGCCCGACACCGAGCAACGGCTCTGGTGTCGTCGCGCAAACGACCTCGTCGGCGTCCGCCCGCATCGCGTCGCAAGTGTCGGGGCTACCGACGGGAACGGCCGCGACAATACGGGCGGCGTGGTTTTTTCGCAGCGCCTTGATTCCGGCCCGCATGGTCGATCCGGTCGCAAGCCCGTCATCCACGAGGATAATGGTCCGTCCATTCAACTGCGGTGGGGGTCGCCCGGCCCTATAGAGGTGCTCGCGGCGCAGAAGCTCTTTTTCCTCCTTTGCTGCGACCGCGTCGATGACATATGGCGGGATCGCGAGACCGCTGACGATTTCGTCGTTCAGGACACGTACGCCGGAGGGCGCGATCGCCCCCATGGCCAGTTCCTCGTGGCCGGGGACGCCGAGCTTGCGCACGACGAAGACGTCGAGTGGTGCCTTGAGTGCCTGCGCGACCTCGTAGCCGACCGGCACGCCGCCTCGGGGCAGCGCCAATACGATCACGTCGTCGCGGCCGGCAAAGCGAACGAGCTCCCCGGCGAGCCGCCGCCCGGCCTCGCGGCGATCTGAAAAGAGGACAGCCATGACCTTCAATCCGCGTGCATCTGTTTTCCCGGTGGATGTTCTTTCACCAACCTGCGGCCACATCCCGTGGGATGGCTGCGGCACCGGTATCATTTTGGAACTCGCTCGCTGCCGGGACGTTCCAAGAATAGTTTCGATCGCGAGGTGCCGGGAGGCGCGTTCGCGCGCGGATCGAGAAGATCGTGATCCGTACATGCCTCGTCAGGATAGCTGGCGATCTCGCGATGCGCAGCAGCAGGCGCGGTTGGCGGCTTGTTGCCTCAGCAGTCAGAGAGAGGAATATCCCATGCAAGTTCAGGAGATCATGAGCCGTCGGACCGAACTGGTCGGCCCGAACACGACAATTAGGGATGCCGCCCGGAAAATGCGGGCCGACAATCTCGGCGCCCTTCCGGTCGGCGAGAATGACAGGCTGGTCGGCATGGTGACAGACCGCGACATCGTGATGCGCGGCGTCGCCGAGGAGCGCTCAGCCGGCAACACGACCGTGCGCGAGGTCATGTCCGAGCATGTCTATTGGTGCTTCGACGACGCCGATATCACCGATGCGGCGAAGATCATGGCCAAGCATCAGGTGCGTCGTCTTCCGGTGATCAACCACGACAAGCGCCTCGTCGGCGTCATCGCCCTGGCCGACCTCGGGCGGACCGATGAGGAAGCCGCCAAAATCGCTCTCGAAGGCGTTTCCGAGGCGACGGACAATCCCCGGCGCTAGGGCGCTTGCCCGCAGGTTGTACCGCGCTCGCCGTTTAGCTGAGCACCGCCTGCTCAGGCAGCCTTCAGCTTGGCAACTATCGCGCTTTCACTTCAATGCGGCGTGTCTTGTCCTTTGCTGCGGGGTTCTTCGGAAGCTCGACAGCCAAAACGCCGTTCTTGAAAGTGGCCTGCACCTTGTCGGCATCGACCTCCGCATCCAGGGAGATGGTCCGCTGAAACCGGCCATAACTGCGTTCGCTATAGGTGCGGCCGCCAACGCCTTCCTTGTGCTCCGAACGCTTCTCGCCCGTGATGGAGAGGGTGTTGTCGCGCAGCTTGAGCTCAACGTCCTTCTGCTCGAGCCCCGGCAATTCGGCGGTGACCTTATAGGCTTGGTCTGTTTCATATACGTCGACGCTCGGCCAAAGATCGCCGGCCGTAGTCGCTTCGGCCATTGGCGCAAAGAAGTCGTCGAACAGGCGATCGATCTGCCGGTGGAATGACGTAAGCGGATCTCGTCCGGATGGATAAAGACTTCGGGATGGCGGCCAGGACGCCAAGTCACGGTTTGCCATGGTTCTTCTCCTGTTTTTCCTATTTGCATCGCTCGCCGCCATGTGATCGGCGACAGCAAATAAAACTCGTCCGCCCATGAGGATGTTCCGCACGCCGGCCGGGAAAGGCGGTCCGAAAAACCGCGGAATGCGCATCGGAGAACAACCGGCAGGTAGGACTGTTTGGTCACATCCGCCGTAATCGGATTTGAACGGAAGGAGGATTCGATGAACGCCACCAGACTCGACGTATTCGACAAGACACTGCAGACCACGAACATCTGGCTCGACGAGATCATGGACGAGATCGGACCGGATCGGCAGGTCGCCTGGCACGTTCTCGGAGCGGTGCTGCACGCCCTGCGCGACCGTATGCAGCCGGATCTTGCAGCCCACCTCGGCTCGCAGCTGCCGATTCTGGTGCGCGGCGCCTTCTATGACCAATATCAACCTTCCAAGGCCCCCGAGAAGGTGCGGTCGCTCGACGAGTTTCTGGCCAAGATCAAGGCGGAGCTTGAATTCACCCGTCCGGTCGATTCCAAGGATGCATTCAGGGCCGTGTCCAAGGTGCTTGCCCATCATGTCGGAGAAGGACAGATGCACAAGGTCTGGGAATCCCTGCCAGGAGAGATCAGACGCGTCGCCGAAGCTCAGCAAGCGGCGTGAATGGCGCCGGCGCGGGTTTCTTGGTCGCAATCTTCTTGGGGAAACAGCAATGCCACTCACCCTTATCAGCCCGGCGTTCCCGGCAGGCGGAAAAATTCCCGAAAGGTATACGCGTGACGGCCAGAACGTCTCGCCGCCACTGAAGTGGTCCGGTGTTCCGGATGGTGCCAAGAGCCTTGTTCTTGTCGTGTTGGATCCCGATGCGCCAAGCGGGACTTTCGGGCATTGGGCGGTATTCAACATCCCGCCCGATGCCGGCGAACTCGCCGAGGCAGCAGACGGCAAGCCCGGTCCGTCGGCACTCAGGCAGGGCACCAACGATTTCGGCAATGCCTATTACGATGGCCCGCAGCCGCCCGTAGGGCATGGCGTCCATCATTACCATTTCCGGCTGGCCGCGCTTGATGTGCCGAGCCTCAGCGTACCGGGACAGGCGGGCGTGCATCAGGTCTGGAAGCAAGCCCAGAAACACGCATTGGAGGAGACGGAGTTGGTCGGAACCTACGAACGGCCGGCGTGACGCGGAGGGCGTCGGTCGCCGCCTTCACAGCGTAATCTGGGCAAGCGGTTTTCGGGCAGGGCCGTGGATGACCGAACCATCGGCCGCGAAGATCGAGCCGTGGCAGGGACAATCCCAGGTGTGGTCCGCAGTGTTCCAGGTTACGGTGCAGCCCTTGTGGGTGCAAGTCGCCGAAACCGCCTGTAGTGCGCCTTCGGTGTCTCTCCACGCCGCAATCTTTTCCTCTCCCCTGACGATCACGCCCCCCATACCAGGCGCAATGTCGTGGGTGCTCGAGACGATCGATTGACTGCGGCCGTTCTTGTGGAAGTCCTCAGGATGGGGCCGGGCCGGATCGTAGAGTTTTTGCCATGGGCTCGGGCGGCCGCAGATCAGGTCGGCGATCATCGCGCCCACGGCCGTCCCGTTGGTGATGCCCCAGGCGTTGAAGCCGGTGGCAATGTGGAAGCCGGCTGCCTTGGCGGGATCGGGCTCGCCGGCATATGGAATCCTGTCGGCCGTATCATAATCCTCATTGCACCAGCGCCACGCGACGTCGCCGACCGAAAGGTTCTTTCTTGCCCATTTTTCCAGTTCGACAAACCGTTTGGCCACGTCGCCGTCCCAGCCGGTGTTGAACTTGGGGCCGAGCGCGACCAGCAGCGGGCCTTCGGCATCGTGGCCCGTGCGGATGGAATGCGTCGGATCGTCGATGCCGATGAACATGCCGTCGACAGTGAGGGGATCGTCGATCCGAAAGGCCATGGCGGTGTGGCAGCGCGGTTGCGTCCGGTTCGCCATGCCGATGGGGCTCTTCACCGTCATGTTGGTGGCGACGACGACATGCCCGGCATCAACGGCGCCGCCATCGGTGACGATGCGCCAGCGGCTTGCCTCGTCGATCGACGTGGCGCGGCTGTCTTCGAAGATCCGACCACCATGGGCCGTCACCGCTTCCGCCAGGCCAACCAGATACATCGCCGGATTGAACTGCGCCTGGCCAGAAAACCGTAGCGCGGCGGCCGTTTCGAAAGGCAGCGGCGCGTGGTCGAGGATCTCGGCCTCCAGCCCGACCTGGCGCGCGGCCTCGGCCTCGGCCGCGACCTCCGCGCGCCGGCTTTCATCGCAGGTGTAGGTGTAGGCATCCTTGCTCTCGAGATCGCAGGCGATGGCGTACTCGCGAACCCAATCGCGGATCTGTCGGGCGCCGGCGGAATTCGCATCGGCGTAGACCTGGGCCAACTCCGGGCCGACAGTGTCGATGAGATGACGATAGATCAGTGCATGCTGCGTGGTGATCTTGGCCGTCGAGCGGCCGGTCACCTGGCCGCCCGTGCGCAGGCCTTCAACGACGACCACCGACCGGCCTGCCTCGCAAAGGCGAAGCGCCGTCGTCAGCCCGACAATTCCAGCACCTACGACAACGGCGTCCGCACGGATCGAACCTTCGAGCTGGGGATAGTTCCTGGATCTGGCTGCCGCTACCCAACAGCTTCCCGGTTTTCCCAAGAGAATGGCCATTTCAACCGCGCTCCTTGCGTCTCGATGCACTTCCATCGACAACCGCGCCAGCAGGGGAACGTTCCCGAGCTTGGTTGCTTCTTTCAGTCATTGTCCCGCCACCCCGGGTCAGAAAAGCACCGGGAAGGCGCGAGGTGCAGGCCATCACCCAGGTGATCGCCTCGCGGTCGTATTCGTCGCCGGAGCGCCAGTCCTCGAAGAAGGCATTCAGCCTATCGACACGCCCCGGCCAGATGCCGGCGGCTTGCAGGCCGAGCGATACGCCGTAATTGGTGAAGGCGAACTTGGTATCGCGCAGCCATGGCGCGCGGCTGAAATAACCGGGCGGGTCGACCCACATCGTTTCCAGGGTTCGTAGCGAACGCCTCGTCTGGGCCTCGGCCCACGGCTCGTCGGGAAAGAAATGGGCGAGCCACAGCATCATGCCGAGGCCGAGGTCCTGGTCGACGTCGAGTGTGCGCCA
Organism: Mesorhizobium sp. M0904; assembly: GCF_040319475.1. Classification (NCBI taxonomy): domain Bacteria; kingdom Pseudomonadati; phylum Pseudomonadota; class Alphaproteobacteria; order Hyphomicrobiales; family Phyllobacteriaceae; genus Mesorhizobium; species Mesorhizobium sp. M0904. The sequence continues at coordinate 115,704 of NZ_JAMYOC010000012.1, read as the reverse complement.
ATCGCGCTCCATCAGGTCACGCATCTGCGCGATCTCGGGCGCCAGTTCCTCTTCGTCGAGCATCCGATAAGAGACGTAGCCGTCATAGGCATCCATGCTGCCGAGGCCGTAGCCGGGGTAAGGACCGCTCAAATCCTCCTGCATCTTCCAGATCACGCCGCGGCCGGGGACCACAAATGCCGGGTGAATGTCCCGCGCCAGCGTAATGCCGCGCTTGCGGTATTCCGGCTTCAGATCGCCGAGACGCGCCAGGGCGAACAGCCACATCGCCAGATAGTGGAAATACTGGCCGTCGCGATCCGGCGCTTCGCCGATCCTCAATCCGCGCCGGCGGCCGAGCACACGCTCGACATCCACCACCAGCCGCTCGGCCTCGTCCAGCCAGCGCTCTTCGCCAAGTTCCGTGTAAAGCGAGACGTAGAGCACGACCCCGAATGCATCGGTCCACAGATATCGCAAGCCGTTGGGCCAGATGCCTTCGGCGCGCATCCAGTCGAGTTTTTGCAGGACATAATCGACGTCACGCAGCATTGCGCCAAGCCCCGAATCCACGGCAGACTTTGCCGATGTTCGGTTCCATGCGATTGCGAGCATGCGGCATATCTGCCTCAGGTTGATCTGGCCAGATGTCGCCAAACGATCTGATCGGCGGCGGGGTTCCTTGGTCGCTTCCACCGCCGCGACCGGGAACCCTCGACCTGATCATGAGTTTCGGGTCCAGGCGCTCACAACGGGATGCGGGAGGTTACCAGTCATTTTCGGAGCCTTTCAATCGAGGAGGCAAAGTTGCGACACCGCCAAATCAGAGTTGACGGAATTACTGTCTTCTTTCGCGAGGAAGGCCCGGCCGACGCTCCCGTGCTTCTGCTGCCGCACGGCTATCCCTGTTCCTCTTATCAGTTTCGAAGGCTGATGCCCGGACTGGCTGATCGCTGGCACACGTTCGCCCCGGACTTTCCTGGCTTCGGCTATAGCGCTACGCCCGACATGGCTGCATTCGGCTACGATTTCGAGACCTATGCCGGGTTTTTGGCGGCTTTCGCGGACACGCTCGGCCTGTCCCACTATGCGCTCTGGCTGCACGATTACGGCTCGCAGATCGGATTGCGCCACGCCATCGCCTATCCGGAGCGCGTTGCCGCGCTTATCATCCAGAACGGCGACATCTACGAAGACGTGCTCGGCCCGAAATACGCAGCCATCAAGGCGTATTGGAACGACAAGACGCCCGACAAGCATCGCCCGCTGGAAGAAGCAGTGAGCGAGGAGGGCTTCCGGCACGAGTTCATCGGTCAGGTTGGCGAGGCCGTGGCCGAGCGCGTGCCACCGGATCTGTGGAAACTCCATTGGCCTCTGATGGACACGCCGCCCCGTCGGCGGCTCGCGGTCGGCCTGATGGAGAAGCTGGAGGCGAACCTCAACTGGTTCCCGAAATACCAGGCTTATCTGCGCGAACGGCAACCACCGACACTGATCGTCTGGGGTCCTGCGGATGGCTATATGCCGGCCGCATCCGCCCGCGCCTACAAGCGCGACTTGCCGCAAGCAGAACTCCATCTCCTCGATGGCGCCGGCCACTGGCTACTGGAAACCCATTTCGATGAGGCGCTTGCGTTGGTGCGCGACTTCCTCGCACGCGTTCACAGCCGAGCACCGATGCAACCGTCTGGTAACCTGTTGAAAACGTGGTGATCCCGACAGGGATTGAACCTGTGACCTACAGATTAGGAATTTGGGTGCCGGGGCCGGCGTCCGGAAGCCCTCCAGGGAACGAACGCGCGGGTGGTGATCGCGAATTCGACCCTATGGAGATTTGACGAGAACTGCCAATACTCCTCAATGAGGCCCTCGCCGACATGGTCAGACACGGTCCAGGAACTCGAGCACCCGCCGCGTGAGCAGTGCGCTGGCAGCCGCGTCGTACGACGGCAGCGAGCTGTCGGCGAAGTAGTGCTGGTCGCCGGGATAGAGGAACAGCTCCGCGTCCTCGACCTTCTCCACGATCTCGCGAGCGGCGTGTATGTCGCCCTCGCCGATGAAGATCGGGTCGTTATCCATACCGTGGATCTGGACCGGGACGCCGTCCGGCCAGGGTCCGAACGCCCACTCGCCGCTAATCGGCAGACAGGAGTGGAAGAGCAGGGCTCCGCAGGCACCGGGTCGTGTCTGTGTGAGCTTCTGCGCCGGCAGTACGCCGAACGAGAATCCGGCGTAAACGAGCTCGGGCGTCAGTTCGTCGGCGACGCGGACGCCGCGCTCCCGCATGTCGTCGAACCCGATCTCACCGATGTAGGCGAGACCCTCGTCAATACTCTGGAATGTGCGTCCATCGAACAGGTCCGGCGTATGCACGGTGTGCCCGGCTGCCCGCAGGTCGTCAGCGAACGCGCGCACGCCGGGAGTCAACCCTTGTGCGTGGTGGAACAGCAGGACCTCGGCCATGGGAGCCTCCAGGTGGGACGTGGATTGCGGCGATAATTGCGAATCGCTTCGCAGAGCTGCAAGCGATTTCGCTGTGCATCGAAGAACTTCCAAATGATGACAAGCCTCGGCGCATCGTCTTTTCCCGGTGTGACGACGCGGGGCCGATCTACACCAACAGACAGGCGGCGACGAAAATGCTTTCCGGCGTTAGCTGCATCCGCCAGACGGACGCACCGCGACGGTAATGTCTTGGTTCGAATTCCACCAAGGTCAATTTTGGGTCACCACGAAACGCTATCCTACGAAAGTGCCACGAGAGCTCGCCGGCTGTTCACAGCTGCTCTACGCGCTCGGTCCTCGACAAGCCGGCCAGAGAACTATCCTTCCTGAAGCGACGCGGGATCAAGGGGCGCGTCGCCTGGCCGGACGTGACGCGCAGGAGAGGGCATCTTTGCAACCGCGACGATCACTCCGGCACGCCGGCAATACCCAACGCTTCGACGTAGTGCTCGGCGAACACCTTGTCCCGCCACGGGTTGATCTGCCTCTGCAGGCCGAGCGTGTAGGTCGGGAACGCCTCCATCAGCCGCCGCGCCGCCGCCTGCGCTTCGTCCAGCCGGTTGAGTTTGACCAGCGCCATGATCACCACCCGGTGCGAGGAGCCGTAATTCGGCATCTCGCGCAGCGCTCGTTCTCCCCAAGCCAGCGCTTCCTCGTAGCGTTCGAGCATCAGGTAGCTCATCCCGATGCCGGAGAGCGCGATGCCCTTCTCGGGGTCGACCGGGCTCAGCCGCATCGCCCTGTGGAAGTGCTCGATCGCAACGAGGGGGTGGCCGGAATGGGCGTTCACCCAGCCGCTGCCCGTATGGCCCTGCGCCGAATTGGGGTTGAGGAGCAGGGACCGTTCGATCGTGTCTAGCGCCGTCTCGTAATCCTTGGCGCTGTAGGCGATCACCTGCGCGGCGAAACGCAAGCTTGTCGGGTCGTCTCGCGCGTCCGCCAGCACCTCGCGGGCCATGCGCACGGCGACGCGGATATCGTCGGGCTCGTGCCAGCACTGACTCACCGACAGGCTGCGGATATAGGCACCGAGTGCCTTCGCCAGGGTGAAGTCTGGGTCGATGCTGAGCGCCTCGTTGGTGAGCCGGCGCACGTCGGCGAAGCCTTCGCGCGTCATGCTGTAGAAGCGCGGCAGCGCACGAAGGTAAAGGTCGTAGGCACCGATGTAGTCGGTCGGCTTCATGCGCGCCTGCTTGATCTCCTGCAGCCGGATGCTCGGTTCGACAGCGCCGACGACGCTCTCGGTCACCTTGTCCTGCAGGTCGAAGATGTCGCTCACGTCGCCCTCGAAGCGGTCGGCCCAGACATGGTGTCCGCTGATCGCGTCCACCAACTGCCCACTGATGCGCACCCGCGATCCTGCTCTGCGGATGCTGCCTTCGAGCACGTAGCGGACGCCCAGCTCGCGCCCGACTTGGCGCAGGTCCACCGCCCGGCCCTTGTAGGTGAAGGACGAGTTGCGGGCGATCACGAAGAAGGAGTTCACCCGGCTCAATCCCGTGATGATGTCCTCCACCAGCCCGTCGGCGAAGTATTCCTGGTCGGGATCGCCGCTCATGTTGGTAAAAGGCAGAACCGCGATCGAGGGTTTCGCGGGCAGCGGAGGCGATGCAGCCACCGAGGCGCCGGCGTCGGTCTCGACGCGGTAGGCGCGCACAGGCCGCTCGATGTTCTTGAGGCGCAGATTGCCGAGCGGCGTGAAGCCGCAGTCGAGCTTGCCCTGAAGGTGGTCGTAGGCGGTGCCTGAGACGACCACGGTGCCGGGGTCGGCGATGCCGTCCAGGCGGGCTGCGATATTGACCCCGTCGCCGTAGAGGTCGCCGTCCTCCTCGCAGACCACGTCGCCGAGATTGACGCCGATGCGAAAGCGAATCCGCTCTTCCTCGGGCATCTCCGCCTCGTGTTCTGCCAGGGCCTGCTGGATCGCCATCGCCGAGGCCACCGCGTTGACGACGCTCGCGAACTCACACAGCATGCCGTCGCCGGTGAGCTTGACGATCCGACCCCGGTGCTCAGAGACCAGCGGTTCGAGCAGGTCCTTGCGGTAGATCTTCAGCCGCTCGAGCGTGCCGCGCTCGTCGCGCTCCGTCAGGCGCGAATAGCCGACCACGTCGCAAACCATGATCGCTGCGAGGTGGCGCTGCGTGGTCATTGCACCGCTCGACCAAGCGCCTGCGCGCGGGCCGCCCCGCGTCCATGTCCTGGCACCTTCCAGACGCCCCATGTGCATAGTATCCGTCTCTCCCAGTCGCCGCCGGTCGCCGATACAGAACGGAAAACGCAGCTCGACTTTGCCTTCACGAGATTTCGCTATCCCGCTTGCGAGGCGTGGAGCGATCCAGTCGCCGCGCTAACAGCCAACCGGCGATACGCCCACGCAGCCTCTGGGGACGCTGACACGGCACTCCTCCCAGAAGGCCGGAGATATTTACTGCCCTTGGTAACCGGTTGACGCCACCGTGGCGGTGTTTTTGTCACCGCGATGTAACAGCGAGATGCCTACGAACGCGCATCGGGCATCACACCAGACGTTCGCGCTTAGAGGTGCTGAGGTCGTTGGCTAGCGCGGACCGTCTGCCAACGAGCTTAGTGCCCGGCGGATAGAATCGCGCGAAAATGGCTTCTCGACAACTGGTCGACCGGCCCGTTCAAGGAAGCGCGCCGCAGCGCCGCCGAGCGTGTCGCCGGTAACGAAAACGAATCGCTCCGCCATGCCCGGGGTTGCCTGACAGGCCCAGTCGAACAAGGCGGGGCCGTCGATGTTCGGCATCCGCAGATCGCAAAAGATCACATCGAAAACAGCACTCATCAGCGCTGCCTTGGCACCGGCACCGTCCTCGACGATCCTGACGGCAAAACCTTCAGCCTCTAGTAGTTCTGCCACCGTTTCTCCAACCTCCCGCTCGTCATCGACCACAAGGGCGGTACAACCGATGTCCGCGACCGAGTGAGCCGCAACACCTTCGACTGAATCTGACGAAGTGCAGGCCTCCACCGGCAACAGCAACCGGAAATGCGCGCCGTCCGCACGGTCAAGCAGGGTCAGCCGTCCATTGTGCGACTGCACCACGCCGAGCGAGAAAGCGAGCCCGATCCCGGTGCCCGCACCCTGAGCCTTGGTGGTAAAAAACGGATCGAAAATGCGGTTCCGGATCTCGGCGGGCACACCGGGGCCATTGTCGGCGATCACGATCTGGAGGTCATTGCCTTCAAGCGACGTTTCGATCTCGACCCGCCGCGGTGCCGGTATCTCCTGCAGGGCGTGTTGCGCGTTGACGATCAGGTTGTAGAACACCTGATGCATCTGGTCAGGGTCGACTTCCAAAGGCGGCAGGCCCTCGGCGAGCCGGCATTGCACCTCGATGCCTGCCGTGCGCAAACCGTAGCCGGCGATGTCAAGAACTGCGCGGATCAGATCGTTGACGTCGGTACTGCGGCGCTCCGGCTGGCGTTGTCGCGCCATTGCCAGGAAAGTCTTCACGATGCGCGCGCAGCGCTCGGCGGCGAGTCTGATCTTGCCGGCCCGCTGTGCGTGGGCGGTTCCGGCTAGAAATTCTTCCAGCAACTGGGCCTGCGCGACGACGACCGCCAAGGGGTTATTGAGTTCGTGCGAAACGCCGGCAAGCAGCGAACCAAGTGCATTGAGCCGCTCGCTCTGCGCCAATGCCTCGCGCGACCGCGCCAGTTCGGCTTCAGCCGCCTTGGTTGCGGTGAGATCAAGAATGCTGCCGACGATCACCGGTCGGTCGTCCATCTCGATGTGGCGCCAACTCAGCGACACGGGAAACACGGAGCCGTCCAGACGCCGAAGTTGAGCCTCCACGCCGTCGGCGCGCGGCTGCTGACGTGACAGGGCCTTGAGGCGCCGATAGTCTTCCCGTGTGGCGAACCAGCGGTGCTGGCGGAAGCGGTCCTCGTCACGGGGGCCGATACCCATGATCTCGCGGAAGGCGGGATTTGCGGTAATCAGGTGCCTCGTTCGCGAGTCTATGAACACGACCGGAACCGGATGATGGTGAGTGAGGTCTCGGAAGCGCCGCTCGCTTTGCTGCAGGCGCTCGGCCGCGCGCTTCTGCTCGGTGATATCGATATCGAAGCCGCCGATGCGCGCCTGTTGCTGATCGGCCCACAGCACGGGAAAGCGAACGACAAGGCTCCAGGCATAATCGACCGCGTTGCTTAGAAATTCCTCGATTGCAATCGCCTGTCCCGATTCCAGCACGCGGCGATCGTTTTCCGCGATCATCGCGGCCTCCTGCGGCCCGAAAATGTCGGCCGCGCTTAGTCCGATCGCGCTCTCGGCTGGCCGGCCGAAGACCTTTCCCATTTCCGGATTGGCGACCAGATAGCGTCCGTCGGTATCCTTCAGGTACATGCCTACGGGAGCATGCTTCATGAATGCCGCCAAGCGGGCTTCGCTGGCACGCAGAGCTGCGTCGGCAGCGTGGCGCTGCGACAGGTCGCGCAAGCTCGCCGTGAAGAAACGACGTTTGCCGCTCCGGGCTTCGGTGATCGTGAGTTCCACCGGAAACTCGGTGCCGTTCGCTCGCATGGCAGTCTGCTCTGTGCGACGCCCGAGCAACCGCGGGGCGCCACCCGCAAGATAGGCGGCAAGCCCGTTTGCGTGCGCCTTGCGCAGATGCGGCGGGACGATGAGCTCCGAGATCTGTCTGCCGACCGCTTCAGCGCGCGAATAGCCGAAGGTCGCCTCGGCCGCCGCGTTGAATTCCACAACCAATCCGGCTTCGTCCGTGACGATCACGCAGTCGAGCGATGAGCGAACCACCGAAGCGAGGATCGCCTCTTGGAATGCGTTTCCGGCGTCGTCTTCTTGCAAGGGCGGGCTCCGTGACGACCGGTCGGAACGCTGGCCGTCGGGCTGGCAAGGATGACGATTATCGTGAGTTCCGGCAAGATGCCTGAATCCGACCGCAGTACGGTGCGGGGTGGGGAAACGCTTGCACCAGCAGGACAGGAGCGCCATTTGCTGACCCTCATGGCGCGTTTCGAAACCTGCCGTTCGCGCTATGACCTGATGCGACCCTTCTTTGCTCCGAGCGCCTGACCGCGATGCCGCGATCTCGTGGTACACCGAAAAGCTGGATTTCAGAGTCGTGGATACCGTACCGTCTGGCGACGATATGACCTTCGTCTTTCTTTCGCCGGCAGTGGATGACGGCTTCCGCCTTGAACTTCTGGCAGGCCCCGGCGCTGCCGAGCGCCCCGTATACGCGGATCTTGGCGCCAGCCTCGGCCTGTCGGGGTGGCATCACCTTTGCCTTCGCCTGGACGACGTCGACAAGGCCGTTGCCGAGTTGAAGCGCCGTAGCGTGAAAATCGTGCATGAGCCATTCGATGTTCCGGCGATCAGCAGCCGCATCGCGTTCTTCTCCGATCCTTGGGGCAACATCTTCGAACTGATGCAGCCAGTCACCGCCTGATTATCGGCCAAGGAGTTAGCGTCAAAGGCGTCCTTTTCCTGCGCCATGTCTAACGCAGTGGGTAGGCGCCCACACAGCCCAGCTCAGACACACGGACTAACTTCAGACGCGCATGGCCAAGGAACCGGTGGCGAGGGTAGCTTTGTCCGCAGAGCGGCCGTTCCGCACCAGGGCGTCGGCTTCGTTGATCTGGTTAGGGTTCTTTCTTCGGCAGGTCCTTTACAACATCGAGAAAAGCTCGCAGTGCGGGCGGTACGGCTCGATGTCCGGGGTAGTAGACCGCAACTTCTTCCGGTGCTGGCGTCCACGCGGTCAGGACCTTGCGTAGCCGGCCATCGGACAACGCCGCTTCGGCGGCCCAATCCGCCACATAGGCGATGCCCAGACCCTCTATTGCGGTTTCGACCATCAGTTCCTCGTCATCAAGGACGATGGGGCCGTTTGCCCCGATCACCAGTTCCTGGCCTGCGCGTTCGAACTCCCATCGATAGAGCTTGCCGCTGGGCATACGGTGGCCGATGCAATGGTGGCGTTGCAATTCCTCGGGCGTTCCCGGCTCCCCGAAGCGATCGAGATAGGCGGGCGACGCGATACAGATGAACGTCAACGCGCGTGCAAACGGCACGGCGATCATGTCTTTGGGAATTGATGTGATGAGGCGTACGCCGGCATCGAACCCGCTGGACACGATATCGATGAGCCGCCCCTCGACGACGATGTCCACGGTCACGTCCGGATGGCGCTCCGCCATCTGCGGAAGGACCCGGCGAACGAGAAGCCCGGCCACCAATCGCGGTGCGTTGATGCGGACCGTGCCCGCGACATTGCCCCGGAACCCCGCGACGCTGTCGAGCGCCTCGTCCAGCGAGGCGAGCGCCGGCTGAAGACGGTCGAGCAACCGGAACCCGGCTTCTGTCGGCGAGACGCTGCGTGTGGTGCGGTTCAGAAGTCGCACGCCCATGTGTTCCTCGAGCGCACGCATCGCATGGCTCAATGTGGAAGGTGCCGTGCCGACCTCGTCCGCTGCGCGGCGGAAGCCGCGGTGTGTGGCAACGGCGACGAAGGCGGTGAGATCGTTGAGCGACGGGCGGGGCATTGATGGGGATTTTGCATTATCCCATGCCGATTTCAACGGCTAATGCGCGCAATGCGACTGCCCTATCTCCTGCCTGGATCAATTGGAGAAATGAGAAATGGAAAAGACCTGGCTCATAACGGGTGTGTCTTCCGGTCTAGGCCGGCTGCTGGCGGAGAAGGCCCTGATCAGGGGAGACCGCGTCGTCGGTGCCAGCCGCAGCGAGGACGCACTTCCCGACCTGCGTGCAAGTTACCCCGAACGGCTCCGCATCGTCGCAATGGACCTCAAGGACCAGAGCTCGGTCCGCGCCGCGGTCGACCGCGCCTTCGCGGCATCCGCTCGGATCGACCTCGTCGTCAGCAATGCTGGCTATGGCCTCCTCGGCGCGGCTGAAGAGGCTGGCGATGTGCAGGTCCGGGACATCATCGACACCAATCTCATCGGCTCGATCGCACTCATCCGGGCGGCGGTGCCGCATCTGCGCAGCCAGGGTGGCGGCCGGATTTTACAGGTATCGAGCGAGGGAGGCCAGATCGCCTATCCGGCTTTCAGCCTCTATCACGCGACCAAGTGGGGTATCGAGGGATTCGTCGAGTCCGTGGCGCAGGAGGCTGCTCCCTTCGGCATCGAATTCAGCCTTGTGGAACCTGGGCCGGCGCGGACCGGGTTCGGCGGCAACCTCGCGCGGACCAAGCCGCTCGCGGCCTATGAGGGAACACCCGCCGGTCAGATCCGCGAGGCGCTGGGTGTCTCATGGGTGATCAAGGGCGACCCCGACCGCATGACGGACGCAATGATCCGGCTTGCGGATCAGGATGGTCCGCTCCCGAAACGGCTGGTGCTTGGTGCCGAGGCCTATGCCGGCATCCGCAAGGCACTCGGCGGGCGCATCGAGGAGCTCGACCGGCAGAAGGACATCGCGGTTGCGGCGGATTTCACCGTCGAGGAGCTGGCGCGGCTGTGACCCAACCTTTCCCGCCGATCCAGAGCCGCATGGCACCGGCATGCAGCTCCGCCCGTTGATTCCGATAGATGCCCCCGGCTCCGGCCCGGCGCCGTTATTAAGACAGAAGGGAACACGAGATGCCTGCACGTGACGCCATTTTCCCGGCCAAACGCCACGCGTTATACGATATTCATCGATATTCCGCGGCCATTCGCTCTGGCGATCTTCTCTTCGTGTCGGGTCAGGTCGGGAGCCGTGAGGACGGCTCGCCTGAGCCCGTATTCGAGGATCAGGTTCGGCGGGCCTTCGCCAATATGCGTGAGGTCTTGGCCGCCGCCGGGTGTAGCTTCGATGACGTTGTCGACGTCACCACCTTCCACACCAACCCGGACGAACAGATCGAAACGGTGCTGGCTGTCCGCGCGGAAGAAATCGGCGCACCTCCCTATCCGAACTGGACGGCAGTGGGCGTCAATTGGCTCGCGGGTTTCGATTTCGAGATCAAGGTCATCGCCCGCATCCCTTTGACGACAAGCGGTCAGCCAGCGGACAAGCGATGATCGTTTACCCTGCAATTTTCTGCATCGGCGATTTGGGCCGATTTCAGACCGTCCGGTCAAAGGGGCTGGTTCAAGGATAGCTGCCATTCAACTCCCAACCCGGAGCGGACGTTAACTCCAATCAGCCGCAAGGGAGTTTTGATGGGGCGATTGCTGTTATTGACCCGCCAAGCGTGATCGTCCCTTCGTGCGAACAGTAGACAATCCAATCAACTTCCTCAGAGGTCCAATAACCCTCGCCGCTCGTGCCATAGACGAGGTGCCGTACTAATTGGCAAAAAAGTACGGCACCAATTCGCTAAGTTATTGAAAACTTTGGTGATCCCGACAGGAATCGAACCTGTGACCTACAGATTAGGAATCTGCCGCTCTATCCTACTGAGCTACGGGACCACGCGGCCCGACACATAACCGCTTCGGGACGTTTCGCCAAGGGGCAGTTAGGCCGCTCGCTTCGGCTCCACCGCGAACGGACTCAGGCCGAGCCAGGTCTGCATTTTGCGCGCGATATCCTGGTCGCCCGTCAGAACGACTTTCGCCCCGGCCTTCTCGACGGTGATCAATCCCATCCAGATTTCGGTCATGGTGTGCAGGTCGGTCGAGACGTAGAGATCGACATCGAAGCCCGGATCGTACCAGCAGAGGTCGACCTCGCCGTGCTTCTCGACGATCAGCCACCACGACCGTTTGGAGGCGGGGAGCTCCTGATACAGAAATTGTATCACCGTGCGCCCGTCGGGCAGCGGCGACGCGTTGAGATTGCGCCGCATGTCCCACATCAGCAGCGACGGATCGAGGTTCTTCAGCGACAGCCGCGACTCGACCCATTTCTGCCCCCAAAAACCCATCGCCTCGACGACGGAACGCAGATCCCTGCCTGCCTCGGTCATCCGGTATTCGAAGATGCCTTTCTCGCCGCGTACCTCCTTGCGCTCGACGATCCCGGCCAGCTCGAGTTCCTTGAGGCGTTGCGACAGAAGGGTCGGCGACATTTTGGGGACGCCGCGGCGCAGATCGTTGAAACGGGTCGAGCCCGCCACCAATTCGCGAAGCAGAACCATGGTCCAGCGGGTGCACAGCACCTCCGCGGCCATCGATAACGGGCAGAACTGTTTGTATCCGGACTGGGTCACGATGTTGCCTTCCCTCAAACTCCGCCGGAACCATAGGCCTTTCCCGGCAACGCGGCGAGTACAGAAACTGTACCGGCCCAGTACAGATGGCGGACTGGCTGGCGCCGGCCCTGCCATGCGACCCCTTGGCCGCTGCACGGGATACCCCTGTGCACGACCAGGAGACATGACCCATGACCGCTTACGTTATCGCAGACATCAAGGTGAGAGACCCAAAGTGGATGCCGGCCTATGCCGCGTCGGTCCACGACCTCGTCCACAAGCACGGCGGCAGATATCTGTCGCGCAGCGGCAATGTGAAGACGCTCGAAGGCAAGCCGCTCGACACCACGCTGATTGCCTTGATGGCGTTCCCGACCGAGGCCGCGGCGCGCGCCTTTACCGACGATCCTGCCTACGCACCCTTCGTTTCGGCCCGTCAGGGCGGCAGCGACAGCCGTTTCCAGCTGATCGACAATTCCGATCTGGCCGGAACCATCCCGTATTTGCCGAAGGGATGATCTCCCCCTGCATTCGTCGCATCGGGGCGGGGATCTCCCAGCAACAACAGCCACAGCGCCCACCTGCCGGACCTCCCTACTTCCGGCGGCCGGCCGGGCTGTGCTATTCAAGAAGAATGGAACGACTATGACAATCAACTTTCGCACCAAGTTCCTCGCTGCCGCGGCGCTGCTGTCGGCCTGCACTGCGTTGGCGCAGGCGCATCAGGCAGCGCCCACGTCCGGTCCCAATCCGCTGGCCGACAAGGTGCGCGCCGCCAACAGCCGCTTCGAGAATGTGGCGGCGGCGACCGCCGAGGGCTATGCGCCCATTCCTTGCGCCAGCGGCATCACCGGCGGCGCCATGGGCATCCACTACGTCAATCCCGGCTACCTCAAGGACGACGCGGTCGATGTCGCCAAGCCTGAAGCCGTCATGTACGAGCCGATGGCCGACGGCACGCTAAAACTGATCGCGGTCGAATACATCACCTCGAAAGGCCCGGCCTCGCTCGATGGACATCTGTTCAATTTCAACAGCGCGCCCAACCGCTATGGCCTCGGACCTTTCTACGAGCTGCATGTCTGGGCCTGGAAGGGCAACCCGACCGGCGCGTTCGCCGATATGAACCCGAACGTGTCGTGCGAACCGACTGCTGCCAGCCAGTAAGCAGCCGAGCCCCGCGGCGCCATCGCCGCCTGGCCGCTCTGAATTGCGGGACAGCCAGCAACGGGCGCAAAGACGGCTCAGATAGCGGAACTTTCGGGATGCCAGCGCGCTTTAGTGTCCCGAAGGAGAGACCGCATGAGCGCCACCAAAGAGTTCTTTGAAACCTGGCTGCAGGAGAATGTCGGCAATCTACCGGCCGAGAGCGAAGTGAGCGTCGCCGTCCTGGCGCAGCAATTCGAGCAGGATGCCGACGCTGCCGGCTATGGCCACGAGGTTCGCGAAGACGAACTCGGCAATATCCAGGAGGCGATCGAGGCAGCCCTGAAGAAGGCGAGGACAGGCGAAGAACCGCAACCCGCCGACGACAACGAGCTGGCGCCGGTCATGGAAGCGCTGGAGGTCGAGGATCCGAAGAGCGGGCCGTAAGCCAATGCCGAACGGCTACGCCGCCAGCGCCGTTTCCGCCAGCTTCACCCAATAGCTCATGCCGTGCGGGATGACCTCGTCGTTGAAGTCATAGGCCGGGTTGTGCAGGCCGGCGGTATCGCCATTGCCGATGAAGATGAAGGCGCCCGGCCGGGCTTCCAGCATGTAGGAGAAATCCTCGCCGCCCATCACCGGCTGGATGGCGCGGTGAACATGACTGTCGCCGGCGACGTCGGCCGCGATGTCGCTGGCAAAGACCGTCTCTTCGGGATGGTTGAAGGTGACGGGGTAGTTGGCGTTGTAATCGACCTCGATTGTCGCGCCGAAGGCAGCGCCCAGGCCTTGGCAAAGCGCGCGGATGCGTTCTTCGGCCTTCTTGGCGATCTCCTTCTTCAGCGTGCGTACCGTGCCGGCGATCTCGGCGCTCTCGGGAATGACGTTGTAGGCGTCGCCGGCATGGAATTTCGTCACCGAGACGACCACCGCCTCGACCGGATCGGTGCTGCGCGAGGCGATCGTCTGCAATGCGCCGACGAGCTGGCTGGTGATGACGATCGGATCGATGGTGCCGTGCGGCATCGCCGCGTGACCGCCCCGGCCCTTGACCGTGATGGTGAATTCGGCGGTCGCCGCCATGATCGGGCCCGGCCTGATGGCGAACTGGCCGACCGGCAGGCCCGGCATGTTGTGCATGCCGAACACCTTGGAGATGCCGAAGCGCTCCATCATGCCGTCCTTGACCATCTCGTTGCCGCCGCCGCCGCCCTCTTCGGCCGGCTGGAAGATGACCGCGACCGAGCCGGCGAAATTGCGCGTTTCGGCGAGGTATTTGGCGGCGCCCAACAGCATCGCGGTGTGGCCGTCATGGCCGCAGGCGTGCATCTTGCCGGGGACCGTCGAGGCATAGGATTTGCCGGTGATCTCGTTGAGCGGCAGGGCATCCATGTCGGCGCGCAGGCCGATGGTCGAGCCTTCGCCGTGACGGCCGCGGATGATGCCGACGACGCCGGTCTTGCCCAAACCCGTCACGATGTCGTCGCAGCCGAACGCCTTCAGCTTCTCGGTGACAAAGGCGGCGGTCTTGAAGACGTCGAAATTCAGCTCCGGCGTCTGGTGCAAATAGCGGCGCCAGCCGGCCACCTCGTCCTGCATTTCGGCGGCTCGGTTCAGGATCGGCATGATGGTTCCATTTCGCTGTTGGAGCAGGCGGTCTTGGCCTGCTGCTTTGCAATTGTGCCTGCTGCCTTGCAACCATGCACGCTGCTTTGCATTGTGCTGCTGCTTCCACATTGTGATCGGCAGCACTTTGCCATGTTGACGTCACATAGAGTAAATAGCACCGCGACTGTGGTCCGGGAACAGAGAGCCGGACCATTATCCTGGCGATCGTGTAACGAAATCTTACGGAGCCAGGTGCGACTGCGGCAAGAGGCTATTTCGGTTTTCATGATGCGCTACAGGCATTTCCTCAAACTGTTGGTGGCGGGCGCGGTGGTGCTTCCGGCGCTGGCCGGGCCTGCCTTGGCCAATCCGACCATCCTGTTCGACCTGAACAGCGGCAAGATCCTGCAGCACCAGGAGGCGTTCAGGCGCTGGTACCCGGCATCGCTGACCAAGCTGATGACCGCCTATGTGGCGTTTCGGGCGATTGCCGCGGGCGAGGTCCAGCTCGATTCGCCGATCAAGGTAACGAAACATTCGGCGGGCGAGCCGCCGAGCAAGATGGGCTTCAAGCCGGGCTCGGTGATGCGGCTCGACAACGCGCTGAAGATGATGCTGGTCAAATCGGCCAACGATATCGCCATGGCGGTCGGCGAGAATATCGGCGGTTCGCAGGCCGCCTTTGCCGAACGCATGAACGCCGAAGCGCAACGGCTCGGCATGAGCGGGTCGCACTTCGTCAATCCGAACGGGCTCTATTCGCCGGACCAATATACGACAGCACGCGATCTCGCTTTGCTGGTGATGGCGATCCGTAAGGAATTTCCGCAATATGCCCCCTGGTTCTCGATCGAAGGCCTTGCCGTCGGCAAGAAGGCGATCTCCAACTACAACCTCCTGATCGGCCGCTATCCGGGCGCCGACGGCATGAAGACGGGTTTCGTCTGCTCGTCCGGCTTCAACATGATTGGCTCGGCGACCCGCAACGGCCGCACCCTGGTCGCCGTGGTGCTCGGCGAACGGTCAGCCATTACCCGCGCCGAAACGGCGGCAAAACTGCTCGACCAGGGCTTTGCAACGCCGGCGCCGAGCTGGCTGACGGTCGCGGCGCTGCCCGCCTATGGCGACACGATGTCGGCCAACGATATGAATGACGAAATCTGCAAGAAGAAGCCGGCCGAGGAGCAGTCGGAAGCAGCACCCGCCGTCGGCGACAAGGGCAAGGACGTGCCGAAGTCGCCCTATCAGGAAAAGCTCGACCATGTGCCGACGCTGATCGCTGTCGGCCTCGGGGGCGCCACGGGACCGACGCCGAAGGCGATGCTCGACGCCTCCGGGCAGGAATATGCCGACGTGCCGCTGCCGACATGGCGGCCGGACCGGGCGCCGCCGTCCGGCGCCGAGCCTGTTGTGGCCGGATCCGCCACCGCCGCGCAGGTCCAGCAGCCGGCCAAGGCGTTGAACTAGCCTGATGGCCGGCTTCCCGATCCCCGTTTCGGTGCTCACCGGCTTTCTTGGTGCGGGCAAGACGACGCTGCTCAACCGGCTGCTGCGGGATCCCGCGCTCGCCGACACCGCCGTCATCATCAACGAGTTCGGCGAGGTGGCGATCGACCATCTCCTGGTCGAGCAGGCCTCCGACGGCATCATCCAGCTCTCCGATGGCTGCCTCTGCTGTACGGTGCGCGGCGAGCTGGTCGATACGCTGGCCGATCTCGTCGACCGGCTGCAGACCGGCCGCATCGACCGGCTTGCCCGCGTCGTCGTCGAGACCACCGGGCTCGCCGATCCCGCCCCCGTGCTGCAGTCGATCATGGCGCATCCGGCCCTGGTCCAGGCCTTCCGGCTCGACGGCGTCATCACCCTGGTCGACGCCGTCAACGGCAATGCGGCGCTCGATGCCCATGTCGAGGCGGTGAAGCAGGTGGCGGTCGCCGACCGTATCGTGCTCAGCAAGGCCGACCTGGCCACGGATGCAGGCGATGTCGAGGCGTTGCGGGCGCGGCTCAGGCAGCTCAACCCGGGCGCCGTGGTGCTCGACGCGAGTCAGGCAAGCGCCGCGACTCTGTTCGATTGCGGCCTCTACAATCCGGCCACCAAATCGGTCGATGTGCAGCGTTGGCTGGGCGAAGAAGCCGGCGACGACCATGACCATAGCCGGCATGACCACAGCGGGCATGATGACGACGGGCATCATGACGACGGGCATGACGGTGGCGATCACCATCACCATGGTCATGGTCATGGCCATAGGCACGATTCCCGCGTGCGTTCGCATTCGTTGGTTCACGACGGGCCGGTGCCGTTTTCGGCAATCGAGATGTTCCTCGATCTGCTGCGCTCGGCGCATGGCGAGCGCCTGTTGCGGATGAAGGGCGTCATCGAGCTTGCAGAAGACCCGTCGCGGCCGCTGGTTATCCATGGCGTGCAGAAGATCCTGCATCCGCCGGTGCAACTGCCGGCCTGGCCGGACAGCCAGCGCGGCACCAGGCTGGTGCTGATCACGCTCGACATGCCGGAAGACTATGTCCGCCGGCTGTTCGCCGCCTTCACCAACCAGCCGTCGATCGACACGCCGGACCGGGCGGCACTGGAGAGCAATCCGCTGGCCATCGCCGGGCGGTGAAGCGGCTGATCTCCCCCCTCGAGGGGAAGATGGCCGGCAGGCCAGAGGGGGTTGCCGCGCGTGAAGCGCCAACTTTCTCTTTGGTCGTACATGGCGTCGCGCCAGCCGAGGCAACCCCCTCTGTCGCCTTCGGCGACATCTCCCCCTCGAGGGGGGAGATCACGCGCTCAGCCGCGCTCGACCAGGAAGCGGTGGCCGCCTGCCATCGCCGTTGTCTCGACCAGCCGATGGCCGCTCTCGGCGCAGAAGGCGGGAATGTCGATGACGGCGAGGGGGTCGGTGGTTTCGAGCCACAGGCGGCTGCCCGGCTGCATTGTGGCCAGGCGCTTTTTTGCCTTGAGCACGGGCAACGGGCAGTTCAGGCCTTTGAGGTCGTAGACGGCGGCGGGGCTGGTTGAGGGCCTCTCTTCTTGGCCCCCATCTTCTTGTTCAAGCATGAAGTTCAGCCGCCAAACATGCCGAGCAGCTTTTTCTTCAACCTTGTCGCCGTGCTTTCGGCGTCCGCAGCCTGCGTTTCGACTGCCGGGGCGGCGTCCGATGGCGCTACGGTGGCAGTGGCGACAGGCATCTCTGCGGCGGTCTTGGCAGCTTCCTTTTCGGCGAGCGCCTGGGCTTTGGCAGCTTCCTTCTCGGCCAAGGCCTGTGCCTTGGCTGCCGCTTTCGCTGCCTTCGCCGCTTCTATCGCGGCAAGCCGCTGTTCCTCGGCCTTCTGCTTGGCAGCCTTTTCGGCGTCGAGCGCCGCCATCTTGCGGCCCGCCGGCGAATCGATGCGGCCCATGCGCGCCGTTTCGGCCACCGTGCCGTCCGGGTTGAGCGAGGGCGGCTCGATCGGAACGCGTTCGCCGCGGGCACGCCGCTTCGACCAGTCGGAAACGATGCTGGCTTCCTTGATCCCGGCGATGGTCGGCTTGGGTGCCGGCACGCTGGCCTTGACGGCGCCGTTGAAGGCCGCCTCATAGGTGCTTTGATAGGCGTTGATGGCGCTCTTCAGCGAATCGGGCTGGGTGGTCGCAGGGCAAGCGCCGGTCGGATTGAAGGTCGAGCCGTCGGCCGCAACCTGGTTGAAGACGTAGCGCTTCTCGCAGACGTCGACTTTCGGCGGCACCTTGGTGACCTCGAAATTGTCGTAGCCGACCTTCAGCATCTTCCAGAATTCGTAGTTCGGGTCGTTGCGATAGCGCGCCATGTTGGCGGCGGTCATGCGGAACGGAAAAGCCTGGATCTGGAACTCGGTCTGGCCGCCCTGGAAGGCGTCGCGGCCGAAAGCGTAAATCTGCTCGATCTGCGCGTCGGTCATCGAATAGCAGCCGGACGACGAGCAGGCGCCATGGACCATCAGGTTGGAACCGGTGCGGCCATTGGCACGGTCATAGGCGTTGGGGTAGCCGATATTGAAGGACAGGTGGTAATTCGACCGCGGGTTCATCTGTGCCGGGCGGACCGTGTAAAAGCCTTCCGGCGCCTGGCGATCGCCTTCGGTGAATTTCGGGCCGAGCTTGCCCGACCATTTGCAGATGTCGTAGCTCGCGACCAAGTCGTAGCGGCCGTTGGTCTTGGCCTTCCAGATTTCGAGCTTGCCTTCTTCCTTGAAGATGCGGGCCATCACCGAGGAGGTGCGGACCATGCCCTTGGCTTTCATTTCGGCCAGGATCTTGTCCGGCAGCGGCTTGTTGGCTTGCGGCGCAAAATCCTTCATCGAAGCGTCATTGCAGCCGGCGACGCCGATCGCAGCGATCAGAACTCCGGTGCGGGCAAGCTTGGCAAACATGGATATGGCTATCGTCTTCATTTCTGCGCCGCGGATGCCGCAGCTGCTAAACCGACCACTGACGGACTCTAAGCCCGTTAACCTTGAAAATTCCTTACCGCAAGCATGCGGCGCGTCCCCTTACGGCAAGCCCACTGAGCCGAATGCAGCGGCATTTTTGTGGCGAAACTGGTTCACGCCGCCACATTTCAGGCCGCGTGACTGGGTTGGTTACAGATTGCGGCCCATCGCCAGGTATTTCTCGCGGCGATGCTCGCGGAAGTCGGTGTTGGCGCCGGAGAATTCCTTCATCGTCCTGGCGATGAGGTCGCCGGTGGCGGCGATCACCGTTTCAGGGGCGCGATGGGCGCCGCCGAGCGGCTCGGCAATGATGGCGTCGATGATCTTCAGCTCCAGCAGGTCCTGCGCCGTGATTTTCATGTTGGTCGCGGCATCCCTGGATCGCGTGGTGTCGCGCCACAGGATCGAGGCGGCGCCCTCCGGCGAGATCACCGAATAGATGGCGTGTTCGAGCATGTAGACGCGGTTGGCAGTGGCGATCGCTATGGCGCCGCCCGAGCCGCCTTCGCCGATCACCACCGAGATCGACGGCACCTTCAGGCCAAGGCAGGCCGAAGTCGAGCGGGCGATGGCCTCCGCCTGGCCGCGCTCTTCGGCGTTGACGCCGGGATAGGCGCCGGCAGTATCGACCAGCGTCAGCAGCGGGATTTGGAAACGGTCGGCGAGTTCCATCAGCCGCACCGCCTTGCGGTAGCCCTCCGGCCGCACCGAGCCGAAATTATGCTTCAGCCGGCTTGCCGTGTCGGAGCCCTTCTCCTGGCCGATGATCGCCACCGGCTCGCCACGGAAGCGGGCGAAGCCGCCGACGATCGCCTGGTCCTCGCCGAAGTTGCGGTCGCCGGCGAGCGGCGTGAAATCGGTAAGCAGGCCCTTGATGTAGTCGATGCAGTGCGGCCTGTCCGGATGGCGCGCCACCTGCACCTTCTGCCACGGCGTCAGCGCCTTGTAGGCGTCGCGCAGCGCATCGCGCGAGCGCTTCTCGAGACGGGCGATCTCATCGCCGACATCGACCGCCTCGCCGTTCTCGGCAAGCTTCTTCAGCTCGAGGATCTTGCCTTCGAGATCCTGTACAGGCTTTTCGAAATCGAGGTAATTGTACATTCTTGGGCGGACCGGCAAGTCGGAAGGCAATGACTGACGCAAGCCTGAAAATGCAGGCTGGGCGCGGTGGAACGTCGTTCTCACATAGCGACATGACGCCTAGTCGGCAAGCGGATGATGATCGTTGACCAGACGCATCAGCCGCTCCTCCAGCACATGCGTGTAGATCTGCGTCGTTGAAATATCGGCGTGGCCGAGCAGCTGCTGCACGGCCCTGAGATCGGCGCCGTTCTGCAGCAGATGGCTGGCGAAAGCATGCCGCAGCACATGCGGCGATATCTTCGCCGCGGCAATGCCGGCCCGCGCGGCAAGCGCTTTCAGCTCGCGGGCAAAGACCTGTCTCGAGAGATAGCCGCTGTCGGCGGCGGCCGGAAACAGGAACGGGCTGTCGGCAAGAGCCGGCACCGCCGCCCGTGCGGCAAGCCAGGTCCGCATCGCCGTGCGCGCCTTGGCCGACAGCGGCACCATGCGCTCCTTGTTGCCCTTGCCGCGCACCATGAAGAAGCGGTCGTCGCGCTGCGCCACCGTCACAGGAAGCCCGACCAGCTCGGAAACGCGCAAGCCGGTGGCGTAGAGCACCTCGACCAGTGCGTGGAGGCGCAGCGCCGCGAGCGTGTCGCCGTCATGCATGGAGGGGTCCTTCACCTCTTGCGCGGCGCGGTCGAGCAGCCGGCCGGTATCGGCTTCGCTCATCGTCTTCGGCAGCGGCCGGCCCTTCTTCGGGCTGTCCAGCGTGCCGGTCGGATCGTCGCCGCGCAGGCCCTCGGCATAGAGGAACTTGAAGAACTGCCGAATCGCCGACAATTTGCGCGCCTGCGAGGTGGCGGCAAAGCCGCGCGCGGCGATGTCGTCGAGATAGGCACGGATGTCGGCGCTGGTGGCACCGGCAAGTCCGCCGGCGATCCCGGCGGAAGCGTCCTCGAGGTCGCGGCGATAGGACGAAAGCGTGTTTTCGGCGGCGCCGCGCTCGGCGCTCATCATTTCCAGGAAGGCTTCGATGCGGGCGGCGCTGTTCATTTTTTCGGATTGAGCTTTTCCGGAGGGATACGCACGCTCATTTCCGCCTTTCTCGGCTCGACGAACATGACCAAGGCGAACATCGCGCCATAGACAATGCCGGCCAGAATCGCGAGCGTCACGACAAAGCGAAACAGTGTTGGCATTAATTTTCGCCCGTCGTCTTATTCTGCATTTCCAACCCTGTGCCCTTATGAGATGCCAATCCGGGCAATTCAAGGGAGAAGCCATATCCGGTCCTGGGTGCGTTACGCTTGACGCAAACAGGCTTTTGATGTCGATACGCCGGCAAAGAGGCCCTAGAAGCATGAACGCGCTACCAGCAAATCCTCCGGGCGAGAGCCATGCCGCGCTGCTCGGCCGGCTGGGCGGCCGTTCCATCGTCTTTGTCGGGCTGATGGGCGCCGGCAAGACGGCCATCGGCCGCAAGGTGGCGGCGATGCTGGCGCTGCCCTTCATCGACAGCGATCAGGAGATCGAAACTGTTTCGCGCATGAGCGTCCCGGACCTGTTCGAGCGCTATGGCGAGGCGGAGTTCCGGGCACTGGAGCAGCGCGTCATCCTGCGTGTGCTGGAGCACGGGCCGCAGGTGCTGTCGACAGGCGGCGGCGCCTTCATGAACGCGCAGACGCGCGAGGCGATCGCCAGCCATGGCGTTTCGGTATGGCTGAAGGCCGAAATCGATCTGTTGATGGAGCGCGTTTCCAAGAAGCAGAACCGGCCGCTGCTGAAAAGCGCCGATCCGCGCGCCGTGCTGGAACGGCTGATGGCGGAACGCTACCCGGTTTACGCCGCGGCCGATGTCACCGTGCCGACCCGCGACGACCGCAAGGAGATCATTGCCGCCGAGGTGGTGGACGCGCTGCGCGGCCATCTCGGCGTTGCCGACATTGACGAGGTGCGGACGTGAGCGCCGATGCAACGGTCTCTGTCGAAGTCGGGCTTGGCGAGCGTGCCTACGACATTTTGATCGGCCCCGGCCTGCTGTCACGCGCCGGCGCCGAGATTTCGCGGCGCCTGCCGGGCACAAGGGCGGCGGTCGTCACCGACGAAAACGTCGCAGCCGCGCATCTCGCAACGCTTGCGGCCGGCCTGGCAAGCGGTGGCATCCAACATGCCGTCATCACGCTGCCGCCAGGCGAAAAGACCAAGAGCTTTGCGCATCTCGAAGAGGTGGTCGACGGCGTGCTGGCCGCCAAGCTGGAGCGCGGCGACGTCGTCATCGCGCTCGGCGGCGGCGTCATCGGCGACCTGGCCGGCTTTGCCGCCGGCATCGCACGGCGCGGCATGAATTTCGTGCAGGTTCCGACCTCGCTGCTGGCGCAGGTCGATTCCTCCGTCGGCGGCAAGACCGGCATCAACAGCAAGCGCGGCAAGAACCTCGTCGGGGTGTTCCACCAGCCCAAGCTGGTGCTGGCCGATACCGAAGTGCTCGACACGCTGCCGATCCGCGAGTTTCGCGCCGGCTATGCCGAACTGGCCAAATACGGGCTGATCGACCGGCCGGAGTTCTTCGCCTGGCTGGAAGAAAACTGGCGCCAAGTGTTTGCCGGCGGGCCGGAGCGGGCTGCCGCCATCGCCGAGGCCTGTCGTGCCAAGGCCGACGTCGTTGCCCGCGACGAGTTCGAGACCGGCGACCGCGCCCTGCTCAATCTCGGCCACACCTTCGGCCATGCGCTGGAGGCGGCGACCGGCTATGACGGCGCAAGGCTCGTGCATGGCGAAGGCGTCGCCATCGGCATGGCGCTGGCGCACCGCTTTTCGTCAAGGCTCAATTTGGCGAGCCCCGACGATGCGGCACGCGTCGAGGCGCATCTTCGCGCTGTCGGCCTGCCCTGGCGCATGGCCGACATTCCGGGCGAATTGCCCGACGCCGAGCAGCTGTTCTCCTTCATCACCCAGGACAAGAAGGTGTCGCGCGGCGCGCTGACCTTCATCCTGACGCGCGGCGTCGGACAGGCCTTCATCGCCAGGGATGTGCCGGCCTCGGAAGTACTGGCGTTCCTCAGGGAGAACCATCCGGGCCGGCAGGAAAGCCGCCCGGGATGAGTCAGGCCGGCTGGATCGCGGCTGCAGTGCTCGCCGGCCTCGGCCTGCTGGGCTTCGTCTTGCGCCGGCACCTGCTCGCCGCCTTCGGCTATGAGCTGCAGCGCATCGAGCCGCAGCGCTCGGCGCGCGAGGAACTGCGCGGCGCCGTCGACGATTTCCGCCGCGACGGCCAGGTGGTGCGCGAGGACCGCGCCCGCATCGGCGGCCTGTTCGACCTCGAGGAGCTCGAAGTGTCGGACGTCATGGTCCACCGCACGAATATGCGCTCGGTCAATGCCGATGACCCGCCCGAAGCGGTGGTTCGCGAGATCCTGCAGAGCCCGCACACCCGCATGCCGTTGTGGAAGGGTTCGCTCGACAACATTGTCGGCGTGCTGCACGCGAAGGATCTGCTGCGCGCGCTGAACGAGGTCGGCAACGATTTCTCCCGGATCGACGTGATGAAGATCGCGTCCAAACCGTGGTTCGTGCCCGACACCACGACGCTGCAGGAGCAGCTCAACGCCTTCCTGCGCCGCAAGGCGCATTTCGCCATCGTCGTCGACGAATATGGCGAGGTCGAAGGGCTGGTGACGCTGGAGGACATCATCGAGGAGATCGTCGGCGAGATCGCCGACGAGCACGACATCGACATCCAGGGCGTCAAGCAGGAGGCCGACGGCTCCGTCGTCGTCGACGGCACGGTGCCGATCCGCGACCTTAACCGGGCGCTCGACTGGAACCTGCCGGACGAGGAAGCCACCACCATTGCCGGCCTTGTCATTCACGAGGCGCAGTCGATCCCGGACGAAAAGCAGGCCTTTACGTTTCACGGCAAGCGCTTCGTCGTCATGAAGCGCGACAAGAACCGTATCGCGCGGCTGAGGATCAAGCCGGCGATGCTTGGCGAATGACAGCGCGCATCTTGCGGCACCTGAGGGCGGTCAGGAGCGGATGACAATCGATCGGCGAAGCCTGCTTCTGGTGTCGATGGCGGCGCTGTTGCCGGGGCAGGCGGCGGCATTGCAGCTGCGTTCGCCGTCGCCCGAAACCTTCGACTATGGGCCGGCCAAGCTCGACATCTATTCCCGCGACGGCGCAAGCGGCCTGCCGGTCGTCTTCTTCGTCCATGGCGGCGCCTGGCGGGTCGGCAGTCGTGGCAACGTCAATGCCAAGCCGCAATTCCTGCTCGACAATGGCTTCTGCTTCGTCTCGATCGACTACCGGATGCTGCCCGAGGCCGACGTCGCCACCCAGGCGGCGGATGTCGAACTGGCCTATCGCTACGTCCGCGCCAACATCGCCAGGCATGGCGGCGATCCGGACCGGATCGTCGCGATGGGCCATTCGGCCGGCTGCCATCTCGTCGCATTGACCGGCCTGCGCGGCGGCCTGCCCGGGGTCGCGGCGCTGATCCTCGACGACACCAGGGCTTACGACCTGGAGGCATTGGCCAGGAGCGGCGGCATGGCAGGGGTCTATGCCCGCGCCTTTCCCGATCCGGCGCAGTGGCGCGCGCTGTCGCCTGTCACCTATGTGGAAGGCCGCAAGCACCCGCCGACCTTTATCGCCCATTCACGGGCGAAAGCCCGCGCGGCGGACGCGCAGGCCTTCGCCGGGCGTCTGCGCGCCACCGGAACCAGGGTCACGCTGTTCGACGGCAGCGCCTATTCGCACATGTCGATCAATCGCGACTTCGGCACCGAAGGCGATGCATTGACAGCGGCGGTGATAGCTTTCCTGAGGGCGAGCCTCGGCTGAGTCACCAGCGCGTCGTTTCACCGGGCGCTGCCGGCTCGATCGCCAGGGCGTGGACGCCGGATTTCAACTCTTCGGCCAGGAGATCGTTGACTGCACGGTGACGCTCGACGCGGCTCATGCCGGCAAAGGCTGGCGCGACGATGCGGATGCGGAAATGCGTCTCGCCGGCGCCGTCGAAGGCAGCGTGATGGCCGGAATCCGCGTGATGATGACCGGCATGGAGATGGCTTTCGTTGATGACGTCCAGCCGTTCCGGCGAAAACGCCTTTTTCAGCTTATCTTCCATCGTTGCCTGTATGGACATCGTCGCTTCCCTTCACCACATCTATGTCATCGCACAAATTCGCCATTCGCCGGTTTTATGCCGCGATTCAGCGGTTAGGGCGATCATCGCGAAAATGTCAATTCTTGTTTCGCATCCGCGAACGGCCCATAAATGGGTGAGATGAAGCCGTACCCAAAATATTTCGAGAAGATTCGCATCCGCCCGGAGAAGGACGCGGAGCTGAAGTCGCGTTCGCCGATCTGCCAATGGGATGGCTGCAAGGAGGCCGGTACCCACCGCGCCCCGGTCGGGCGGATGAAGGAAGGCGAGTATTTCCAGTTCTGCTTCGACCATGTGCGCGAGTACAACAAGGGCTTCAATTATTTCTCGGGCGTTCCCGACACCGAGATCGCGCGCTTCCAGAAGGAAGCCATGACCGGCCACCGGCCGACCTGGAAAATGGGCGTCAACGGCGCCTCGACACGCTCCTCGCCCGACTTCGCCCAGGCGCGTTCCGGCCGTGCCGGCTACTACAATCGCATGCGCGATCCCTTCGACCTGTTCAAAGGCCCGAAGGACCCGCGCGAAGCACGCGAGCGCAAGGCCAAGCCGCTTGAGGCCAAGGCACTGGAAACGCTTGGCCTTGATACAAAGGCAAGTGGCAAGGATATCAAGGCGCGCTATAAGGAACTTGTGAAACGCCACCATCCGGATGCGAATGGCGGCGACAGAGGTTCGGAAGACCGGTTCCGCGATGTGCTCCAGGCGTATCGCGTGCTCAAGCAGGCAGGTTTGTGCTGAGCGACCTTACGGTTCGTGTCGCTTTCCAACTTTCATAGGGTTGGAAAAGGCTCTAAGACCGCCCCCGAACAAAATCGATTACCAGCGAAACGCGGCGTTTCGCTTGTGGAGACGTGATAGAGATGAACAAGGTCGATCGCGACATCGCCAACTTGCCCGACACCACGGTGTCGGTGAAGGAGACATTCGGCTTCGACTCCAAGATGGTGGTGCCGGCCTATTCGGTGACGAGCGAGCATGTGCCCGACATCGATCCGGACTACCTGTTCGACAAGAACACGACGATGGCGATCCTCGCCGGCTTTGCCTATAACCGCCGCGTCATGGTGTCGGGCTATCACGGCACCGGCAAGTCGACGCATATCGAGCAGGTCGCCGCCCGCCTCAACTGGCCTTGCGTGCGTGTCAACCTCGACAGCCATGTCAGCCGTATCGATCTCGTCGGCAAGGATGCCATCGTCGTCAAGGAAGGGCTGCAGATCACCGAATTCCGCGACGGCATCCTGCCCTGGGCCTATCAGCACAATGTCGCGCTGTGCTTCGACGAGTACGATGCCGGCCGCCCGGACGTGATGTTCGTCATCCAGCGCGTGCTGGAATCGTCGGGCCGGCTGACGCTGCTCGACCAGAGCCGGGTTATCCGCCCGCATCCGGCCTTCCGGCTGTTTTCGACCGCGAATACGGTCGGGCTCGGCGACACCACAGGCCTCTACCACGGCACCCAGCAGATCAACCAGGCGCAGATGGACCGCTGGTCGATCGTCACTACGCTGAACTATTTGCCGCACGACAATGAAGTGAACATCGTGCTGGCCAAGGCCAAGCATTATCGCGACGGCAAGGGCAAGGAGATCGTCAACAAGATGGTTCGTGTCGCCGACATGACGCGCTCGGCCTTCATCAACGGCGATTTGTCGACGGTTATGAGCCCGCGCACGGTTATCACCTGGGCCGAGAATGCCGAAATCTTCGGCAATATCGGCATGGCGTTCCGGCTGACCTTCCTCAATAAATGCGACGAGCTGGAACGCTCGCTGGTCGCCGAGTTCTACCAGCGCGCCTTCGGCGAAGATTTGCCGGAATCGGCGGCGAATGTGGTGCTGGGCTAAGCAGAGTCTCGATGGCGGGTCCGGGCGACAACACACGAAACAAATCCAAGACCGGCGCTGAGGCCGACAGCTTCAAGCGCGCGGTTACCGTCTGCATGCGCGCCATCGCCGGCGACAAGGATCTCGAGGTCGGTTTCGCCAAGGACCGGCCGGCGCTGGCCGGCAGTCGCGCCCGGCTGCCCGAACTGCCGAAGAAGGCATCGAAGGCGGATATCGCCATTACCCGCGGGCTCGGCGATTCCATGGCGCTGAAGCGCGCCTGCCATGATACGCGCATCCACACCAGGCTGGCGCCGGAAGGCAAACAGGCCCGCGCCATCTACGACGCGGTCGAGCAGGCCCGGGTCGAGGCGATCGGCAGCCGCGCCATGCAGGGCGTTGCCGACAATATCGGCTCGATGCTCGAGGACAAATACGCCAGGGCCAACCTCGCCGACGTCAAGGACAAGGCCGACGCGCCGATCGAGGAGGCGCTGGCGCTGATGGTGCGCGAAAAGCTGACCGGCCGCACTGTGCCGAAGAGCGGCGAACGGCTGGTCGATCTCTGGCGCCCCTGGGTCGAGGAAAAAGCCAGTGCCGATCTGGACGGGCTGTCGGCAAAGCTCGACGACCAGCAGGCGTTCGCCCGCGTCGTGCGCGAGATGCTCGCCTCCATGGAAATGGCGGAGGAGCTCGGCGACGACCAGGAGACGGAAGACTCCGAGGACAACGACGAAAACCAGCCGCAAGGCGAGGAGCAGAGCGAGGAGGGCGGCGAAGACGATTCGGGCTCCGAGCAGTCGCAGTCCGAGGATACCGAGGCATCGTCGGACGACGAGCAATCGGCCGAGACGGAAGCCTCCGACGCCACCGCCGAGGATCTCTCCGACGATGACGACGCCGATGCGGAGACGCCCGGCGAGGCGCGCCGCAACGACAATCCCTTCACCAATCTGCCGAAAGAGATCGACTACAAGGTCTTCACCACGGCCTTCGACGAGACCGTTGGTGCGGAGGAACTGTGCGAGGAGGAGGAGCTCGACCGGCTGCGCGCCTTCCTCGACAAGCAGCTCGCCAACCTTTCCGGCGTCGTCGGGCGGCTGGCCAACCGGCTGCAGCGCCGCCTGATGGCGCAGCAGAACCGCTCCTGGGATTTCGACCTCGAAGAAGGCTATCTCGATCCGGCACGGCTGGTGCGCGTCGTCATCGACCCGATGCAGCCTCTGTCCTTCAAGCAGGAGCGCGATACCAAATTCCGCGACACGGTGGTGTCGCTGGTGCTCGATAATTCGGGTTCGATGCGCGGCCGGCCGATCACGGTCGCCGCGACCTGCGCCGACATCCTGGCGCGCACGCTGGAACGCTGCGGCGTCTCGGTCGAAATCCTCGGCTTCACCACCCGCGCCTGGAAGGGCGGGCAGGCGCGCGAGAAATGGCTGAAGGAAGGCAAACCGCCGAACCCCGGCCGGCTCAACGATCTGCGCCACATCATCTACAAATCCGCCGACCACCCGTGGCGGCGGGCGCGCCGCAATCTCGGGCTGATGATGCGCGAGGGCCTGCTCAAGGAAAACATCGACGGCGAGGCGCTGCTGTGGGCGCACAACCGGCTGATCGCGCGGCCGGAGCAGCGCAAGATCCTGATGATGATCTCGGACGGGGCGCCGGTCGACGATTCGACGCTGTCGGTCAATTCGGGCAATTATCTCGAGCGGCATCTGCGCGCCATCATCGAGCTCATCGAGACGCGCTCGCCTGTCGAGCTTTTGGCCATCGGCATCGGCCACGACGTCACCCGCTACTATCGCCGCGCCGTCACCATCGTCGATGCCGAAGAACTGGCCGGCGCCATGACCGAGCAGCTGGCCTCGCTGTTCGCCGAGGAAACCGTGCGGGACACGCGGCGCGGCGGCATGCGGCGCGCCGGATGATTTTTTCCCGCGGCGGCTTTTGGCAGAAGCTTTTGGCCGCCAGTGCGTTGTTAGGCATCAGTTTGGCGCCGGCTATCGCTGCCGGCCTGGCCTCGGTCGAGCCGGCCGAAATCTCGGCACGGCCGATCAGCGAATTCCATATCGGCCGGCCGGACAAACAGTTCGGGCCGCTCGAATTCGTCGGCGGGCTCGAAATGACCTCGTCGACGCGCGATTTCGGCGCGCTCTCGGCGCTTCGGTTCCTCAAGCCCGGCAGCGATTTCATCGGCGTTGCCGACACCGGCTTCTGGTTCTTCGGCACCCTCGTCCACGATGCCGAGAAGCGGCCTTCCGGCATCCAGAATTTTCGCATGCAGCAGATGGTCGATGCGGCCGGCCAGCCGATCGACGAGAAATGGGCGGTCGATGCCGAAGGCCTCGCGGTCAAGGACGGTATTGCCACGGTCGGTTTCGAGGGCGATCACCGTATCGCAGAGTTCAAGATCGATCCGGACGGCATGAAGGTGCCGTTCAGGCAATTGGACTTCCTGATCCCAGCCTGGGAACTTCGCCGCAATCGCGGCTTTGAGACCGTCACCCGCGCCAGTCCCAACGGGCAGCACGCGGGCGGACTGGTCGTGGTGTCGGAAAAGAGCCTCGACAAGGCCGGCAACATCTTTGCCGCGATCATCGAAGGGCCGCACAAGGGCGTCTTCACCGTCAAGCGCAATGGCGATTTCGACATCACCGACGGCGCCTTCCTGCCGGACGGCGACCTGTTGCTTCTGGAGCGCAGTTTTTCGATGGCCGGCGGCGTCAAGATGCGGCTGCGGCGCATCTATGGCGAAGGCGTCGAGAAGGGCGCCGTCGCCGACGGGCCGGTGCTGCTCGAAGCCGACATGGGCTACCAGATCGACAATATGGAAGCGCTCGACGTCTGGACCCGCGACGATGGCGCGCTGATCGTGTCGCTGATGTCCGATGACAACCACTCGATCCTGCAGCGCAATCTTTACCTGGAATTTGTGCTGCACGAGGATTGACGCGCGACCGGCCTGCTGGCTGACAGCATCGCTGGCGTTTCCGCGCCGTTTTGCAGCGCAGGCAATTTCCCTTGCAATTTCGCCTGGCGATTTTCTCTGGCAATGACCCGCGTCGCGGGTTTTCCAGCCGGCTCTCACCATTTGCAAAAATACTTTAGTCGTGACTTGACAGTTGGTGTCATCGGCGAAATACTCAAGTCCATGCTTAAGTATTCCGAGATCGACAGCATCCTGCGGGCTCTTGCCGAGCCGACGCGCCGGGCAATCCTGGAAAGGCTGAGCCGCGGGCCGGCCACCGTCAGCCAGTTGGCGGAGCCGTTCGGCATGACCTTCGCCGCCGTGCTCCAGCACCTCCAGGCGCTGGAAGCGTGCGGGCTGATCCGCAGCGAGAAGGTCGGACGCGTGCGCACCTGCCGGATCGAGCCCGGCGGGCTAGCCCCGCTCGCCGACTGGATCGCCGCGCGCCGTACGCCCGCCGAACGCCAGCTCGACCGTCTCGGCCAGATCCTGGCGGAGACTGACCAACCGAAAGCAACACTCCACGAGCAGGAAAAGGACGACAAGAAATGAACCAGATTGCCCCGGTTAACGACGAGCACTCCGTCATCCATTCGACCTTCACGATCGAGCGGACCTATCCGCAATCGCCCGAGAGCGTCTTCTTCGCCTTTGCCGACAAGGCGACGGTGCGGCGCTGGCGCGCCGAAGGCGACGGGTTCACCATCGCCGAATTCACCTTCGATTTCCGTGTCGGCGGTGGCGAGGTTTCGCGGTTCAGCTACCAGGGCGGCCCGGAGATCAGGCTCGATGCGCAGTTCCAGGACATCGTCCCTGACCGGCGCATCGTATTTTCATACCGGATGGCGGTCGGGGCGCAGCCGCTGTCGGCGTCGCTCACCACGGTCGAGCTTGCACCTTCCGGCGAGGGCACCCGCCTGACCTATACCGAACAGGGTGCGTTCTTCGATGGCGTCGATTCAGCGCAAGGGCGCGAGGAGGGCACACGCGGGCTGCTGCAGGCGCTCGCCGCCGAGCTTCAGAAGGCGAAGTAGAGGTTCGTCGGCGTGGCGGGCGGCGACCACAAGGCCCGCCCGGATTGCGAGGTGGCCTATTGCCCCTTGGTCGCGAGCCAGACGATGTGCCGGGCGCCGCGCTTGCCGTGAGCCCGCACCTTGACCTCCTCGACCGTGAAGCCGCCCTGCTTGAGCCTTCGGGTGAAACCTGCGTCAGGGCCCTGCGACCAGACCGCCAGCACACCGCCGGGCTTGAGAGCTGCTCTCGCGCTGATCAGGCCGGCTGCGCTGTAGAGCGCATCGTTGGCCTTGTAGACGATGCCCTCGGGGCCATTGTCGACATCGAGCAGGATCGCGTCCCAGGTCGATGCTTCCGAACGGATGAGCTGACCGACATCGGCCTCGCGAATGCTGACGCGCCGGTCATCAAGGCAGCCGTCGAAAACCTCGGCCATCGGGCCGCGCGCCCAAATCACGACTGCCGGCACCAGTTCGGCAACGGCGACCTGCGCACCGTCGCCGAGCTCGGCCAGCGCCGCGCGCAAGGTAAAGCCCATGCCGAGGCCGCCGATCAGGATGTTTGGGGTCCGGCGGCCGGCAATCCTTTGGCAGGACAGTTTCGCAAGCGCCTCTTCGGAACCGCTGAGCCGGCTGTTCATCAGCTCGTTCGGGCCAAGCATGATCGAGAATTCGCCGCCGCGCCGCTTCAGGCGGAGTTCCTGTCCGCCGTCAGGCGTTTTTGCCGAGTCCAGTTGAAGCCAGGGGATCATGCTCGATAGTCTTTGAGCATGATCTTGTCCGAAAACCGGTTCCCACTTTTCGGGATCATGCTGCCAGTGCCGGCTGGCTCCAGCGGGCGGCAAGCAGCCGGTAGGGGATCAGCGCCACCACCGCTATGACCAGCTTGACGCTGAGATCGCCGAGCGCCCAGGATACCCAGCGCATCGTCTCGACCGGCAACACACCCATCAGCGGCGCGGTTTCCAACGCAAAGCCGTCGTTCGGTCCGGCGAAGGCGAAAGCCGCCGCAAAGGCGACGGTGAAAAACACCACCGTGTCGAAGACAGAGCCGACCAGCGTGCCGACAATCGGCGCGCGCCACCAACTCTGCCGGCGCAACCGGTTGAACACGGTGACGTCGAGCAACTGCGCGGTGAGGAAGGCGGCGCCCGAGGCCGCGGCAATGCGCACCAGCCGGTCGGCGGCGGTCTCGAATTCGATCAGGCCGTGGCGAAACAGCAGCGGCGGGATGACGATCGAGCAGATCACCGCTGTGATGAAGCCGATAAAGACGATCCTGCGCGCCACCGCCGGCCCATAACGGCGATTGGCGAGATCGGTGACCAGGAATGAGAACGGATAGGTGAAGGCGCCCCAGGTCAGGATGTCGGCCAACGACAATCCGCCGATAGCACCCTGCATCGGGAACTGCACGAGGATGTTCGAGGCCACGACGACGAGCGCCATGGCCGCCACGAAGGGCAGGTACCGCGAGAGGAAGATCATTTTTTTATCCTGGGTAATGGAACCAGCGGAACGCGATCCGGAACCCGGGTCACGCCCTGGAAGGCGGCTGCCGCCGAAAAACTCAGGCGGCCGGCTGTTCGGCGAGCTTCTTGGCGATCTGCTTCTTCAACAGGCGGGCGCGCTGCGACAATTCCTTGGCATCGGCCTTGGCCAGGAAGGCATCGAGACCGCCGCGATGCTCGACCGAACGCAGCGCGTTGGCCGAAATGCGCAGGCGCACATTCTGGTTCAGCGCTTCCGAGATCAGCGTCACATTGACGAGATTGGGCAGGAAGCGACGCTTGGTCTTGTTGTTGGCGTGGCTCACATTGTTGCCGGACATGACTGCCTTGGCAGTGAGTTCGCAAGTGCGGGACATGATACTAACCTTCGGTTCTCGGTCCTGGCCAAACATTCGACCCGCGCCGGGTGGCGCGCGGTTTCGGTCAGGCGGCCTCATGGAAAAAGTTGGCGTTCCATAGTTGCATTTCGCCGAGGCGTCAAGCTTGGGGGTTGCTTCGGGGATGGGGAATCGCACTTTCGGAGTAGGTGTCGTCAGTGAAGCTGCTGATCGCCCTCTTCTGGAGGAGATATTGCTGTCCCGCAGTTCTCTCAAGACCTGGGTTCCTCGCCCACCGCATGATGGTTGCGCTCTCCCCACTTTCGTGGGGCGAGGAGCCCAAGCCGGAGTGAAGCCGCAACCCTTTCCCTCATCCGGGCCGAGGCAGATCCGCAAATTCGTCGATGGCCGCATTTTGTTCTTGCTTTGTGCCGGCAGCTATGCTACTAATTTAGGTATGGTGCTGATTCGCACCGACGACCCGCCCGCCGAGGCGGGTTTTTTTCTGGCCCTGGACCCTCCCCAGCGTTCCCTGCCGACGCCGCCTTTCACATTAAGGCCGGAATTCAGCCTATAAGCGGTCGCACAGGGACATGCCAGACCGGAGCCGCCCGTCCGGTCGACAACCAAGGACCCGCCATGCCTCGTTCTTTCCTCCATGCCCTGGTCGTGCTGATGGCCGTCGCGCTGTCGACGACGGTTTCGGCCGCTGAGCCGCAATCCTTCACGGGCGAGTATTCGGTATCGTTCCTCGGCCTTTCCGTGGCCAAAGCGAAATTCTCCAGCCATTACGAGGGCGACACCTATTCGATCGAGGGCAGCGTCTCCGCTGCCGGCCTCGCCACTTTGTTCGACGATACGCGAGGTACGATCTCGTCGAAGGGCAAGATTTCGGGCAAGCGGTTGCAGCCGCAAGCGTTCCACGCCGACTACACCTCCGGCAAGAAGGCATCGATGATCGACATCCGGTTTGCCAACGGCGTCGTCACCTCGACCAAGGTCGTGCCTGAGCCGAAGAAGCGCAATCCCAACAACTGGATACCGCTGGCCGGCAGCGATCTCGTATCGGTCCTCGACCCCATGGCCGCGACCGTCATCCATGCCGACAGCCTCGACCAGGTCTGCGGGCGCACGGTGAAGCTCTATGACGGCGAAATGCGGGCCGATCTCAAATTGACCTACGAGTCCAAAGGGTCGATTTCGGTGGCCGGCTACAAGGGCGATACGGTCACTTGCAGGCTGGGCTTCGAGCCGGTGGCCGGTTACCGCAAGAACCGCAAAGCGCTGAACTACCTGAAGAAACGCAGCCGCATCATGGTGACGTTTGCACCAGTCGGCCAAAGCGGCGTATATGCGCCGATCCGCGCCACGGTCAGCACGCAAATCGGTCCGTTGACGATCAGCGCGGAGCGGTTCGAAGCAAACGAATAGGCGTGATGGTGCGCCGCCAACGGGGCACGGGGCGACGGGTATGGCGCGCGCAACACTGATCGGCTTCTCCGCGGTCGCCATGTGGGCGCTGCTGGCGCTGCTTACGGATGCTTCGGGCGCCGTGCCGCCGTTCCTGCTTTCGGCAATCACCTTTACGATCGGCACTTGCGTCGGGCTGGTTGCCCGGCTGTTGATGCCGGCAGCCGATGGCGCCGCGAAGATACCGCGCCAGGTCTGGGTGATCGGCATTGCCGGCCTGTTCGGCTACCACTTCTTCTACTTCACCGCGCTGCGCAATGCGCCGGCCGTCGAGGCCAGCCTGATCGCCTATCTGTGGCCGCTGCTGATCGTGCTGGGGTCGGCGCTGATGCCGGGCGAGCGGCTGGCCTGGAATCACGTCGCCGGCGCGCTGCTCGGCCTTGCCGGCACGGTCCTGATCGTCACCAAAGGTGGCGGGCTTGCCTTCGACGCGCGTTATGCCTTCGGCTACGCCATGGCCGGCGTCTGTGCGGTGCTGTGGTCGTCCTATTCGCTGTTGTCGCGGCGCTTCCCGTCGGTGCCGACCAGCATCGTTACCTGGTTCTGCGCCGCCACCGCGGTCCTTTCGCTGGTCTGCCACCTATTGCTTGAACAGACGGTGCTGCCCGCCGGCGCCGGCCAGTGGCTGGCCGTGCTCGGCCTCGGTCTGATGCCGGTGGGGGCGGCGTTCTATGCCTGGGACATCGGCGTCAAGCGCGGCAACATCCAGGTGCTGGGGGCGGCGAGCTATGCCGCGCCGCTGCTGTCCACCCTGGTGCTGATCGCCGCCGGCTTCGCCCAGCCGTCATGGCGCATCCTCGCCGCCTGCGTGCTGATCACCGGCGGCGCGGCACTCGCGGCGAAATCGCTGTTCCTGCGCAAGAGGGCTACGAGCGAGGCAAACGCTTGATGCCGTTTCCCGGCGGCATCGATGCCAATGCCAATGCGACGCTGGTGTTTTCGCTGGCGGCGGCGGTGATTTACGCGTTCAGCCTCGGCATGCCGCCGCGCCTTTCGCGGTCGGCGGCAAGGACGTTGGCGGTGGCGATGCTTGCGGTGCTGGTCGTGCAGCAGGGCGGTCCATGGCTGCTCGTCGCCGCACTCGGCGTCAGCGCCGTCGGCGACGCCCTCCTGTCGCGCGACGGCGAGAAGGCATTTCTTGGCGGCGCAACCAGTTTTCTTGCCGCGCACGTGCTTTACGTCGTGCTGTTCCTGCGTGCCGGCGGCGGCCTCGGGCTGCTTTTGGCCGAGCCGTGGCGAGCAGCGATCGTGCTGGCGATGGCCGTGTTGGTGTTGGCGATGGTTTTCGCGCTCCGGCGCCGCGTCGGCCCCGCCTTGCGTTTGCCGATTGGCGTGCATGCCGCGGCACTGCTTGCCATGGGCATTGCGGCGCTCACCCTGAACAGCGTCGGGGTCATTGGCGGCATCGTCCTGCTCATCCTGTCCGACGGGCTGCATGCCGCGGAAAAGTTCCTGCTGCCCGCCATCTCGCCGCACCGCATTTGGGTGCGCCATGCGGCATGGGCGCTGTATTACGTCGGCCAGCTGGCGATCACGCTGGGTTTCCTGCTGGGCTAGGTGCCTATGGGGTTCCCGGCAGCCAGCCTGGTTCGGCAAGTTCGAAGGCGGCGAAATCGAAACCCGGCGCCACAGTGCAGCCGACCAGGGTCCATTCGCCGAGGCTGCGTGCCGACTGCCACCAGCCTGCCGGCACGACGATCTGCGGCCGCTCGCCTGCAGCGAGCCCGGTACCGAGGATCTCCTCGATGCCGGGACCGCCTTCTCGATGTATCGACAGCGCCAGCGGCGCACCGTCATAGAAATGCCAGACCTCGGCCGCGTCCTTGACCCGGTGCCAGGCCGACAATTGGTCCTTCTCGAGGAGGAAATAGATCGCCGTCGAATGGCCGCGCGTGCCTGCCGCGCCGTCGCGAAAGGTCTCGGCATACCAGCCGCCTTCCGGATGCGGCTTCAGGCCGAGCAGAGCGATGATTTCGGCGGAACTGGTCATGACCCTAGCTCCTGGCGCCGCTCAGAAATTGTCCTTGCGCTTGCGGATCTCGGCGAACACTTCGGCGTCGGAGGCCTTCTCCAGGCCGAGATGTCTGCGGATCGCCGGATCGTGCCAGCGCAGGAACGGATTGGTCGACAGTTCCTCGCCGATCGTCGTCGGCAGCGTCGGCTTGCCGTCGGCGCGCAACGCATCGACTTTCGCGGCGCGCTCTTTCAGCGCCGAATTGGTCGGGTCGACGGTCAGCGCGAAACGGGCGTTGGCCAGCGTATATTCATGGCCGCAATAGACGACCGTGTCGGCCGGCAGCGCCGCGAGCTTCTTCAGGGATTCGTACATCACCGGCGGCTTGCATTCGAGCAGCCGCCCGCAGCCGAGCGCAAACAGCGTGTCGGCGGCGAATGCCACTTTCGACGCCGGCAGATGATAGGTGACATGGCCCGCAGTGTGGCCGGGCGTGGCGATGACCTCGATCCGCTCGTCGCCGAGGCGGACAACCGAGCCCTGTTCGACGGTTTCGTCGATGCCGGGAATCTTTGCCTTTTCGGCTTCCGGACCGACAATGCGCAGCTTGAAACGCTCCTTCAGCGCCAGATTGGCCTCGACATGGTCGAGATGGTGGTGGGTGGTCAGGATCATCGTCGGGGTCCAGCCGGTGCGCTTGATCGCCGCCAGGATGGGCGCCTCCTCGGGCGCATCGATGAGCGCCGTCTGGCCGCTTTTCGGGTCGTGCACCAGCACGCCGAAATTGTCGCTGCGGCACATGAATTGTTCGATCTCGACCGGCATCGCATCTCTCCCTTTATTGCCGCAGACATAGGGCGCCTGCCAGCCGATGTCATCTGCCTTTGTTGAACTTGGACTGCTTCGAAGCTACCGTTCCGCGCATGCATTCAGACATTGTCGATCTCCGTTCTTTTTATTCGACCACGCTCGGCCGCCTGGCCGAACGCTCGATCACCATGGCGCTGTCCTCGATATGGGCCGTAGTGCCCAACGAGCGGCTGGTCGGTCTCGGCTATACCTTGCCGTGGCTGGAACGCTTCGGCAGCGATGCCGAGCGTGTCTTTGCCTTCATGCCGGCAACACAGGGCGCGGTGGTCTGGCCGGCGACGGGGCCGACGGCGACCGCGCTGGTGTTCGACGAGGAACTGCCGCTGGTCGATTCCTGCATCGACCGCATGCTGCTCGTCCATTCGCTCGAACATGTCGAGAACCCGCGCGAGACGCTGAACGAGATCTGGCGGGTGCTGTCGCCGGCCGGCCGTGTCGTCATCGTTGTGCCCAACCGGCGCGGCGTCTGGGCGCGCTTCGAGCATACGCCTTTCGGCAATGGCCGGCCGTTCTCGCGCGGCCAGCTCACTGAATTGCTGCGCGAAGCGAATTTCACGCCGGCGGCATGGTCCGATGCGCTGTTCTTCCCGCCGTCGCCGCGACGTTTCATGATGCAGTTTCACAATGTGCTGGAACGCGCCGGCCGGCGCTTCTGGCCGATCTTTTCGGGCGTTATCGTCGTCGAGGCGCAGAAGCGGCTTTATCAAGGCGTGCCGGTTGCCCAGCGCGCGTCCCGCCGCGTCTTCGTGCCGGTTCTCTCGCCGCATGGCGCGCCGACGCTTGGCCGGACTGTCGCGGGCCAAACGTCCGGCGCCGCCAAGATGACGCGTTCGTGATCCGACGCAGGCTTTTTCTCACCTATCTGTCGCGGACGGGTTCGCTGCCCGATTGAAGGCATACGCAATCGGTTCTATGACCGGCGATTTCTATGACCGGGCTTCAGCACCGCTTCCGAATGCAAGGATTCACTCATGGCTGATCATCCGGATGTCGAGGCCAGCGCCCAGAAGCTTGCCGCGTCGATCGAAGCCAGCAGCCTGCGTGAGCAGCTGGCAACAATCAAGATAGCGCTGACCACCTCGCCAGTGCGAAAACAATTGTTTTGGGCCGCAATCGGCATCGTCGCCGTCATTGTCGCAACCTCCGTCGGGCAGGTTCTGCTCAACCGCTGGAACCAACCGTTCTTCGACGCGCTGGCGCGGCGCGACATGCAGGCCTTCCTGCATCAGCTTCTGGTCTTTGCGGCAATAGCCGGCGGGCTGCTTCTGTTTAACGTGGGCCAGACCTGGCTCGACCAGATGATCCGCCTGAAGCTGCGCGAGGCGCTGACGCTCGATCTGATCGGCGAGTGGATGCGGCCGGCGCGCGCCTTCCGGCTGGCCCATGCCGGCGCCATCGGCGTCAATCCCGACCAGCGCCTGCAGCAGGATGTCGCGCATCTCTCGGATCTTTCCACCGGCCTCGGCATCGGCCTGCTGCAGTCCTGCATCCTGCTTGCCTCATTCGTCGGCGTCTTGTGGTCGCTGTCTTCCGGCTTCGTCTTCCACATAGGCAGCCATTCGCTGGCCATACCCGGTTACATGGTCTGGGCGGCGATCCTTTATGCCGGCACCGCCTCCTGGTTGAGCTGGTTGGTCGGGCGGCCGCTGATCCGCTTCAACAACGATCGCTATACGCGTGAAGCGGAGCTGCGCTCCTCGGTGGTTCGCGTCAACGAGAATGTCGATGCCATCGCGCTGGCGCATGGCGAGGCCGATGCCAGACGCCGGCTCGAATTCGATCTCGGCATGGTGCTGGGCGCCATGCGGCGCATCTACAGCGCCCAGATCAATCTTTCCTGGGTTACCGACACCTACGGCTGGATCACAGTCGTTGCGCCGATCCTGGTCGCCTCACCGGTCTATTTCGCCGGCGATATCAGCTTTGGCGGCTTGATGATGGCAGTCGGCGCTTTCAACCAGGTTCATTCCTCGCTGCGCTGGTTCATCAACAATATCGGCGGCATCGCCGATTGGCGCGCCACGCTGATGCGGGTCGCCGACTTCCGCATCGCGCTTGGCGACACCGACGCGCTGCACGATACGGAAAGGCGCATTTCGTTCGGCGAAAACCCGGACGGCAGCCTGACCTTCGAGAAACTCGAGATCGCCTCGCCCGAGGGATGCACCAAGCTTGCCGAGCCGCATGTCGAAATCCGCGCCGGCGACCGGGTCATGATCACCGGAGATCCGGGCGCCGGCAAGACGCTGTTCTTCCGGGCCATTGCCGGTCTGTGGCCGTGGGGCAGCGGACGGATCGGCATGCCGGCCGGAGAAGCGCCGATCTTTGTTCCGCGCACCCCCTATTTCCCGCTCGGCAGGCTGCGCGAGGTGCTCAACCATGCAGACGGCGCGGCGGAGGCGGCCGATGCCGAGATCTCGGAGGTGCTGGCCGATGTCGGGCTGCAGCGCCTGTCGTCCTCGCTCGATCGGTCGGCGCGCTGGGAGCGTGAGCTCAGCGACGACGAGCAGCGTCTGCTGGCCTTTGCCAGGCTCGCCTTGCGACGGCCGAAATGGGTGATTATCGACGAGGCGCTGGACGCGTTCGACGGCCCGACGCTGAGGCAAGTGCTGTCGATGCTGGAGAAGCGCATTCCCGACGCCGCGATCCTCAATATCGGCCGCGGCCAGCACAATGGCCGCTTCTTCCGGCGGGCGTTGACCATCGTCAAGGATGCCGGCCAACCGGCCCTCAAGCCGGCCCGTATCAGGGCAGGGGCCATCGAACCGCCCCCGGCCATCGCCTCGGCTGGCCGAAAGAAATAGAAACCAAGCTTTATTTCGCCGCGATCGCGGCGAAAAACTGTCGCGATCGTTCAGATGGGAACGTTCCGATCGGCCATGCTTGACGCTTTCGCCCTGCTCGCCTGCCTTGCCTGCGCCCCGGCGGCACCCGTGGCCGCGCCGGCCAATGCACTTGCCGTCGATGTCGAGCTGGTGCTGGCCGTCGACATCTCGCAGTCGATGGATGAAAGGGAGTTTGCCCTGCAGCGCGCCGGCTATGTCGCGGCGCTGCGCCATCCCGACTTCATCAACGCCGTGCGTGCCGGCACCTCCGGCCGCATCGCCATCGCCTATTTCGAATGGGCCGGCACCATCCGCGACGATGCGGTCATTGCCTGGCAGGTC
Organism: Mesorhizobium sp. M0904; assembly: GCF_040319475.1. Taxonomy (NCBI): domain Bacteria; kingdom Pseudomonadati; phylum Pseudomonadota; class Alphaproteobacteria; order Hyphomicrobiales; family Phyllobacteriaceae; genus Mesorhizobium; species Mesorhizobium sp. M0904. The sequence continues at coordinate 75,538 of NZ_JAMYOC010000012.1, read as the reverse complement.
GTCGACAGCAAGGAGAGCGCCAACGCTTTCGCCGACAAGATCGCGGCCCGCCCGTTCAGAAGCTTTCGCGGCACCTCGATTTCCGGCGCAGTGGCTTTCGGCGTCGAGCTTTTCAACGGCACGGCCTTCACCGGCAAACGTCGCGTCATCGACGTCTCGGGCGACGGCCCAAACAACACCGGCTTGCCGGTCACGACGGCACGCGATGCGGCGCTGGCGAAGGGCATCGTCATCAACGGGCTGCCGATCCTGATCAGCCCGTCACCCACCTTCAGCCATCTCGACCGGTATTATGCCGAATGCGTCACCGGCGGGCCTGGCTCGTTCGTGCTACCGATCTATGCTGCTTCCGAATTCGCCACCGCCACTCGCCGCAAACTGATCCTCGAGGTCAGCGGCATCGAGTATCCCAAGGTGGATCCGAGGACGATCCGCATCGACACACCGATCGACTGCCTGCAAGGCGAGCGCGACCGGCGGTTTTTCTCGGACCCATATTTCCCGGAACTCGACCGATAAGGCTAGCCCAGGGGCAGGTTAGGCTGGTGGCAGGCCGAAGGCCGGGAACAGAGATGGCCCGAGCGGTCCTATGAAGATCGTCAAGGAAGCGATCCCGCCCTCGGCTGCGTCGAACACGTGCAGGGAATGGGCCCGCCATTCAGGGCCATCGTGGCTGCGGGAATAAACCCCGACCGCCGGCTGGGCATTGGCCCGGGTGGCCAGCGTGCGGAAGCCGCCAAACCTCGGCCAGACGGTCTCGAAGAAACCGCGGATCGCTTCGCGGCCTTGATACCATTCGCGCCAAGGCGGCATTGTATAGATGGCGTCCTCACGCAGCAGCTCGATCAAGCTGTCGAGATTGGCGGCCTGCCAGGCCTGCATGTAGCGTTCGAGCAGCAGGCCTTCTTCGGGGCTGGGTCGTGATCGGCTGGCCGGCCGTCCCTGAGGATAGCGCGCCGCCAGCGTTGCACGGGCCCGCTGCAACGCACTGTTGATCGAAGCCGTCGATCCACCCAGCAAACGCGCCGTCTCAACAGCCGACCATCCCAGGACGTCGGCAAGCAGCAGCGCGGCGCGCTGCCTGGGCGGCAGATCCTGGATCGCGGCGACGAAGGCGAGCTGGACGGCCTCGCGGCTCTCGTAACGAGCTTCCGGACCTGGCTCGCTGCCGGCAATGTCTGGAAGCTCGGCGTCGGGGTAGGGCTCCAGCCAGGCGATGTCGGCTACGGGCCCGCCTACGGCCGCCCCGTGCGAGGGCGGCCGTCCGAGTTCCCGGAGAATGCGACGCGCCCTCGACCTCGCATTGATGGCGTTGAGGCAAGCGTTGGTCGCGATCATGTAGAGCCAACCGCGAACCGAACCCCGCCCGTCGAACTCCGACCTGGCGCGCCAGGCGCGAAGCAACGTGTCCTGGACGAGGTCGTCGGCCTCGTGCAGCGAACCCATCATGCGATAGCAATGCAGCTTGAGCTCGCGGCGATGGACGGCCGTGACCTTCTCGAAGGCCAGCCGATCGAGGATCGGCTGGCCTGCTGGTTCCAGAGGTGGTTGAGCGTCTGTCATGCGGGCTGTGCGGTTACGAGTGAGCGTTGCATTACGCGCGCCTCAAGCGGCCGGTGCAAGCCCGCTCCCGCTCACCATGAAGGAACTGCCTTGCGGCTGGCCGGTGGCGAGCGCGACCACCGCCCGTCCGACGTCGGCCGGGGTTTGCATGTCCGTCATGGCGGCGATGAAGTCCGCCGGCTGGATGCCCATATAGGCAGCGACGCTGTCGACGCCGGCCTTGCCCACGCCGGTTTCCGGCATGATGCGCATCGGCGCGAGCGCCATGAAGCGAAGGCCGAGGCCGAGCCGGTCGGCTTCCTTCTGGCTATGACCGGCCAGGAACATCTGCATGCGTTTTGCGCCGGCATAGCCGCCGGTATTGGGTGGCCCGCCGGTCAAGGCCGCGCCACTGGAGATCAGAACGATACGGGTTCCCGGCTTGAGCGGACGCCGCAGAGCGGCCCGGCAAAACAGGAACGATGCCTTGACGTCCGTGTCCCAATTTGCGGAGAACGCCTTCCAGTTCTGTTCGTGCAGCGGCGCGGAAGGGGCCAGCGCGCCTGCGCAGATTACCAGCACGTCCGGTTCCAGCGCGGCGAAGACCTTATCGGGGGCGGAGTCCACCGTCGCATCGACCACGAGCGTCTTCACGCCCGAGACCTCCCAGGCAAATTGCGCCAGGGCCTGTTTTCCGCGGGCCACGGCCAGCACCGTCGCTCTCTCCTTGAGGGCGGCCTCCGCGATGGAGCGGCCGACCCCGCGGCTGCCTCCGACGACTACAACATTCTGACCTTGCAACGATCCCATGGATCACCTCTCTGCTCCCGGCCGCCGGACCATCCAGGCGCGCTCATCGATAAGGACAGCGCAGGCGTGCGGAAATCATCGGCGCCAGGCGGAAATATTTTTCAGGTGACAGCAGGGCTCGCGCACGGCCCTGTTCGGAGCAGCAACGGCAGAGGCGCGTCGGTTTTGTATTCAGTGTCATTACCAGCGTGCAAGGTCTCGGCAAACTGCTCCCATCAAGCCGGTTGTCCGGCTTCGACCACCAGGGAGTACAGCCATGACCGCCTACGCCGTCGCGCATATGCGCCAGGTCACGCCGGGGCCGCAGATCGTCGAGTACCTGCACAAGATCGATGCCACGCTGGAGCCGTTTGGCGGGCGCTTCATCGTGCATGGCAGCGAGGTGGAAGTCGTTGAAAACACCTGGCCGGGCCACCTCGTCATGATCGAATTTCCAGACATGCAGCAGGTGCGTGCATGGTACCGCTCGCCCGCCTATCAGGAGATCTTGCCGCTGCGCACCGAGAATTCTCAGTCCGACGTGGTCCTGGTCGATGGCGTCCAGCACCCGCACAAGGCCACCGACGTTCTCGAATAAGGGGACGATCCGCGACGATTGGCTCTTATCGTTTCAGCAGAAACACCGCCTGCTGGCCGAAAAAATTCCAGAACCACCACGGCATCGAGAAGCCGATCCGCTGGCCATTGGCGTCGAGCGCGGTCGCCTTTTCCACCGTCGCGCCAAGCTCGTCGCACAGATTGACGAAATCGCGAATGGTGCAGAAATGGATGTTGGGGGTGTCATACCAGGAATAGGGCAGGTCCTTGGTCACCGGCATGCGGCCGTTGAACAGTAGCGAAAAGCGCACCCGCCAGTGACCAAAATTTGGGAATGAGACGATAGCGCGGTTGCCGATCCTGAGCAGTTCGTCGAGCACCAATTTCGGATTGCGGGTCGCCTGCAAGGTCTGCGACAAAACGACGAAGTCGAAGCCCTTATCGGGATAGAATTGGAGATCCTTATCGGCATCGCCCTGGATGACCGACAGGCCGCGCGCCACGCATTCGTTGACGCCGCGCTGCGACAGTTCCAGCCCGCGACCGTCGACCTTCTTGGTCGCCTGCAGCAATTCGAGCAGCAGGCCGTCGCCGGAACCGACGTCTAGCACCCGCGACTGCGGCGGGATGAGATCGGCGATGACCTCGAGGTCGACGCGCTGGGCGCGGTTGACGCTCATGGGCTCGTCACTTGCCTGGCGCATGGTCCTGATCCGAACAATCCGGAACTTTTCGGGGTCATGCGCCGAGCCCTCTCGCCCGCGCCGCCGAGGCGATGAAGCCTTTGATGGCGGCGAACAGTTCCGGTTCGTCGAGCAGGAAGGCGTCGTGGCCGCGGTCGGTCTCGATCTCGACGAACGAGACCGAGGCGCCGGCCGCGTTCAGCGCGTGCACGACCGAGCGGCTTTCCTCGGTCGGGAACAGCCAATCGCTGGTGAACGAAACCAGGCAGAAGCGCGTCTTGGTGCCGGCGAAGGCATCGGCCAACCGGCCGCCATGGTCGGCGGCGAGATCGAAATAGTCCATCGCCCGGGTCATGTAGAGATAGGAGTTGGCATCGAAGCGATCGACGAAGGTCATGCCCTGATGGCGCAGGTAGCTCTCGATCTGGAAGTCGGCATCGAAGCCGAAGGTCAGGGCTTCGCGATCCTGAAGGTTGCGGCCGAACTTGCGGTGCAGCGCTGCTTCCGACAGATAGGTGATGTGAGCGGCCATGCGCGCCACCGCCAGCCCCTTTTCCGGCCGCTTGCCGTGCTCGAAGTATTTGCCGCCATGCCAGTCCGGGTCGGCCATCACTGCCTGCCTGCCGACCTCGTGGAAAGCGATGTTCTGCGAAGAATGGCGGGCGCCGGTGGCGATCGGCAGCGCCGAGAAGACGCGCTCGGGATAGCTCGAGGCCCATTGCAGCACCTGCATGCCGCCCATCGAGCCGCCCAGCACGCTGAACAGCTGTTCGATACCGAAATGCTCGACCAGCATCAGCTGCGCGCGCACCATGTCGCGGATGGTGATGATCGGCAGGTCGAGCCCGTAGGGCTTGGCGGTGGCGGGATTGGTCGAGGCGGGGCCGGTGGAGCCGAGACAGCCGCCGATGACGTTGGACGAGATGACGAAGAAACGATCGGTGTCGATGATCTTGCCGGGGCCGATCAGCACTTCCCACCAGCCTGGCTTGCCGGTCACCGGATTGGTGTTGGCGACATGCTGGTCGCCGGTCAGCGCATGGCAGACGAGGATGGCGTTGGAGCGCGCGTCGTTGAGCGTGCCATAGGTCTGGTAGGCAATCTGGAAGGGCGACAGCAGCGTGCCGGCGTCGAGCTTGAGCGGCTTGTCGGCGCCGAAACGCAACACCGGGCTCGACGGCTGGTCGGCCTCGTTGTTGGTTTTTCGCGCGCGCAAAGCGACCATCACATCTCCTTGCCCGGCCTTCAGTTGTCCACCGCCGGTCCGGGCAACAACCAGCCAGGGCAACAAAAAACCGGCCATGCCTTCGCAAAGCCGGTTACAAGATGCAAGCGGCCCTTTAGCAAGTTGTTTAACGTGGCTGCAAGCCGACCGGCCAAATCACCACGGAACTTTCGCTGCTCTTCTAGGACCGACGCATGGCTTCGTCAACGGCAAGTTCTTGATCCCGAATTGCCGCCCCTCGACATTCCGGGCCACGGCTTGTATTTCCGCTGCGGCCTCCGGATGGAGGCACTCTCGACGGATTTCATGGAATGAGCCAGATACCGGATCAGACACGTCCAAGGCCCCGCGCCGGCATCATGGATATCGAAGCCTATGTGCCCGGCAAGAGCACGGCGCCTGAAGGTGTCGCCAAGGTCCACAAATTGTCGTCGAATGAGAACCCACTCGGCCCTTCGCCAAAGGCGATAGAGGCCGCGCGCGCGGTCGCAGACAAGCTCGCGGTCTATCCCGACGGCAGCGCCAGGCGCCTGAGGGAAGCGATCGCCGAGGTGCACGGGCTCAACCCGGCGAACATCGTCTGTTCCAACGGCTCCGACGAGATTCTGGGCCTGCTGGCGCAGACCTACCTCGCACCCGGCGACGAAGCGATCATCACCGAACACGGCTTCATGGTCTACAAGATCTACATACAATCGGCCGGTGCCGTCCCGGTAACGGTCAAGGAGACCGATGAACGCGCCGATGTCGATGCAATTCTTGCCGCGGTGACGCCGCGTACCAGGATCATCTTCCTTGCCAATCCCAACAATCCAACCGGCACCTACGTGCCGTTCCAGGAGGTGCGCCGCCTGCATGCCGGCCTGCCGCGAAACGTGCTTCTGGTGCTGGATGCAGCTTACGCCGAATATGTCCGGCGCAACGATTATGAAGCCGGCGTCGAGTTGGTGGGCAGCGCGGAAAACGTGGTCATGACCCGCACTTTCTCCAAATTGGGCCTGGGCGGGGCGCGGATCGGCTGGATGTATGCGCCAATGCACGTCATCGACGCGATCAACCGCGTGCGGGGACCCTTCAACGTCAATGCGACGGCAATCGAGGCCGGCATCGCAGCGATCCGCGACCGCGTCCATATCGAGCGCAGCGTGGCGCATAACGAGACCTGGCTGGCATGGCTGACCGAGCAACTAAGCGGGCTTGGGCTGCGGGTGACACCGAGCGTCGGCAATTTCATCCTTATCCACTTTCCCGAGGACAAAAAGCATTCGGCGGCGGCCGCCGACGACTACCTCAGTGCGCGCGGCTACATATTGCGGCGCGTTTCCGGCTACGGTTTTCCGAACGCGCTGCGCATGAGCATCGGCACCGAAGAGGCCAACCGCGGCGTTGTCGCCGCACTCGCGACATTCCTGAAAAGCTAGAACACCATGACCTCACCGATGTTCGAAAAGATCGCGCTGGTCGGCATCGGCCTGATCGGCTCGTCGCTGGCCCGCGTCATCCGCCGTGAGGGGCTCGCCGGCCAAGTCGCGATTTCGACGCGCAGCGAAGCGACGCTGGCGCGGGCGAGCCTACTCGCCCTCGGCGACACCTACACGACGGATGCGAAAGAGGCGGTTCGCGATGCCGATCTGGTCGTCGTTTCGGTGCCGGTCGGCTCTTCGGGTACCGTCGCCGCGGAAATCGCGCCGACGCTGAAGAAGGGCGCCATCCTTACCGATGTCGGCTCGACCAAGGCATCGGTGATCGCGCAGATGCAGCCGCATGTGCCTGATGGCGTGCACTTCATTCCCGGCCATCCTTTGGCCGGCACCGAAAAGTCGGGACCAGATGCCGGTTTTGCCGAACTGTTCGAGAACCGCTGGTGCATCTTCACGCCGCTGCCCGGCACCGATCCCGCGGCACTGGAAAGGCTCTCGGAATTCTGGCGCCGCTGCGGCTCCAACATCGACACGATGGACCCGCAGCATCACGACATGACGCTGGCCATCGTTTCGCACCTGCCGCACATCATCGCCTATAACATCGTCGGTACCGCCGACGATCTGGAGTCGGTGACCAAGTCCGAGGTCATCAAATACTCGGCTTCCGGCTTTCGCGACTTCACCCGTCTCGCGGCGTCCGACCCGACCATGTGGCGTGACGTCTGCCTGCACAACAAGGACGCCATCCTCGAAATGCTGGCGCGATTCTCGGAAGATCTGTCCTCGCTGCAGCGGGCGATCCGCTGGGGCGACGGCGAAAAGCTGTTCGACCTGTTCACCCGCACCCGCGCCGTCCGCCGCTCGATCATCGAGGCCGGCCAGGACATCGACGTACCGGATTTCGGTCGCCAGGCAGTCGAACACCCGCCGAAGGGATAAGCCGCGGCAGGCCGATCGCAGTCCCGACCGCCTAGTCAAGCGGCTTGATCTTGCCGAGCGGGATGAAGCCGAGCGAGGCCTTGCCCCTGACGATCTTCAGCGGCATCGACGGCTGGTTGCCGAGCAGCGCCAGTCCGGCAAAGCCGGTTTGGATCTCTTTCTTCTGCTCGGGGATGGCGGTGGCAAGGATCGCCGCCACGGCCTTTGGATCATTGAGCTTGATCGTCAGATCGGCATTTATGAGACCGCCGTCATCGACCGACAGCGGTCCGGAAACGGTGATGCGCGCAGTTCCGGACGACAGATCGAGCTCGTGGATTTCGGCCGCGAGGCCGCGCAGGCTCTTCGGGTTTGCCATGATCAGCATCACGCCGTTCTTCAGCGTCACATCGCCGCTGCCATCGAGCGGCGGCAAGACGCGCCCGTCGATGGCCGCCGCGTCGATTTCGAGATCGGTGAAATTGCCGGCATAGTCGATGTCCGGGCCGTTTGGGCGCAATTGCCCGCTGGCAGTTCCGGCGCTGAACAGCGAGACGGGATCGGTATCGTCTGCGGGATCGGTCTGGCCGGACAGGCCTTCTGCCTGCAGCGAGAGGCGTCTCGGCAGCGGCCAGGACAGCTTCATGTCGGCCCGCAGATCATCCCAGTCGATCCAGAGCGGGGTCATGCCGGGAACGGAGGTCCTGAGTGGCCCCCTAAGCTCGGCGGCAGGCGACAGAAGCCGCGTGATCTGGGTGGCGGCGTTGATCTTGCCTGTCGAGGCCGCGACGTTGCGGCTGTCGTCCTCGTAAGCCAGACTGTCGCAGGAAAGGGTGAAGCTGAAGGGATAGCCGCTGACCGCGAGATTGGCACAGTCGGCCTTGACGCCCTTGTCATCGAGATCGGCGACCGCCTTGTCGGCGGCGCTCTCGACCAGATCCGCCAGGTAGAACCAGCCCGCGCTGTAGATGCCGAACAGCACGAGAATGAAAGCGGCAAGCCACAACAGGCGGCGACGCTGGCTGGGCGGCTGGCGCTCGTCACTTGACGTCATGCTGCGGCTTTCGTTAACGCGGTGGCACGGGCGGGCTGTCGCTTGCGGCAACAACAGGTAGACGGACTGAAACACCACCGGTGGAGTGGTTCGTTACAATCAGGCTTGGCGATATGGGCGATTTTTGGGTTTTTGGCTACGGCTCACTGATCTGGCGGCCGGGATTCGCGCATGTCGAGACGCGGCGTGCCCGCCTGCATGGCTACCGCCGTTCGCTCTGCGTCTATTCTTTCGTGCATCGCGGCACGCGCGAACGGCCGGGCCTGGTGCTCGGACTCGACCGCGGCGGCTCCTGCATCGGGCTGGCGTTCCGGGTCCCAGGCGAGCTGCGCAACGAGGTCATCACCTATCTGCGCGAACGCGAGCTGGTCACCAACGTCTATCTCGAACGTGTGCTCAGTGTTCGCCTCGACAAGAGTGAAACGGATGGGAGCCGGACGGTCGAAGCCATCGCCTATGTCGTGGACCGCAGCCATGAGCAATATGCCGGTGCGCTCGACCCGGCCGAGGCGGCGGCCGTCGTTCGCGGCGCCGTCGGCCAGTCGGGGAGGAATGAGGATTACGTGCTCAGTACGCTGGAGCACCTCGAAGCACTGGGTATAAGCGATCATTGGCTGGAAGACGTGACGAGACGGATCACGACATAGCGCCTTTTATCGCGTTACCATGATGTTTTCGGTGTCGTGACGCGGGCTACATCCTGAAAATCTGTTTACCAAGATCGGCGCGATCCAGGCTGTTTGCCACCGCAAGCTTGAACTCGGTCAGCGCGTGGAGACCGCCGACAGGAACGTGGAAGCCCGGCTGGCCAAAGATGTCGATGATCTCGCGTAGGACAGGCCGGTCGGCTTCGGCAGGCGGCGAAAAGAAGTAGCGATAGATATTTGCCCTGATTTCGACGCCGCTCAGCAGCACATCGAAATTGTGCAGTTCGAAGCGCTCAGCACTCATTCCGCCATTGATCACCATCTGCCCGCCGAGCGCCAGGGTGCGGATCAATTCGCCGCTGACAGGTCCGCCGACATTGTCGACAATCCCGTTCAATCCGGCGCCGCCGGTGATATCCATCACCGCTTCCCGGATACTTGCCTTCAAGTCCGAAAGGTCAAGAATGGCAGAGGCGCCAAGCGTCTTCAGGTCGAAGCTCTGGTGCGAGCGCCGCACAAGCGCGATGACGTTGATGCCGCGTCGTTGGGCGAACTGCATCACCATTGTTGAAATCGACGAATAGCCGGCCGTGACAGCCAGCCACTGCCCGGGCCGGACACGGGAATCCGTCAGCAGATCCCACGCGGTAATGGGGTTCACCATCTGCCCGGCGCGTTCGACCGGATAGTCCGCAGGTAACGGGATCAGCCATTCGGCGGGAATGGCCGCGTACTCGGCCCAGCTGCCATAATAGCTGAACGCGACAAGCGTGCCCGGTTCCAGCAAGACGTTCGCGCCAACGGCTTCGACGATGCCGGCACCGTGGTTTCCCGCGATCTGCCGGGGAAAATGCGGCTTCTTCGGTTCGGGATAGAGGTTCTGGATAAACAGGAAGTCGCCCGGATTGATCGAAGCCGAGACCATCCTGACCAGCACCTCGCCGTCGCCGATGCGCGGCATCGGCAGGTCGTCCATGTAGAGCACGTCGCGCGGCGAACCGATGGCGTCAAATACGATTGCTTTCATGCCGTTCTCCATAACAAATGATCCCAGGCCAACAGTCTGGGCCCGGCCCGACCGCGTCGGCGCGGCGGAACCTACGGTCGGCCGGCAAAAGTCAGAATTGGCAGATTTGACAATCTATGTGCCAGATTTGCCAGATCGTTTCTTCAGAGGCTGCTGGTTTGGATATCCGGGACCAGCGCCTTGAGCCGGACACGGCGCGGCGGGTCGCGGCTTTGTGAAGCGCCGGCGGGTTGGCAAAGAGGCTATGCGTTTGACGTTGCCACGGCGCGACATAGGTTAGCCCGGTCGGCGGCTCCCATCCGCCCCAGCATGAATCACCATGGAGATCAGTCTTGCAGAAACGTCGTCTCGGTCGCACCGACCTATCCATCGCGCCATTGGTTCTGGGCGGCAACGTGTTTGGCTGGACCGCCGATGAGAAAACCTCGTTCGACCTCCTCGATGCCTTCATTGAGGCCGGTTTCAACGCCATCGACACGGCGGATTCCTATTCGCGCTGGATTGCCGGCCACCAGGGCGGCGAATCGGAAACCATCATCGGCAGATGGATGAAGAGCCGTGGCAACCGCGACAAGGTCGTCGTCATCACCAAGGTCGGTTCGGACATGGGGCAGGGCAAGAGGGACCTTTCCGCCGCCTATATCGAAAAGGCCATCGACGCCTCCCTGACGCGGCTGCAGGTCGATAGCGTCGATCTCTATCTGTCGCATTGGCCCGACCCGGCGACGCCGTATGAGGAAACGCTCGGCGCTTATCAGAAACTGCTCGACAAGGGCAAAATCCGCTATGCCGGTGCCTCCAACCTCGACGCCGCCCAACTGCGCGCCGCACTCGACGTAGCAAGCCTGCGCGGCCTGCCGCGCTACGACGTGCTGCAGCCGGAATACAACCTCTACGACCGCTCGTCCTTCGATGGTCCGCTGCGCGATCTGTGCGTAGCCGAGGACATTGGCGTCATCACCTATTTCAGCCTCGCCAAGGGATTTTTGAGCGGCAAGTACCGCAGCGAGTCCGACCTCGGCAAAAGCCCGCGCGGTGGCGGTGTGAAAGGCTATCTCAACACGCGCGGCATGCGCATCCTCTCAGCGCTCGATGCCGTGTCGGCCAGACATTCGGCCAAGCCGGCAGAAGTGGCGCTGGCCTGGGTGATGGCGCGGCCCGGCGTCACCGCTCCGATCGCCAGCGCGACGACGCTCGACCAGCTCTACAGCCTGGTGCGGGCCGCGTCGTTGCAGCTCAGCCCGGACGATATCGCCGAGCTCGACAAGGGCAGCGCATAGCCGCGCACGATCGTTCAAGACCGGCGCCGCTGCCTTGCCCTACCGTCCCTGCATCGTCACAGGATGCAGGGACGTCGCATGGCCGGACAGGGTCTTCTCGATCAGCAGCTATGGCAGCAATTGCTGGCGCTTGTGCTGGCATCGGCCATCGTTATGGGCAGCCCGGGGCCGGCGACGATAAGTGTCACCGCGATCGGCGCCGCGTTCGGCCTGCGCGATTCGCTCCGTTATGCCTCGGGAATCGTTGTCGGCACGGTCCTCGTGCTTTTGGTGGTGGCGACGGGCATCATGGCCGTTCTCACCGCGCTGCCGAAGCTCGCAGCGCTGTTGGCGGTCGCCTCGGCAGCCTACATCCTCTATCTGGCGTTCAAGATAGCGACGGCGCCGCCACTGGCGGCACGCGTCGGTAGGGCAGCGCTTCCCACTTTCCTTGGCGGGTTCCTTCTGGCCGTTGCCAATCCGAAAGCCTATGTGGCGATTGCCGCCGTGTTTGCCGGCGCGTCTTCCGGCACCGGCGGTCTTGCTATTTCAGCCAAGCTGGCGGTCCTCGCCTTGATGATCGTTGCCATTCATCTCTTGTGGCTTCTCGCCGGCGCGGCTTTTGCACGTTTGCTGCGCAAACCGCTGGCGTCGCGGATCATCAATCTGGTGTTTGCCGTGACGCTGATTGCAACAGCCGCCCTGGCTGTCTTGCCGTGAGCCCTTCTGGCGTTCGCGGCGGGGTGTCTCAGCCTTTCAATTCACGTTTCGCGTCCAGCTCACCAAGCCTTTTCACCGCCGTCGGCGGCATCGGCGGCGGGTTCGGCGTCTGCGACGCCTCGACGAGGAGCTGGTCGCAGGCGGCTTCCGTCTCGCCGATCAGCCGGTGCATGAATTCTTCCTTGCCGAGGCCCGGCGGAATCGGCGGCAGGAAGCGCGCCTTGATCGTACCGGGATAGCGCAGGAATTTGCGGCGCGGCCAATAGAGGCCGGCGACGTGAGCGACGGGCACCACTGGAATGCCAAGTTGCGCATAAAGTTCGACGATGCCGTATTTGTAGACCGGTTCGTCACCCGGCGCACGGCGCGTGCCCTCGGGATAGATGATGAGCTGGCGCGGATTGCGCGCCAATTCCTGTTTGGTCGCGGCGATCACCATCTTCAATGCCTTCGAGCGGCTGCCGCGATCGACCGGAATCATCCGCATCTTCAAGATGTACCAACCGAAGAACGGGATCCAGGTCAGCTCCCGCTTCAATATGTAAACGGGATCGTCGAGATACGGCAGGAAAGCGATCGTGTCCCAGAAGGACTGATGCTTCGGCGCCAGGATGAAGGAGCCTTCAGGCAGGTTTTCCTGGCCGGTGATCTCACTTCTGGTGCCGGCGACCTTGTCGTAGAGCCACATGCTGGTGCGCGACCAGAATTTCGGCACAAACCAGGCGCGATGGCGCGGCGACAGGAAATAATACGGAGTCCAGAGGATCATCTGGACGATCAAGTTGAGGTAGAAGGCGAGATTGAACGCCAGCGAGCGGAAATAGAGCATACAGCAAGTGCCCGGTGAGGAGGTGTGCGTTGGTACACCAAGCGCCGGCAAAAAGGAAACGCTGCGAGGCGGGCGATCGGCCGCTCTTGCGATGGACCGTCTTCGTCACATTTGCCACGTCGCCTGCAGCAGGCGCTGTCTCAGGCGCGGGGCGGCGAAGTCGAGGAATGCACGCAGCTTCACCGGCAGAAGCCCCTGGCCGGCATGGACGAGGCTCACCGGCCATGGGTCCGGCTCAAACTCCTGCAACACCGGGCGCAGCGTACCCGACCGGACGGCGGGGGCGATCTGGTAGGAAAGCAGCCTCGTCACGCCGACGCCGGCAATCGCCGCATCGATTGCTGCCTCAGCCGTGTTGACCCGTAACCTGGAGCGGACCGGCACGCTGAATTCAGTCTTGCCGGTGGCGAAGCTCCAACTGGCGGCGGTGAGCCCTTCGAAGGTGATTGCACTGTGTCCTGCAAGGTCTTGCGGCGTTTTCGGTGTGCCGTGCTCGGCGAGATAGGCCGGGCTCGCGCAAACGACGCGGCGGATTGAACCCAGGCGGGTGGCGATCAGGCTCGAATCGGCAAGCTCGCCGATGCGGATGGCGAGGTCGATGTGCTCTTCGACCAGCTGGGTTATCCGGTCGGCGAGTGTAAGCCGCACACTTACCTCGGGATAGACGGAGAGAAAGCCGGTGACGACCGGCAGCACATGCAGGCGGCCGAAGACGATCGGCGCAGTGACGATCAGTTCGCCGGTCGGGGCGCTGTATTCGCCGGCGGCCATTCGCTCGGCCTCGCCGATCTCATCGAGAATGCGACGACAGGCGGCGAGATAGGCGTGGCCCGCATCGGTCAGCGACAGCTGCCGCGCCGAGCGGTTCAACAGCCGTGTCTTCAGGTGCCTTTCCAGGTCCGAAACCTTGCGGCTGACCGTCGTCAGCGGAATGCCGAAGCGACGCCCGGCAGCCGAGAGGCTGCCTGTCTCCGCCGCGGCAACGAAAAGCGACATGGACTGGAGGCGATCCATAGCTCTACCGAAAATTTGCCCTTCCGAAAAACGGAAGGATAGGTTGCAGATATGGCATCTGCATCTCGAAGACGGAAGGCCCTATTCTCGTAAGCGAACAATGCAGCGCACTCGGCGCCTAAGGAGATCTTCATGAACGCTCACACCAGCGATGTCGCCTTCACCCCGACGGTGAAGGCGATCCAGGCCCGCAAGGGCTCGCGCCAGGCCTATGCCCGTGTCGAGGAGCGTGGCGGCTGGCAGGCGGCAATCACGCCCGATCTCGCCGCCTTCATCGAGGCGCAGACCAGCGTCTTTCTGTCGACCGCCAATGCGGACGGGCAGCCTTACATCCAGCATCGCGGCGGGCCTGCCGGTTTCCTCAAGGTGCTCGACGAATGGACGATCGGCTTTGCCGATTTTTCCGGCAACAGGCAGTTCATCACCCAGGGCAACCTCAGCGACAACCCACAGGCTTTCCTGTTTCTGATCGATTATGCGCACCGGCAGCGCATCAAGATCTGGGGCAAAGCGCAAGTCGTCGAGGGCGATGCCGAGCTGACGGCAAAGCTGATGCCGCAAGACTATAGGGCGCGACCCGAGCAGGTTATCCTGTTTACGGTTTCGGCTTGGGATTCAAATTGTTCGCAGCACATCCCGCAGCGTTTCGAAGCGGCCGACGTGGCGGCGGCGCTGGGCGAACGCGACAAGCGCATCGAACGGCTCGAACAGGAGATCGCACGCTTGCGATCGGATGCAGCAGCCAGGGGATAAGAGCCAGGGGATAAAAAGTGCCGGTGCCGTTCAGCTTCCGCCTGCGGCGTCGGCCAGCGCGACGCTCTCGGTTTGCTTCACCGGCATGATGCCGCGCGCCAGCGCCAGCAGGTATTTGTTATATTCGGTGAACAGTACACGCAGCGCTTCCGGCTTGGTCAGCCAGCCGCCATTCTCGAGGTTGGTGTTGACCACCGGATAGGGCTCGAGCCTTGCGCCGTGCAGCAGCCGGCCCATTTCCAGCAGGCTGCGCGGCATGTGATAATTGTTGGTGACGAGAATGACGGTGCCGTAGGCATGGTCCTCGACCCATTTGGCGCTTTCCTCGGCATTGCCGATCGTGTCGAGCGCAGCGCGGTCGATGTCGACACAGCATGAAAACAGCCTCTTGTCGCCGCCGGTCGCGGCTTGAAGCTGGCGGCGGCTGGCGGAAGGATGGACGCCGCTGATCAGCAGCCGCTCGCCCTTGCCTGACGCAAGCAGGCCCATAGCAGCGTCGAGTCGCGACTGGCCGCCGGTCAGCACGATGATAGCGTCGGCCCTTGCCGGATTGGCGGGCGTCGTCAGATGGCTGACGGTATTGGCGAACCAGCCGAAGCCGGCAACAAACAACGCCACAAGGGCGAGCAGAAGGAGAGCCGAGAGGCGCAAGGAGCGGGCTGCCAGCAGCCGCCCATGTTTGGCGGATTGATGTTTGGCGGATTGATCCGGCTTGGCAAATTCATCAGGCCCGGCGAATTCATGCGGACGCGCAACCAGCACTGGCATGCACCCAGCGGTATCGGTCGAGTCCCGAACGTCCATCATGAAATGGTTAATCCCGAAATACGGCCTTTGGTAGGAAAAAAATGCAATTTTCGTGACGAGGCGTTTTCATCCGTGATCGATCTTTCCTTTAGCCGGCGTCCGGCTGGCGAATATCGATGTCGCTGAGATAGGTAACCACGGTGAAATGGGAGGTTGCCGCCGTCAGCGCGCCGATCACCAGCACCATGACAGCGACCCCGAGATAACCCGCCGAGCCGATGGCGAAATTGCCGAACAGGGCGGTCGCCTGGTCGGCCTGCGGTGTCGCCATATTGCGTGACGACCACCAGGAGAAGACGATGAAGACGAGGATCGCCGCGGCGCCGCCTGCCGCGGCGCCCTTCATGCCGGTGACCAGAAAATGCCGGCGGAATTCGCGCGCGATGAAGCGCGCCTCGGCGCCGACGAAATGCAGCACCTCGATGATGTGGCCGTTGCCGGCCATGGCGCCGCGCGTCGCGAATACAACGGTCAGCACCGTCGCAGACAGCATCAGCGCCAGCACTGCGATACCGATCGTTACCGTGGTGCGGGCCATAGCAACCAGCCGGTCCACCCAGGTGCGATGATCGTCGAGCGAGGCGCTCGGCAGCTTCGGCGTGATTGCCGCACGCAGTGCGGCGAAATCGGGCGGACTGTTCTCGTCAATGGTGATGATGATCAGGCGCGGCACCGGCAGCTCATCGATGTTCAGGCCCGAGCCCAGCCAAGGCTCGAGCAGTCGGGCCGTTGCTTCGCGATCGACGATCCTGGCGCTTTTCACGCCAGGGAACTCGCCGGCGATCTGCGAGGCAAGCGCAAGTGCGGCCTCCATGTCGAGGCCATCGACCGGCTTGATCTGGATGGTCGCTTCGCGCGAGATCTGGTTCTCCCAGACGGAGGCGGTGTCACGCACCAGCGTGACTGCGCCAAACGTCAGGCAGGACAGAAACGTCATGATGGCGATGACCAGCACCAGCGCCCGGCCGGCGATGTTCTGCGCCGGCACGATCGGCGCCATCTTGCGCTGGACGCGGGGCTTTGCCGCCGCGGCGTCCTGACCCTCGAAATGTTCGACGGAGAGCTCAGTCATAGATGTCCAGCCTTCCGCCGGCCAGGATCATTCGCCGTGCGTCGACCTGTTCCATCAGGCCGAGGTCGTGTGTGGCGATCACCACGGCGGTCCCCAGCCGGTTGAGCTCGATGAACAATCGCAGCAAGCGTCGCGCCAGCGGCGGGTCGACATTGCCGGTCGGCTCGTCGGCGAGCAGGATCTCGGGCTGCTCGATCAACGCGCGGGCGATGGCGGCGCGCTGCTTCTCGCCGCCAGACAGCACCGGCGGCAGCACATGCATGCGCTCGCCGAGGCCGACCCATTTCAGCAGCTCGGTGACGTCGGTGCGGTAGGTCGCTTCCTCGCGGCCGCGTACGCGTAGCGGCAAGGCCACGTTCTCATAGGTGGTCATATGGTCGAGCAGACGAAAATCCTGGAACACCACGCCGATGCGCCGTCTCAGATGCGGCAATTCGGTGCGCGAGATGCGCGAACGGTCCTTGCCGAAAATGGTGATCAGGCCGCGCGTCGGCTTCAGCGACATGAACAAAAGCCGCAGCAACGTCGTCTTGCCGGCGCCTGAAGGTCCGCTCAGGAACTGAAAGGAGCGCTCCGGAATGTGCAAGGAGATGTCGCGGAGAATCTCCGGACCCATGCCATAGCGGAGGCCGACATTTTCGAAGCGGATCACTTTCGACGACCTGAAATTCTTGGCGGCAAGATGCCAGCCCTTTCTGTGGTAAGACCATCGGCCGGCATGGTTAACCGACGGTTAATTTGGCGGCTTTTCGAGCGAGTCCCAGGGGTTCCGGTGGGGAAGCGTTAACCATTTCCGTTTACCCAAAAGAAACGAACAGCGAACAGGTGCTGTAGTGTCAGGCCATGATGGCTGAGGATCGAACCGCGCGCCCGGTTTCCGGCGAAATCATGACCGATCCGGCCGCCGGGCCGGAACGCATCATGCATGACGTGACCGCCGACGTCATCGATGCCGACTATGAGGTGCTGCCCCGCCATTTTACACGTCCAGACTTTGCGCCGCCGCCTGCCCGCATGATTTCCACGCCTTCCATCGAAGGCATGGACATGTTGCGCAAGCCCGAAACCGCCGTCGAACGGCCGTTGTGGGTGCACGGTGGGCCGATCTTCTGGATTGTCGGCGTCGGTGCCGCCTTTGCCGCCTTCTGGATGTCGGGCGGCCATGCGCTGATTCGTTAGGACGGCGCCGGAAAATCAACGGGTCACCAAGTAAACGATTCGCGACGCGCTGGGGCATCCGACCGTTCGCGGGCGTCCTGCGAAAGATTGGCCTTGCCAGCCGGCTCGACATGCCTAGAAACGGGGTTGAAGACCGTTTCGGTCGGCTTCGCCTACAAGGCGATCATTTCTGGAAGGGCAGCCAATGCCAGTCGTGCGCGGCAAGGACATCGAAGTCCTGTTTTCAGCGTCCGCCATTGCGCGGCGGAACCTGGAACTTGCCAAGGAGATCGCCGGGCACGACTACCACGACCTTCTGGTAATCTCGGTGCTGAAAGGATCATTCATCTTCGCCGCCGATCTTATCCGTGCCATGCACGATGTCGGCCTGTCGCCGGAGGTCGAGTTCATCTTCATCTCCAGCTATGGCGCCGGCACGACCAGCGGTGAGGTGAGGGTGCTGCGCGACATCGACAACGAGGTCGCCGGCCGCGACGTGCTTCTCATCGACGACATTCTGGAATCCGGCAAAACGCTGAGTTTCACCCGCGACCTCATGCTGTCGCGCGGCGCGAGGAGCTGTGCCATCGCCGTGCTGCTCGACAAGCGCATGCGCCGCCAGACCACGCTCAACGCCGACTATGTCGGCTTCGACTGCCCCGATTATTTCGTCGTCGGTTATGGCATGGACGTCGCCCACGCGTTTCGCGAATTGCCGTTCGTCGGCATCGTCAAGGGCGACGCTTGAGGTCTTTTGATAATTCTACTCCGGCGGCCACCTGACGCAGTTTTGAGCGCTTCCGGTGCTCTCGGAGTCGACAGTCCGCTCCGCTCCGGTTCTCGAAAACCACGCCATCTGACTCGCCAGAGCGAATTCTGAAAAGGCCTCATCGACCCTCAGCGCCTTCAGGAAACATCAACTTTTCCTCGCCAAATATCCTGCCCATGGCAAAGCTCCTGATCGTCGAGGACGATGAATCCGTCCGCAGCCTCGCCGCCCGTGCGCTCGAACGCGCCGGGCATAATGTCACTGTTGCCGCCGATGGCGCGCACGGTCTTTCTCTGATCGGGGCGGCGCAGGGGGGCTACGACCTTGTGCTGTCCGACATCCGCATGCCGGAGATGGACGGCATCGAGATGGCCAAGGCGGCAGCGGCGCTGTTCCCGGCGGTGAAGATCGTTCTGATGACCGGCTATGCCGACCAACGCGAGCGCGCCGAGGAATTGGACGGCATTATTCTCGACGTCGTGCAAAAACCGTTCGCGCTGGCTGAAATCCGCGCCCGCGTCGAACAGGCGCTCGCCTGCTTCGCCTAAAGCCCAAGGTCGACCGCCTTCAGGCAGGGTCGCAGGTCGCCGCAATGGCTGGCTCGCCGCTCCGGCGCCGGCCGGCATTGAGCGCAAAAAGCCCGGCGCCGATGATGAGGGCTGCGCCGGCCGCCGTCGCTGGTCGCGGCATTTCGGCAAAGAACAGAAAACCCCATAGCGGCGACCAGATGATACCGGTGTATTCGAAGGTGGCGACGCTGTTGGCGGGCGCCAGCCGGTAGGCCTGCGACAACAGGATCATTCCGGCCGAGGCAACGAAGCCGCATGCCCCCATCTTGAGGAGATCCGGCGTCGCCGGCCAGGCCCATGGCCGGACGAGGAACTCGAGGCTCGGATGCACGGCGTGGTCAATGCCTGCCAGCCAAAACAATGCCGCTACCAAGGCCGCGCCGACCAGATAGGCGCCGTTCTGATAGAACGCCATGACGGTCGAGGATTCGGTGTCGCCGATCTTGCGCGCCATCAGCTGCGAGAAACCGTAGAGCAGAGCCGAACCTAGCGACAGCAGCGCCGCCCAGTCGAACAAGCCGGCGCCTGGGCGCACCATCACCAGCACGCCGAGCATGCCGACCAGGACGGTGGCGAGCGCCTGCCAGGACACGCGTTCGCCGAGATAGGGGCCGGCCAGCGCCATGATGAACAGCGGCGCCATGAAATAGAGCGCCACCGCGTCAGCCAGCGGCAGGGCGGCGATTGCCAGATAGTAGGCCGTGTAGGAGGTGAACTGGATGAAGGCGCGCATCGTCAGCATGCCGAACCGCTTCGACAGGATTGCCTGCAATCCGACATCGGCGTGGACGAGGAAAACCAGGATCGGCAGGGCGACGATCGAGCGGATCGCCATCACCTCGGTGACCGGATAGTGGCTCGACACCGCCTTGACCAGCGGGTCCTGCAGCGAAAAGACCAGTACGCCGAGACAGAGGCTGAGGATGCCGAGCACAAGCCGATTCTGCATAGGCGCTCCTGTCCCCGCGTGCGCGGCCGAACACAGGCCTGCATCCGGGTAAAAAGAACCCGCCGCCATTTCGGGCAGCGGGTACGAGTGAGGACTTTTGATTGGTCCGCGGCCGATTTCGCGGCCGCATATCCAATGGGTAAGGCGAACTATTGTCCGCCGTTTGACATGTTGCAAACGAATTGGAATGATGCCAGCAATCAGATTTTCTTATGGCGGGCACATGCGACCCAATCTCGACAGCGACCTGTTGCGAACCTTCGTGGCGGTCGCCGACAGTGGTAATTTCACCAAGGCGGCGGAGCGGGCCGGGCGCACCCAGTCGGCGGTCTCGATGCAGATGAAGAAGCTTGAAGGCATGATCGGCGACAGCCTGTTCGAGCGCGGCTCGCGCGGTGTGGCGCTGACACGGCGCGGCGGCGAGCTCATCGCCAACGCCAGGCGCATCGTTTCACTGCTCGACGAGACGGCGGCATCGATGGTCGCGGCGCCGCTTGGCGGGCCGGTGCGCATCGGTATCCCGGAGGAATATGGCCACGCGATCCTGTCGCGCGCGCTCGGCGCCTTTGCCAAGCGCCATCCTCAGGTCGACATCACCGTCCGCTACGCGCATTCCGGTGCGCAGATCGCGGCGCTCGCCGCTGGCGAGCTCGATCTGGCGGTGGTGTTCGAATGGCAGGATCTGTCGGGCGGTGAGGTGCTGATGCATGACCCGACCGTATGGGTGACGTCAGAGCTGCATCACATGCATGAGGAGCGGCCGGTGCCGATCGCGCTCTACAACCGTGCCGGTTGGTGCAAGGATTTCGCGATAAAGTCGCTGGAACAGCGCGATCTCGCCTATCGTGTCGCCTACACCAGCGATACCAATGGCGGCCTGCGGCTCGCCGTCACCTCCGGGCTGGCGATTGCGCCGATCTCGCGCAGCAACATTCCGGCCGGCTGCCGCGAGCTTACGACCGCCGACGGGTTCGGCGACATCGATTCCTCGAACGTGGTGCTGCGGCGCAACCCGAACGCTTCCGGCGAGGCCATCGACGGCATGGAAGAGGCGATCCGCGAGGCGTTCACCAACCGTTAAAGAATGCCGCTCAGTCCGGCGGTGGCGGCCACCACGGACCGCGCGCGGCGATCTTCCGAATACAGGCAGCCTTACTTCAGCTCCAGCAGCCGCTCCAGATAGCTGCGCTCGATATCGGGGCTGAGTGCATTGCCGAGCCGCTTGCGGATCGCTTCGAGGATTTGGCGGGCACGCTGCACGTCGATCTCGTCAGGCACTCTCACCGAACTCCCGTCATCGGGACCCTCGCTGGTGCGGGGCCGCCCGAGCGGGTCACGGTCGGCATTCTGCTGTCGTCCGCCCTGGCCGTTGCCGCCCTGGTCGCCTTGCATCGCCTGCAATTGCTTCATCATGTCCTTGGCGCCCCTGCGCAAGGCTTCCAATGCGCGGCCCTGGTGACCGACGGCCTGGTCGCCTTCGCCCTCGCCGAGCGCCTGTTCGGCATTGCCCATGGATTTGCCGGCCTCGCCAAACCCCTCATTGGGGTCGAGGCCCATGCCTTCGAGGCTCTTCCTCAATTGATCGAGCTCGCTCTGCAGCTTGCCCTGGCCTTCCTGCAACTGCTTCATCGCATCGGCGAATTCCTGCGGCGTCATCTGCCCCGGCCGGCCGAGCGGATCGCGGTCGTCGCCCAGGCCGGGCTTGCCCTGTTCGTCCATCGGGCCCGGCTCACCGTTCTCGCCGAGCTGCTCGTCGCGGTTCTGCCCGCGCTGTTGCTGGCCACGCTGCATCTGGTCCATGCGGAAGGTGTCGTTCATCATCTCCTGCTGGCGCCGCATGATCTCGCCCAGCTTATCCATCTGCTGACGCATCTCGCTGTCCTGCTGACCGCCTTGTTGCTGGCGGCCTGCCTGCAGATTGTTCATCATGTCCTGCAGCTCAGACAGCAATTGCTGCGCCTGGTCGCGATTGCCGGATTTCGCCAGGTTCTCGATCTGGTCCATCATGCGGTCGATGTCGCTCTGGCGCAGTTCCCGGCCGTTCTGCTGCATCTGTGGCGCATTCGGATTCTGCTGCGCCCGCGCCGCGAATTCCTGCAGGAACTGGTTCATCGCCTCGCGCAGTTCCTTCATCGCCTTCTCGATCTCCTGGTCGCTGGCGCCGTTCTTGATCGCATCCTGCAGCGCCTGCTGCGCCTGGCGCAGCCGCTTCTCGGCCGCCGACAGATTGCCTTCCTCGATGCCGAGCGCGATCTCCCAGAGGTAAGCGACCTCGTCGCGCAATTGGTCGTCGCTGTCAGCCATCTTCAGCCGGGTGCGGGCGCTCATGATGGCGAGGTAGTGCGTCATGTTGTCGAACGTGTCTTCGGGCCTGAGCGTGATCGCATCCATTAGGTCGAGCACCCGGTCCTTGGCATAGGCGTCGAGCGCCAGCATGCGGCGCTGCTCGACAACAGCCCGCGCCAACGGGTTGGAGAATGGCCGCTCCGGCATCACCAGCGTCTTGGTTTCGCTGGTCGCCGTGTGTCCGGCACCGTCGGTGGCGACAAGCGACAGCTTGACGTTACCACCGGCCCAGACATGGTCGGTCAGGTCCTTCGTCGTCTTAGCGGCATTCGCCTTCCCGCCGCGGCGCGGCAACGTCAGCGGCATTTCCGGCGGGCCATAGAGCGGATGCGCGTTGGGTGCCTGCGGATCGGCCAATGCGAAAACGGCCTTGGCGGAGGCCGCGCCATAGTCGTCGTCAATCTGGTAGTTGAGTTCGAAGGCGCCGTTGACGGCGCGCTTCGGCTCGCCGACAAAGCGGATCTGCGGCGGCTTGTCGGGAATTATGGCGAAGGCCCAGCGGCCGAGCTCGCCGTCGCCGGACTGCAGCGTCAGCGTGCCGTCGGCCGTCAACTTGCCGCTGAACTGGCGCACGGTGGAAGGCGTTGCCGGAGCTGCCTCAGTCTTGGCGGCTTGCGGCCCGGTCGGATCGATGGCGCGGGTGTTGCCGCCGGTGTCGGCGTAACTCAGCGTTTCCTCGCCCGAACCGCCGGTGACGCGCAGCGACACATCGCTGCCCTCCGGAACGGTGAAGGTCGGCGCCGTTTGAGTGGCGTTGTTGGCAAGCACTGGGGCGTTCAGGAATATCGGCGGCCTGCCGGTATAGGCCGGCGGCGTCACCCAGGCATCAATGCGCGGCGGCACGACGTCGCGGGCGGCACGGGCAACAAAGCCGTCGCCCAGCCTGCCGCCCGACGGCCCGAAGGAGAAGGCAAAGGCAGTGACCAACAAAAGCGCGGCAACGGCGCGCAACGCCCACGGGTCGCGTTCCGGCACGCGTGTGCGCGGCACGTCGCCGCCAAGCTCGCCCAGCCGGTCAGCCATGCGCCGCTGATGCTCGCGCCACAGGGCTTGCGAAAAAATGCTTTCCTTGCCGCTCGGGCGATCGGTCTGGACCTGCACCGGGCTGTGCAGCAGCCGGTTGGCCGCCTCGATGCGGCGGTCGACCTCGGCACTGGATGGCGTGCGGAAGAAACGCAGCGGGTAGAGTGCGGCAAGCGCTGCGACGCCGAATGCCGTGATAAGACCGATCCGCGCCAGATCGGGCAAAAATGGGAATAGGCCGAGCCACGAAATGCTGAGGAACAGGCTGGCGACGATGATCAGCGGCAGCAGCAATGGCCAGCCGCGTTCGACGATTATCGAGACCTGCGTCCCCAGCCGGCTCAAGGCAAGGCGCCTGGCCAGACTGCGATCGCTGGTGAAAATGGGTCGTTGCGTCATCGGCCCTTCCTGGCCGGGCGGGATAGCCCAGGCCTCACGAGTCTATCGCATGGGCCCGAAAAGTCGATTTCCGGGAAGCACGATGCGAAGACCTAAAATCTTAGCGCGTACTTCGTGCGTCCAAGCGGATGCACATCGCCCTAAGGATACCAACAAACACGGCGAAGGCGAGGCGGTTCCCCAAAACGTGAACAATAATGCCCCGGATATTGTCAGAATTTCGCCGGATTGGCGTTTGCGCCGCAGACCAGTACGGCAACGTGCTCGCCTCTAGCCGGTGCGTAGCGGCCGGACAGGAGCGCCGCGAAGGCGGCCGCACCGCCCGGCTCGGAGATGATTCGCACGCGGTCCCACAGCGCCGCCTGGGCGGCGATAATGTCGTCGTCGCCGACCAGGATCGAGCGCTCGACAAATGCCTCGGCGATAGGAAACATCATTTCGCCGACACGCTTTGGCGCGAGCGAATCGGCGGCGACGCCCTCAGCCGGCGCGTCGACGGGTCGGCCCGCGGCGAACGCGCGATGAAGCGTCGGCGCACCCTCCGGCTCGACCGCGATGATCCTGATGCGGCCGGAAAACCAGGCGGCGATGCCGCCGATCAGGCCGCCGCCGCCGACAGCAACCAGCAGGGTGTCGAGCTTCGGAAGGTCGGCCTCGATTTCGAGGCCGAGCGTGCCCTGCCCGACCAGCGTCTCCTCCTGGTTGAAGGCGTGGATCTGCAGGGCGCCGGATTTTTCGGCGAAGCTCTCGCTGGCGGCCAGCGCCTCGGCATAACGGGCGCCGCCGACGATCAGCTCGGCGCCGTAGCCGCGGATGCGGTCCAGCTTGGCCTGCGGGCTCACTTCGGGAACAAAGATGGTCGCCTTGTGGCCGAGTCGCATGGCGGCATAGGCGACGGCGGCGCCGTGATTGCCGCCCGATGCGGCGACGACGCCGGCCGCAGGAACCGGCCGTTCGAGGAGATTGGTGAACGCACCACGCGCCTTGAACGAGCCGGAATGCTGCAAGCACTCAAGCTTCAGGTCGACCGGCAGAGCCGGGCGGCCGAAATCGGCCATGTCGACGCGCAGCACCGGCGTGTGGCGCACGAAGGGTCGGATGCGTGGTTCCATCGCCGCAATGCGCTCGCGTGTGATCGTGTGGCCGTGCAGCATGCTTTCACTCCCAGGGCTGACATTCAGAGTTGACATTACTTAGTAACTTGGCAAAGTAGCTAAATGCAAGAGGTCGACTTCTTCAAAGCGATTGCCAACGAGCGCAGGCTGCAGATCCTCGATTGGCTCAAGGACCCGCTCGCGCACTTTCCGCCGCAGGCGGACGGCGATCTGGTCGACGACGGAGTCTGCGCGCTGCTGATCGCTGAAAAGCTGGGGATCACCCAGGCGACGCTCAGCGAACATATGCGCGTGCTCACCCAGGCAGGGCTTTTGCGCAGCAAGCGCATCAAGCAGTGGACATTCTATCGCCGGAACGAGAACAGGATCGCCGAAACCAGGGCGCTCATTCAGCACCGCCTGTAGCTGCAGAGTTCTACTCCAACCAGTCCGGCACCGAATCCAGTCCGATCAGCTCGTCATAGGTCTGGCGCGGGCGCACAACGTGGAAGCGGTCGCCGTCGACCAGCACTTCCGGTACCAGCAGCCTGGTATTGTAGGTGCCGGCCTGGACGGCGCCATAGGCGCCGGCGGTGGCGACAGCGATCAGGTCGCCGGATTTCAGCCGGGGCAGGTCACGGTCGAGCCCGAGATAGTCACCGGTCTCGCAAACCGGGCCGACGACGTCGACCTTCATGCGCGGTGCTGCGGCCGGCTGCTGCGCCACCGGCTTGATGTCGTGGAAAGCGTCGTAAAGCGTCGGCCGGATCAGGTCGTTCATCGCGGCGTCGACGACGAGGAAGTTCTTGGCGTCGCCCTCCTTCACGAAGATTACCTCCGAGACCAGGATGCCGGCATTGCCGACGATCAGCCGGCCTGGCTCGAACATCACTTTCAGCCCGAGTTCGGCGACGACATGCTTTCTGACGATCCGGGCATAGGCATCGGGCAAAGGCGGCGGGTTGTTGTCGACGCGGTAGGGAATGCCAAGGCCGCCACCGACATCGATGTGCTCGATGGCATGACCGTCGGAGCGCAAGGCGCCGACCAGCTCCACCAGCAGCGCAAAGGCCTCGTCGAAGGGCTGCAATTCGGTGATCTGGCTGCCGATATGGGTGTCTATGCCGGTGACCTTGATGCCCGGCAGCTCAGCCGCG
Organism: Mesorhizobium sp. M0904; assembly: GCF_040319475.1. Lineage (NCBI taxonomy): Bacteria > Pseudomonadati > Pseudomonadota > Alphaproteobacteria > Hyphomicrobiales > Phyllobacteriaceae > Mesorhizobium > Mesorhizobium sp. M0904. The sequence continues at coordinate 49,753 of NZ_JAMYOC010000012.1, read as the reverse complement.
CGCGCATAAACCTTTCGTGCCTGCTGCCAGGGAATGCCGAACTTGTTCTCGGCCTTCCCAGTCGAAATCTTGTTGTGCGTCCTGGCGTCGACATCCGGATTGATGCGCAGCGAGATCGGCGCGATCTTGCCCAGCGCGGTCGCGCGGGCCGACAGCAGCTCCAGCTCCGGTTCGGATTCGACGTTGAAACAGAGAATGCCGGCCGAGAGCGCAAAATCCATTTCGCGCGCGGTCTTGCCGACGCCCGAAAACAGGATCTTGCTTGCCGGAATGCCGGCCGCCAAAGCGCGGCGCAATTCGCCCTCCGAGACCACGTCGGCGCCGGCGCCGAGTCTTGCCAACACCTTCAGCACGGCCTGGTTCGAATTCGCCTTCATGGCATAGCAGACGAGGGCGTCGAGCCCGGCAAAGGCCTCTGTGAAGACGCGAAAATGCCTGGTCAGCGTCGCCGTCGAATAACAATAGAACGGCGTGCCGACGCTGGCGGCGATGTCTGATATCGCCACGTCCTCGGCATGCAGCGCGCCGTCGCGGTAGTCGAAATGGTTCACGAGATTGGTCCGAAAAATCAGAGCAGCGGGTCGAGGATGAATTTCTTGTCCTCAACAGGTTTTTCCGGCTCCGGCGGCAAAGGTTGCTTGGCCTTCTCGGCGTCCTTGCGGGCCTGCACGGCGGCCGCGTAGGGCGTATCAAGCGCAGCCTTCCTGCCGCAGGCCGCAACGGTGGCCATTGCTGCCAACAGCGTCAGCGTCACCAAAATCCTGCTTCCGGTCATCGTGCCATCCGTCCGAAACTTTTGCCCGCAGCCGCTTCTAGCCGAGTTTTGCGGCCATTGCACCCCGCGTCTTACGCCTTGGCGAGCCGCTTTTTCCAGTAGCGGATCTGCTTGCGCACCTCGGACGGCGCGGTGCCGCCGAAGCTCGTGCGGCTCTTTACAGAATTCTGCACGGCAAGGACCGAAAACACGTCGGCGCTGATACCGGGGTGAATGGACTGCAGATCCTCCAGCGAAAGCCTGTCGAGCCCGATCTTCCTGTCCTCGGCCAGCGCCACCGCCCGGCCAGTGATATGGTGCGCCTCGCGGAACGGCAGGCCGAGCGTGCGCACCAGCCAGTCGGCGAGGTCGGTCGCAGTCGAATAGCCGGCGCCGGCGGCCTTTTTCATCGCCGCGGTGTTCACCGTCATGTCGCGCACCATGCCGGTCATTGCCGCCAGCATCAGGTCGAGCGTCTCGGCCGCGTCGAAGACGGATTCCTTGTCTTCCTGCATGTCCTTGCCATAGGTCAGCGGCATGCCCTTCATTACTGTCAGCAAGCCGACGAGGTGCCCGGTGACGCGGCCGGTCTTGCCGCGCACCAGTTCGGCAGCGTCGGGATTCTTCTTCTGCGGCATGATCGACGAACCCGTCGAGAAACTATCCGACAGCCTGACGAAGCCGAATTGCGGCGTCGACCAGATGATGATCTCTTCAGCCAGTCGCGACAGATGCGTCGCGCAGATCGCTGCTACGCCCAGGAACTCGAGCGCGAAATCGCGATCCGAAACGCTGTCGAGCGAATTGCGCATCGGCTCGCGGAAGCCAAGCGCCTTCGCTGTCTCGTGCCTGTCAATCGGAAAGCTGGTGCCGGCAAGGGCGGCAGCGCCGAGCGGGCTTTCATCCATACGCTCAATCGCATCGCGGACGCGAGACAGGTCGCGCGCAAACATCTCGACATAGGCCATGCAGTGGTGGCCGAAGGTCACCGGCTGCGCCGCCTGCATGTGGGTGAAGCCCGGCATCACCGTTGCCGCATGCTCCTCGGCGCGATCTAGGAACGCCGTGATCAGCCCCTTCAGCGCCTCGGCGACGCGAAAGCACTCGTCCTTGACCCACAGCCTGAGGTCGACCGCCACCTGGTCATTGCGCGAGCGGGCGGTATGCAGGCGGCCAGCTGCGGGCCCGATCAAATCGGCCAGACGGGCCTCGATATTCATGTGGATGTCTTCCAGCCTGGTGGAGAACTCGAATGTGCCGGCCTCGATCTCTGCCAGGATCGTGTTCAGCCCGTGAGTGATTTTTTCTTGATCGGCCGCCGAAATAATGCCCGTTTGCGCCAGCATCTGGCAATGGGCGATCGAGCCGCGAATATCCTGCGCATAGAGTTTGCGGTCGAACGAGATCGACGCGTTGATCGCTTCCATGATTGCGGCCGGACCCGAGGCAAAACGTCCGCCCCACATCTGGTTGCTGGCCTTCTTGTCGTTCATCGCTATAACCCGTGCTCCGGAGCAGTTTTTCAAAAATGGCAGACGGCAATAGATTTTTCCCGGCTTTGCGTCTCATCCTCGCCGCTTTGGTTGCGGGCGTGCTGGCCGGCGCGGTCGCGGTATATGTCAGGGAAAGCAGTTCTGGCAACAAGGCGCCCGCGCCAGTGGCCGCCGGCGGCGGCAAGGACGACGCCGCCTGCGTCGCCAAGACCGACCGTGCCAAGAAGATCGCCGCCGCTGCTACCGGCCAGGTTGCCGCGCTTTTGCCGGCGGATCCGCCGCAATCGCTGAAAAGCCTTGCCTTCAACGGCCCCGACGGGGAGCCGACGATGATCGCCGATCATGCCGGCAAGACGGTGCTGCTCAATCTGTGGGCGACATGGTGTGCGCCTTGCCGCGCCGAAATGCCGGCGCTCGATGCGCTGCAGAAGGAGATGGGCAGCGATGCGTTTCAGGTTGTTGCCGTCAACGTCGATGCCGGCGACGATGCCAAACCGAAGAAATTCCTGGAGGACACCGGCGTCAAGTCGCTCGGCTACTATCGCGATGCCACGATGGCGCTGTTCAACGACGTCAAGACGCGCGGCCTGGCGCTAGGTCTGCCCGTCACCATGCTGATCGATGGGCAAGGCTGCCTCATCGCCCATATGAACGGCCCGGCCGAATGGTCGGGGCCGGATGCCAAGCGTCTGGTCGAGGCGGCGCTTCAGCCGGGATAGGCTCAGACCGTGCGCAGGCGCGGCTTGAGCACGGCAATGCTTGCGCCGCGTCGGCTGGCTGTGCGGATTGCCGGAGCAGCCACGCCCGTCAGTTCGCCGAACGTCTCGATCGGAGCCGGTTTGCCGAGGTAATAGCCTTGCCCGATCTCGCAAGCCTCGGCGTCCAGGAACTGCAATTCACCCGGCGTCTCGATGCCCTCCGCAAGGACCGGTAGGCCGAGACCGCGTCCAAGCCCCAGCACGGCGCGGACGATCGCCGCGAACTGGGCGTTCTTGTCGACCGATTTGATGAACGACCCGTCGATCTTGATCTTGTCGAAGGGAAAGGCGCTAAGGTTGGACAGCGAAGAGTAGCCGGTGCCAAAATCGTCCATCGCTACATGCACGCCAAGCGCCTTGACCTGCCTCAAGGCCGCCAGCGCGCGTGGCATATCCTTCACCAGGGCTGTTTCGGTGATCTCCAGTTCCAGCCTGCCGGGTGCCAGGCCGGACCTCGCCAGTGCGTCATGCACCTTGCGGCTGAAGTTCGGATTGTGAAGCTGCACGGCGGAGACGTTGACTGCGACCATCAGCGGATTTGTCCAGCGAGCAGCATCGTTACAAGCCGTCGTCAGCACCCAGTCGCCGATCTGGGCGATCGCGCCACTGTCCTCGGCCACGGGGATGAAAACAGCCGGAGAAATATCACCCCGCTCAGGGTGCTGCCACCGGACCAGGGCTTCGAAGCCGATCATCCTGCCGCCGCGGATTTCCTTCTGAGGCTGGTAGACGAGGTGGAACTCCTTGCGGGCGATGGCCTGGCGCAATTCATGCTCCATCACGCGCTTGTCGCGGGCCGCGGTGCCCATGGCTATCTCGAAAAACCGGTAAGTGTCCCTGCCTTCGGTTTTGGCGCGATGGAGTGCCGTGTCGGCGTGGCTGATCAGGCCGGCCTGGTCTTCGGCATCCAGCGGAAAGAAGGCGATGCCGATGCTGGCCGAGACGAGGCCGGAGCCGACCGAAACCCTGTTTTCCTCGCGGATCGCCGCCAGCAAGTCCTCGGCTATCCGGCCTGCGGCCAGGGGGTCGGGGAGGTTCGGAGCTATGATGGCAAATTCGTCGCCGCCGAGACGCGCGAGCATTTGTCCGTGGCGCGGAATGCCGGAAATGCAGTGCGCGAGTTTCTGCAGCATCGCGTCACCGGCGCTGTGGCCGTAGAGGTCGTTGACTTGCTTGAACCGGTCGAGGTCAAGCAGCAGGAGCGCCAGATATCCATCCCTGCCGCCACGATCCATCGAGGCGAATTCTGCTTCCAGCCGGGAAGAAAAGCTCCGCCGATTGGCAGCCCGGTAAGCGGATCGAAATGCGCGAGGCGGAGGATCTCTTCTTCTGCTTTCTTGCGCTCACGGATGTCGCGAACGGCAAGCACCGTATGAGGCCTGCCGCAGTAGGTGATCTTCCTGGCGATCAGCTCGACAGGAATTCTCGCGCCGTCGCTGCCCCTTAATGTCGCTTCCTGCGCCTGTTCGCCGAAGCCGGACATAGCGGCTGCGCTCTGTCCGTCGAAAAGCTCGCCGAGTTGCATCGTATTCAGGGTGGCTGTCGCTGTTCCGGTCAGCTTCGCCATACTGTCATTGGCGCTGACGATGCGGGTGCCATCGCAAACGATCAGACCTTCCACCGCCGCATTGGCGAGATCGTGCATGCGCTCGGCCTCGAGCTTCTGGTGGCGAAAGCGCAGATCGATCCACAGCGCGGCACCTGACAGCACAAGGATTACAAGGCTGGCGACCGCTGCGGCAAAGGCCTGGGAAATGGGCTCGATGGAATGTTCGGATATTTCAATCGAGGAATCCGGAATGATCGACACCGCGGCCATCGCGATGAAATGCAAGCTGCAAATGGCCAGCGTCAAAAGCGCGGCGCCGCCGAGAGTCGCGAGTGCTGACGGGCGGCGCAAGACGACCAGGAGCGCCAGTGCCGCAAGGGTCACGCCGGCCAGAAGCGATATCGCGACAAGGAGCAGGTTCCATACGACCCGGCCTTCGACCTCGAAAGCTGCCATGCCGATGTAGTGCATCGTCGCGATGGCGCCACCGAGAATGGCGCCACCGACGAGGAAATGGTCGATGCCGCGGCGCAAGGTGGCGACCCACATCCCAAGCGCGGTCAGGATGACGGCGGCGGCAAGCGAAAAGGCGGATAATCCCGGATTGTATGCGTTCGGTATTCCCGGCGTAAACGCGGTCATGGCGATGAAATGCGTCGCCCATATGCCGAACCCGGTCGAAGCTGCGGCGATCATCAGCCAGACAAGCCGGTTTCGCTCGGTCGATCGGCCGACATGCTTAAGGAGATTAACCGCAGAGAAACAAGAAATTCCACAGACGAGTGCGGCGAGCGCAACCAGTCTCAGGTCGTGCTGATTTACGATACAATTATAGACCGTCAGCATCCTGGTTCACTCGGTCAAAACTAACAGGGGAGGTGTGACGGATTAGCTCTTGGAGATTTTAACGAATGGTTAACCCGCGGGCCATGAGACGGGTCTTTTCGGGGGAAAACCGACGCCCGCTGCGCCGAAAAGACGGTGATGTGATTTCTGGCGCCCGGTTTCGGTAGCGAGTGCACTTTAGGAAGGAATGATGTTCATTGATCGGCAACAAAACCGTTGTCCGATTGTCATCAGCGCCACATATTGGCTTTGCGGAGGTGCCCCCTTTCGCCAATGACAAACGGGAGATGAAACATGAAGTTCTTCGGCTTTGCGGCCGGTATCGCCGCCACCGTGACCCTGCTTTCCACCACCTCTGCCTTCGCCGTCACGCAGATCAGCTGGTGGCACGCCATGACCGGCGCCAACGCCGAGGTCGTCGCCAAGATCTCCAAGGATTTCAACGCCAGCCAGAGCGACTATGAGCTCGTTCCGGTGTTCAAGGGCACCTATCCGGAGACGCTGAATGCCGGCATCGCTGCCTTTCGTGCCGGGCAAGCGCCCGATATCCTCCAGGTGTTCGACGTCGGCACCGGCGTGATGATGGCGGCCGAGGGTGCGATAAAGCCGGTGGCCGATGTGATGACCGGCGCCGGGATGACTTTCGACAAGAGCCAGTATCTGCCCGGCATCGTCAGCTATTATTCCAAGCCGGACGGCACCATGCTGTCCTTCCCCTACAACTCCTCCTCGCCGATCCTCTACTACAACAAGGACATCTTCCAGAAGGCAGGCCTCGACGTGAACAATCCGCCCAAGACCTGGAACGAGGTTTGGAAAGCCGCCAAGAAGATCAAAACGAGCGGCGCCGCCTCTTGCGGCTATACCTCGACCTGGCTGACCTGGATCCATCTGGAGAATTTCGCGGCGTGGAATGACGTGCCTTGGGCCACCCAGCAGAATGGCCTGGCCGGCGGCGACGTCGAACTCAAGATCAATGCGCCGATTTTCGTCAACCACTTCCAGGCGCTCGCCGACCTGGCCAAGGACGGCACGTTCAAATATGGCGGACGCACCTCCGAAGCCAAGCAGATATTCCTCGCCGGCGAATGCGGCATCTTCACCGAATCGTCGGGCGGCCTCGGCGATATCGTCAAGTCCGGCATGAACTATGGCATCGGCCAGCTTCCCTACGACAGTGACGCCAAGGGTGCCCCGCAGAACACGACGCCGGGCGGTGCCAGCCTATGGGTGTTCGGCAACAAGTCGGACGAGGAATACAAGGGCGTTGCCGCCTTCTTTGCCTATCTGTCCAAGACCGATGTACAGGAATACCTGCACCAGAAGTCGGGATACCTGCCTGTGACGCTCGCCGCGTACGAGGCGACCAAGAAATCAGGCTTCTATGACAAGAACCCGGGCCGCGAGACACCCATCCTGCAGATGATCGGCAAGTCGCCGACCGACAATTCGAAGGGCGTGCGTCTGCCCAATCTGCCGCAGGTGCGTGATATCCAGAACGAGGAGCTGGAGAAGATGCTGGCCGGCCAGCAAACCGCCCAGCAGGCGCTCGACAATGCGGTCGCGCGCGGCAACGCCGCGATCAAGGAAGCCCTGGACAACTAACGAGATCGTCTCGGTCAGTCGGTTGGAATATCGCCCACGCGAGCGCGCGTGGGCGATGCCTGGATAGCGAGGGAAATCAGCCTGTCTCCACGCGTCGTCTTTCCCAACAAGATCCTGCCCTACCTGCTGGTGGCGCCACAGCTCGCCATAACCCTGGTTTTCTTCTACTGGCCGGCTGGTCAGGCGCTTTACCAGTCGATGCTCAGGCAAGACCCGTTCGGACTGAAGAGCAGGTTCGTCTGGTTTGCCAATTTCCGGAAGGTGCTGGCCGATCCGGCCTACCTCAACTCGATCAAGGTCACGGTGGTGTTCTCGCTTGCGACCGCGATCGTTGCCATGGTTGTGGCCCTGCTGCTCGCGGTCATGGCCGAGAAGGCCGTGCGCGGCAAAGGCCTCTACCGCACACTGTTGATATGGCCTTATGCCGTGGCGCCGGCGATCGCCGGCATGCTGTGGCTGTTTCTGTTCAACCCTTCGATAGGCTCGTTGGCCTATTTGCTGAGAAGCCTCGGCATCGCATGGGACCCACTGCTCAACGGCACCCACGCCATGATCCTGCTGGTGTCGGCGGCTGCCTGGAAGCAGATCAGCTACAATTTCCTGTTCTTCGTCGCCGGCCTGCAGGCGGTGCCGAAAACGCTGATCGAAGCGGCGGCCATGGACGGCGCCGGCGAAACCAAGCGCTTCTGGACCATCGTCTTCCCGCTGCTTGCGCCGACAACGTTTTTCCTGCTGGTCGTCAACACCGTCTATGCCCTGTTCGACACGTTCGGCATCGTTCATGCCGTCACCGGCGGCGGGCCGGGCAAGACGACCGAGACGCTGGTCTACAAGGTCTACAATGACGGCTTCGTCAATCTGATCCTGGGCGACTCGGCGGCGCAGTCGGTCATCCTGATGGCCATCGTCATCGCGCTCACAGCGATCCAGTTCCGCTATGTGGAACGCAAAGTCCACTACGGCTGAGCGCAGCGATGATCGGCCAGTCCCCGCTCCGTACCTTCATCGCCCATGCCGTGCTCATCCTCGGCATATTGATTGTGGCTTTTCCGATCTACTACACCTTCGTGGCCTCGACGCACACGCTGCAAACGATCCTCAGGCCGCCGCTGCCGCTCTTGCCGGGCGGCCAGCTATGGAACAACTACAGCGAGGCGCTGTTCGGCGGCATCGGCCGTATCGGCGGGGTCAGCGTCGGCAGGCTGCTCCTCAACACCACGATCATGGCGCTCGGCGTTGCGGTCGGAAAGATCTTCATCTCGATCCTGTCGGCCTACGCGATCGTGTTCTTTCGCTTTCCGCTGCGCATGACCTTCTTCTGGCTGATCTTCATCACCTTGATGCTTCCAGTCGAGGTGCGCATCCTGCCGACCTACAAGGTGATGGTCGATCTCGGCATGATCGACACCTATGCCGGCCTGATCGTCCCGCTGATCGCCTCAGCCACCGCAACGCTGCTGTTTCGCCAGTTCTTCATGACCATACCGGGCGAATTGGTCGAGGCGGCGCGTGTCGACGGTGCCGGGCCATGGCGCTTCTTCTTTGATATCCTCCTGCCGCTGTCGCGGACAAACATCGCCGCGCTGTTCGTGATCCTCTTCATCTATGGCTGGACGCAGTATCTTTGGCCGCTGCTCGTCACCAACAGCAGCGACATGAACACCATCGTCATCGCGCTGAGAAAGATGGTTTCCTTCGCCGATGCCGACACCCAATGGCACCTCGTGATGGTCACGGCAATGCTGGCCATCGTGCCACCGATCCTCGTCGTGGTGATGATGCAACGCTGGTTCGTGCGCGGCCTGGTCGAATCCGAAAAGTGAGACTCTGATGGCGACCGTCGATCTGAAACACGTGAAGAAGGTCTATCCCAGCGGCGTCGAAGCCGTGAAGGGCGTCTCCATCACCATTCCCGACAAGGAGCTTTGCGTGCTGGTCGGCCCGTCAGGTTGCGGCAAGTCCACGCTGCTGAGGATGATCGCCGGGTTGGAGACCATTTCGGCCGGTACAGTCGCCATCGACGGCAAGGTGGTCAACGCCATCGGCCCGACCGAGCGCGACATCGCCATGGTGTTCCAGAATTACGCGCTCTACCCACATATGAAGGTCTATGACAACATGGCCTATGGCCTGCGCAACCGCGGCACGCCGAAGGACGAGATCGATAGCAGGGTACGCTCGACGGCCAAGGTGCTGGAGCTTTCGGCGCTGCTCGACCGGCGCCCGCGCGAGCTTTCAGGCGGTCAGCGCCAGCGCGTCGCCATGGGTCGCGCCATCGTGCGCAACCCGAAGGTCTTCCTGTTCGACGAACCACTGTCCAACCTCGATGCGAAATTGCGCGGGCAGATGCGCATCGAGATCAAGAATCTGCAGCGCTCGCTTGGCGTCACCTCGGTTTATGTCACGCACGACCAGCTTGAGGCGATGACGCTGGCCGACATCCTCGTCGTCATGAACGCCGGACTGGTCGAGCAGACCGGCGCTCCGCTTGATGTGTACGAGAGACCGGCCTCGACCTTCGTCGCTTCGTTCATAGGCGCACCGCCGATGAATCTGCTGGCGCTCACAGGGGCCTCCCCAAGCTCGGTATTGGCCGACGGTACGGTGATTGGCTTGGCGCCTCGACAGGGCAAGGCAGTGACACTAGGCTTTCGTCCGGAGGACGCCGATATCACCTTCGCGGCAGAGGCGCCGGCCGGCGCGCTCGCGCTGACGGCGACAGTGGAAGCGGTCGAACCGGTCGGTGCCGAAAGCTTCCTCCATTGCGTGGCAGCCGGCAGCCGTATCGTGGTGCGCGTCTCAGGCCGCGCCAGCGCCAAGCCAGGCGACCGATTGCGCGTCGTGGCCAGGTCCGAAAAGCTGCATTGGTTCGATCAAGCGGGCAAACGGGTCGATTGAAATCGGCCCTGCGCAAAACCGTTCAGGCAAACACATGCGCCTTGCCCGACACGGTCAGCCGCACGATCTCGCCGACGGCCGGCGCGTCCATGCCCGGCTTGCGCAGGATCAATGGCGTGTTGCCGATGGCGGCCGCGTCGGGCGGATCGGGACTGTTCAAGAGACGCACGGCGATGGTGCATATCGAGCCGGCGAATTCGGATTCCGTGACCTCGCCGAACAGCATGTCCGGCGTGCCCGACATGCCTTCACGCGAGGTTCGTTTCAGCAGCACCTGCTCGGGCCGCAGCATGATGCGGGCGATGTCGCGCCGCTCGGTGCTGTCGACGGCGATGCGGCCGAGCAGCGAGGTGGCGAAGCCATCGGCGATCCTGGCCGGCAAGACGATGGCGTCGCCGAGGAACTCGGCGATCATCCTGTCCCTCGGCCTGAAATAGAGCTCGCGCGGCGTGCCGACCTGCGAGAATTTGCCGTCGCGCATCACCGCGACCTGGCTGGCGAATGACAGCGCCTCGGCCTGATCATGGGTGACCAGGATGGTGGTGATGCCGGCGGTCTCAAGGAGCTCGGCCACGGCCTTGCGCATCGAGGCGCGCAGGCCGGTGTCGAGCGCCGAGAACGGCTCGTCGAGCAGCATCAGCCGCGGCTTCATGGCCATGGCGCGGGCGAGCGCGACGCGCTGCTGCTGGCCGCCGGAGAGCTCATGCGGGCGGCGCCTCAGGATTCCTTTGTCCAGTCCGACGACATAGGCGAGCTCGGCGATGCGCTCACTGCGCTTTTCCTCGTGACGCCCCATGCCGAAGCCGATATTGGCGGCGATGCTCAGATGCGGGAACAGAGCGCCGTCCTGCGCCACCAGCCCGATGCCGCGGCGATGCGCCGGCACGGCCGTGTCGCCATCGGCCAGCACCTCGCCATCGAGCACGATGCGGCCCTGGTCCGGCGCCTCGAAGCCGGCTATCAGCCGCAGCAAGGTGGTCTTGCCGCAACCGGATGGCCCGACGATTGCCGTACGGCTGCCGCTGACCACGCTGAGGTCGACGCCGGCAAGTGCTGCGACGGGCCCGTAGTGCTTGTGGATGCCGCTCAGCTCGAGAAAGCTCATCGCCCGGCCATCCGCTTCGACTGGACGTAGAGCAGCCAGGTCAAAGGCAGCGACATCGCCACCATGATCAGGGCATAAGGCGCCGCCGACGCATAGTCGATCTCGCCGCTATAGGACCAGAACGCCATGGCCAGAGTGCGGGTGCCGTTGGGCGCCAGCATCTGGGTTGCGGTCAATTCGTTCATGATGCCCAGCGCGACCAACGCCATGCCGGCTGCGGCGCCCGGCGCCGACAGGCGGATGGTCGTCGACCACAGCGCCTTGAGCGGCGATCGGCCGAGGCTGGAGGCGGCGCGTTCGAGCTCGACCGGCGCCTGTGCGATCGACGCCCTGAGGCTAATCAGGGCGCGCGGCAGGAACATCAGCGCATAGGCAACCAGGATAGTGAACAGGGTCTGGTAGAGCGGCATGGCGATACGCACGGCGATGGTGACCAGCGCCAGGGCGATGACAACGCCTGGCAACGCGCCGACGATGTAGTTGCAGGCCTCCAGGACGCGTTGCAGCCTTCCCGGCGCGCGGATCGAGATCCACGCCATCGGCATTGCCGCGATGGTGGCGAGCAGCGCCCCAGCAATCGCCAGGAACAGCGTTTGGCCAAGCGCCAGGCCGATCTCGTCGAGCCGCCAGACATCGGCGCCGCCGGCCATGAGCCAGCGGCCGATGGTGGCGAACGGCACGCCGAGCGCCAGTAGCGTGGTAATGGCAGGCAGCAGCAGGCAAGGAATGGTGGCGCGCCCAAGGCTCGTGCGCTGCTGCTGGCGCGCAGCACCCGAACCGACGCGGGCATAGCGCTCTTCGCCGCGCACCAGCACCTCCAGCCCGAGCAGCATAAGGCAGCAGGTCACCAGCACGCCGGCCAGCATGTTGGCGGCGGGACCGTTGAAGGTTGACTGAAACTGGTCGACGATCGCGGTGGTGAAGGTGTCGAAGCGGATGAAGACATAGAGCCCGTATTCGGCCAGGAGGTGCAGGCCGACCAGCAGCGAGCCGCCGCAAATGGCGAGTCGGAGCTGCGGCAGCACGACACGCCGAAACACGCGCCATGGGCCAAGCCCGAGGGCCGCTGCTGCATCTTCGAGAGCGGGATCGAGCCGGCGCAAAGCTGCCGCTATCGGCAGATAGAGGAACGGGAAATAAGCGATGACCGATACAAGCACGCCGGCCCACAGGCCGTGCAGTCTGGGCGCCATGGTGATCCAGGCGTAACTGTGGACGAAGGCGGGAATGGCGAGCGGCGCCACCGACAACCAGGCCCATAGGCGGGCCCCCGGCAGATCGCTGCGCTCGGTGAGCCAGGCCAGCGCCACCGACAGCACGATCGAAATCGGCACGGTCAGCACCACCAGCAGACTGGTGTTGACCAGAAGTTCGCCGACGCGCGGCCTGAACACCAGCGCCGCCATGGTTTCCCAGCCAGTCTGCACCGCCACCCAGACGATGAAGGCAAGTGGCAGCAGCGCGAAAAGCGAGACAAAGACGGCGGCCAGCGCAATCCATGAGACCGACCAACGACGTGCCCGCACGGCCGTGGTATCGGCTGGCAAGCCTGAAGGTGCGAGATCGATCGCCGACTGCATCAGATCAGACGTTGTGCCGTTTCCGCCCGAAGGCGGAAACAATCGTCGGCGAATGCGGCGAGCAGCTTGTGGTCATGGACAAATGCCATCTTGAAAACAGAGCGCTCCCGCGGAAAGCGAATTCCCACAGGAGCGCAGTCGGTTGCCCTTTTAGGACGAACGCCGGCTAAAGCAAGCCGGCCGCCGTCATCAGGTCGGTCACCTTCTTCGAGTTCAGCGTCGTCGGGTCGACTTTCGGCGCCTGCAGATCGGCCAGCGGCACCAGCTTCGGATTGGACTCGGCGCCCTTGCCGACTGCGTATTCGAACGAATCGCCTGTCTTCAGCACGTCCTGGCCACCCTTGCCAGTGACCCATTTCAGGAAAGCCTGCGCTTCCTTCGGGTGCTTGCTCGAGGCCAGCACGCCACCGCCGGAAACCGAGACGAAAGCACCGGGATCCTGATGCTTGAAATAGTGCAGCTCGACATTCTTGCTGTTCTCGCCGGTCTTGGCCTGATCGCCGTAATAGTAATAGTGATAGATCACGCCGCCTTCGACCTCGCCGGCATTGACCGCCTTCATCACCGTGCTGTTGCCCTTATAGCCGGTAAAATTCTCCTTCATCGCCTTTAGCCATTCGGCCGTCGCTGCCTCACCCTTGAGCTGCAAAAGCGCGCTGACGATCGCCTGGAAATCGGCGCCGGAGGGCGATGCGGCCCAACGGCCCTTCCAGCTCGGATCGGCGAGATCGAGAAGCGATTTGGGCAGCTGGTCGGCGGCCAGCTTGGTCTTGTTGTAGGCAAAGACCGTGCTGCGCGCGGCGACGCCGACCCATTTGCCGCTCGCCGGCTGGTACTCCTGCGGAACCTGGGCCAGCGTCTCGGTGTCGACCGGTGCGAACAGGCCGGCCGCCTCGACTAATGCCATGGCCGGCGAATTCTCCGTCAGGAACACATCGGCGGGCGAAGCGGTGCCTTCCGCAACGATCTGATTGGAGAAATCGCTGTCGCCGCCATTGCGGACGGTAACCTTGATGCCGGTTTCCTTGGTGAATCCCTCCGCCCAGGCTTTGGTCAGGTTTTCGTGCTGGGCGTTGTAGACGACGATGCCCTCGTCCTCTGCTATTGCCGGGCCGGCGATCAGGCTGATTGCAAGTGCTGTCGCACCGGCAAGGGCGGAAAGAGCATATTTCATGGCGTCGTCCTCGATTTCGATGGTCATTGGCTTGGCACGCTGCACCTACCAATACATGACTAGCGCAGTCAACATTGCTGGCGCGCTCAATTGCTCAAAAGGAGCAAACTTTCGTGATGCTCAGCTAATTTGCCTTGGACATTATTTCGCCGGCCCCGTAACAAATCAGCGCCGAGACGCGAATATCGGGGAGTGAACTCTTGTGAGCGGCAAGGACGAAGCCGAGCTTTCACGGCTGCTGCGGGCCGCGATCGCTGGAGACGAAAGGGCCTATGCCGACTTTCTGCACCGGATCGCCGCGCTCGTTCGTGGCTTTGCCCGGCGCAAGATCGTGCAGGGTGGGGTGGATCCCGAGGATGTCGTGCAGGAAACCTTGCTGGCCATTCATGTGAAACGACACACCTGGCGCCATAATGCGCCGGTGCTGCCTTGGGTCTATGCAATAGCCCGCTTCAAGCTGATCGACGCGTTCCGGCGGCGCGGCCGGCGGATCGAGGTCGAGATCGACGAAATCGCCGAGACCTTTGCCGAGCCGGAATCGGAGACGGTGAGCGAGCGCGACGTCAACCGGGCGCTCGACAGCCTGTCGCCGGCACAGCGTTCCGTCGTCTCGGCCGTATCGGTCGAAGGCCGTTCGATCGGCGAGACGGCGGCCAAATTCGGCATCAGCGAGACGGCTGTGCGGGTGTCACTGCACCGCGGGCTTGCCGCCATTGCCAAACGGTTCGGGGCGGGGCGGGAATAAAAATGAGGACCGAAGATCTCATCAAGGCGCTCGACGCCGATGCCCGCAGCAAGGCGCTGCCGCTAGGCGCCGCCTGGTGGCTTGCCGCCGGTGCGGCCATGGTGATCGCGGCCGCGGTTTTCTGGCTGACGATCGGCCCGCGCCCCGACATTGCGATCGCCATGCACACGATGCGGTTCCTGTCCAAATTCGTCTTCACGATCGCTCTTGCCGCCAGCGCCTTTGCCCTGGTGCATGCGCTGTCGACGCCCGGTGCATCGACCCGCCGAGCGGCAAGCTGGATGATCGCCGCCCCGCTGCTGGTGATTGTGGCCGTGATTCTCGAACTCTTCGCCGTGCCTGCGTCCGACTGGGGCACACGCCTGGTCGGGACGAACATGGTCATCTGCCTGACCTTCATTCCGTTGATCGGGATCGGCCCGCTTGCCGTCTTTCTTGCGGTGCTGCGCCATGGCGCGCCGACAAGGCCGGTGCTTGCCGGTGCGGCCGCGGGCCTGCTTGCCGGCGGGCTGGCGGCGACCTTCTATGCGGCGCATTGCTTCGACGATTCGCCGCTTTTCGTCGGCATCTGGTACACGATTGCGGTCGCCATCCTTGCCGTGCTCGGGGCGCTCGGCGGACGACTTTTTGTGCGCTGGTAGCGATAAGGATCAGCGTGTCGGAACGGGATGCTCGCCGCGATAGTCGTAAAAGCCGCGCCCGGTCTTGCGTCCGAGCCAGCCGGCCTCGACATATTTGACCAGCAGCGGGCAGGGGCGGTATTTCGAATCCGACAGTCCGTCATGCAGCACCTGCATGATCGACAGGCAGGTATCGAGCCCGATGAAATCGGCAAGCTGCAGCGGCCCCATCGGATGGTTGGCTCCGAGCTTCATGGCGGTATCGATGGCGTCGACCGAGCCGACACCTTCATAGAGCGTGTAGATCGCCTCGTTAATCATCGGCAGCAGGATGCGGTTGACGATGAAGGCCGGGAAATCCTCCGAGACGGTGATCGTCTTGTCGAGCTGCTTCACATAGGTTTTTGCCGCCTCGAAGGTCTGGTCCTCGGTGGCGATGCCGCGCACCAGCTCGACCAGCTTCATCACCGGAACCGGATTCATGAAATGTATGCCGATGAAGCGTTCCGGCCGGTCGGTCTGGGAAGCCAGCCGTGTGATCGAGATCGATGATGTGTTCGTCGCCAGGATGGCCTCGGGGTTGAGCTGCGGGCAGAGCTGGGCATAAATCTTGCGCTTGACCGTCTCGTCCTCGGTCGCTGCTTCGATCACCAGATCGGCGCCCGCAAGGTCGGCCATGGCCGGCGCCGCCGAAATGCGCGCCATCGCTTCATTGCGCAGCGTTTCCTCGAGCTTGCCGGAGCCGACCTGACGGGCCATGTTGCCGCTGATCGTAGCGATGCCCTTTTCGATGCGGTCGGGCGAAATATCGTAAACCAGCACCTTATAGCCCGCCAGCGCCGACACATGGGCGATGCCGCCGCCCATCTGGCCCGCGCCGATGATGCCGATCGTCTCGATCTTGCTCATTACCCGATCCCGTCGAGGCCTTTGCGGCCCGTTTTTTGTGCAGTGCAAACTAAAAGGGCGGGGCGACTTCGTCTACCCCACCCCTCGGAATTTAATACGCTTTGGCAGAAGGCGTCAAAGCGCCTTTTGCAGTTCCGGCAGAATGACGAAGAGATCGCCGACGAGACCGTAGTCGGCGACCTGGAAGATCGGCGCCTCCTCGTCCTTGTTGATGGCAACGATCACCTTCGAATCCTTCATGCCAGCAAGGTGCTGGATGGCACCGGAGATGCCGACGGCAATATAAAGGTCGGGCGCTACCACCTTGCCGGTCTGGCCGACCTGCCAGTCGTTCGGCGCATAGCCGGCATCGACGGCGGCGCGAGATGCGCCAACCGCCGCACCGAGCTTGTCGGCGACCGGCAGGATGACCTCCTGGAACTTCTCGGAGGAGCCCAGCGCACGGCCACCCGAGATGATGATCTTGGCCGAGGTCAGCTCTGGACGGTCGGTCTCGGAGAGCTTGTTCTCGACAAAGCTCGACAGGCCGGGATTGGCCGCCGCCTGAACCGTCTCGACCGGCGCGGAACCACCCTCGGGTGCTGCCTGGAAGGAAGCGGTGCGCACCGTGATGACCTTCTTGGCGTCACTCGACTGCACCGTCTGGATGGCGTTGCCGGCATAGATCGGCCGCTTGAAGGTGTCGGGCGACAAGACTTCGATGATTTCCGATATCTGGGCGACATCGAGCAGCGCCGCCACGCGGGGCGCGACATTCTTGCCCGACGAGGTCGCCGGCGCGATGATTGTCTCGTATGGCTCAGCAAGCGAAACGACGAGTGCCGCCAGCGGTTCGGCGAGACGCTCGGTCAGTTCGTCAGCGTCGGCGAGCAGCACCTTGGTAACGCCCTTGAGCTTGGCGGCTGCGTCCGCTGCCGGCTTGGCATCTTTACCGGCAACCAGCACATGCACGTCCGAACCGATCTGCAGCGCCGCCGAAAGCGCCTTGGCGGTCTGGTCGGAAAGCGCAGCGTTGTCGTGTTCGGCAATCAGAAGAATAGCCATGATGTTTTCCTGACTTTCGTCTTCGAGGCTCCTGAAATCCGGTCAGGCCGAGTCGAAAACGGTTGGTTTCGAGAACCGGAGCGGAGCGTACTTCAGTACGTGGCACCGGAAGCGGAGACACCGGCCGTTTGCCGGCCGGCCTCATCGGAATTCCTTAGAGCACGCCGGCTTCGTTCTTCAGCTTGTCGACCAGTTCGGCGACGCTCTTGACCTTGACGCCCGCCTTGCGGCCGCCCGGCTCCTCGGTTTTGATCACCTTCAGCCGCGGCTTGACGTCGGCGCCGTAGTCGGCAGGGCTCTTCTCGTCGAGCGGCTTCTTCTTGGCCTTCATGATGTTGGGCAGCGACGCGTAGCGTGGCTGGTTCAGGCGCAAATCGGCGGTGACGATTGCCGGCATCTTCAGTTCCAGCGTCTGCAGGCCGCCATCGACCTCGCGCGTCACCGTGGCCTTTTCACCGTCGAGCACGATCTTGGAGGCGAAGGTGCCCTGCGCCCAGCCGAGAAGTGCGGCCAGCATCTGGCCGGTCTGGTTGGAATCGTCGTCGATCGCCTGCTTGCCGAGAATGACAAGGCCGGGCTGTTCTGCCTCGACGACGCCCTTCAGCACCTTGGCGACGCCCAGCGGCTCAGTCTGCTCGTCGGTCTTGACCAGGATGGCGCGGTCGGCGCCCATGGCGAGCGCCGTGCGCAAGGTCTCCTGTGCCTGCTGCGGCCCGATCGACACGACGATGATCTCTTCGGCCTTACCAGCTTCCTTCAGCCGGATCGCCTCTTCCACCGCGATCTCGTCGAACGGGTTCATCGCCATCTTGACATTGGCGAGTTCCACCGCCGAACCGTCCGCTTTCACCCGGACCTTGACGTTCGCATCCACAACCCGCTTCACGGGCACAAGGATCTTCATTTGCCTGTCACCTCTTTCACGATAGTCTCTCACGCTCGTCGGACGCGCTATAGCAGCGTGCACCTCTTCAGAGTTGTCGAAAGCCGACATTCCGGACGGAATTCTGGTCTTCGGCGCGCCAGTAGGGTGGCGCTTGCGTAGTTGCGGCGACCCCGCGCGTCAATATCCGGGCGCACTCGGATCCTCGGCGAAGCACTCAAATCAGTTCAGTCCGGACCGGAAACGCTTCCCCGGCCCCAGCGCGGCGCCTGCTGCGCAGGTTGTGGTTCGCTTGGCGCCGGCTCTACGGCAACGGGCACATGGCCGGCGACCACCACAGTCTCTTCATCCGCAGCGGCGAGCAGCGGCACGCCGCGGCTGCGCAAGACAAGCACCAGCACGGCTCCGGCGATGATGCCGCCGATATGGCAGGCCCAGGAGACCTGATCCTCGCCTCCCTGGGCAAACATGAAGATCTGGAACAGGATCCACAGGATGAGCGGGATGAAAGCCGGGATACGCAACGGGATGCGGGCGAAGGCCAGCACCCACACCTTCACGCGCGGATAAAGGATCAGATAGGCAGCGACGACACCGGCGATGGCGCCCGACGCGCCGATCAGCGGCACTTGCGAATCCCAGGCCACCAGACCCTGGAAGAAAGCGCCGGCAATGGCGCAAAGCAGGTAGAAGATGAGGTAGCGGATGTGGCCGAGTGCATCCTCGACATTGTCGCCGAATACCCACAGGAAAAGCATGTTGCCGCCGAGGTGGAAGATATCCGCGTGCAGGAAGGAATAAGTCAGGTAGCTCAGGCTCTCGGGAATGACGACGAATTGCGGAGCGAGCTCGACGCTGTCATGCACGACCGACGGGATGAAGCCGAGGCCCAGCACCGCGGCGTTGGAGAAGTCCTCACCGCCAAGCGTGGTGACAAGGTAGATCAACACATTGAGCGCGATCAGGCCGATGGTCACATATTGCAGCTTGATGTGCCGCAGCCTGTTGGTGTCGTAAAGCGGGATGAACATCGGGTCCCCAGCTCGGCGGATTTCAGCGGTTCTTGCCGGGAACCCATAGCACGTCGGCGTTTCCGTTGTCATTGACCGCGCGCGCGGCAACGAACAGGAAGTCCGAGACGCGGTTGATGTACCTTATTGCCTCGCGGTTGACGGGCTCGTTTGGGTCTTGCGACAGCGCCACCATGATGCGCTCGGCGCGGCGCGCGACCGTGCGGGCGAGGTGAAGGGCGGCGGCGGCCGGCGTGCCGCCATTGAGCACGAAGGATTTGAGCGGCTGCAGATTTTTGTTGAGGAGGTCGATGTCCTGTTCGACGCGGTCGGTCTGCGAGGCGACGATGCGCAGCGGCTCGTAGTCCAGCGGCTTGCCATTATCGGGGACTGCCAGATCGGCTCCGAGATCGAAAAGATCGTTCTGGATGCGGCCGAGCATCGCATCGATCGCCGGATTTACTGCCGCCGTATGGATGCGGGCCATGCCGATGCAGGCATTGGCCTCGTCTACCGTGCCGTAGGCGTCGATGCGAAGGTCGGATTTCAGCCGCCGCTCGCCGGAGCCGAGACCGGTGGTGCCGTCGTCGCCAGTGCGGGTGTAGATCTTGTTGAGCTTGACCACGGGGTACCTCCCGACTGGTGCTGCGTCACTTACGGGTGAAATACACCGCCAGCATGATCAGCACCAAGGCTACGAACTGCAAGAGCACGCGCGTCTGCATCAGCTTGTTGGAGGTCATGCTGGAGCCGCCGCGCATCATGTTGATGAGGCCGCGCATCAGCACGATCACCACTGCGACCATGACAAGAACGGCGAGGATGTTGAAGACGGTTGCCATGGTGTGTTCCAGTTGAATTGCGTTCAGGCGCGTTTGGCGAGCAGACGGTAGAGTGCAGATGCCGGCAGGATGCGTTTAAGGATCGCGCCGATCCTGGCCGGCACTGTTACCACATAATGCGGGCGCGGGCGCCGCGACAGAAGCGCATGGTGCAAGGCGGCATAAACCACCTCCGGCCCGGGCTTCAGCCGCGATGTGCTGCCGCCGGCCCGCAGGCGTTTGAGTTGCGCCGCATAGGCGAGGCGATGAACGGAATTTTCGTGATCGATATTCGCCAGGAACCATGCGAGGCTGTTGCTGGCGATCTTCGATTTTACCGGCCCCGGCTCGATCAGCGAAACATGGATGCCGCTACCCCGGAGTTCTTGATAGAGGGACAGCATCAGCCCTTCGATAGCGTGCTTCGATGCCGAGTAGGCGCCGCGAAAAGGCACCGGCGCGAGGCCGAGGATCGACGAGCAATGAACGAGACGACCATGGCCCTGGCGGCGCATCACCGGTACGACGCGGCGAGTGAGATCATGCCAGCCAAAGACATTGGCCTCGAACTGCTGCCGCAAAGCCTCGACCGGCAGGTCCTCGACGGCGCCGGGCTGTCCGTATGCGCCATTGTTGAAGAGCGCATCGAGCCGGCCGCCGGTCCGTTCCAGCACCGCCGTCACCAGCGCCTCGATCGATCCGGGCTCGGTGTAGTCCAGATAGAAGGCCTCAATGCCGTCGGCCTCGAGCGCGGCGATATCCTCGGGCTTTCGGGCCGTTGCGAACACCCGCCAGCCTTCCTTCTTAAGAGCATGGGCGCAATAGGCGCCTATACCGGAAGAGGCACCTGTGACAATGATGGTGCGCAACTCTTCTCCGGGAGGAATGGTGGTTTGACCTAGGGTTGTCATTTACTGCAAACCCTTCCCATATTCGCGGCATCCGGACAATCGAAGGGAACGCGGTTCTTGTTGCGGAAGATCGTAGCCCTTAAACGCGTCCTCTACGACGCGCTCGGCCATTTCAACACCGACGACGGCTGGGCAATGGCCAGCCATCTGGCGATCACCGCGCTGATGGCGCTTTTTCCTTTCCTGATCTTCGCTACGACGCTGGCGAGTTTTTTCGGCGCGCAGGCCTTCGCCGACACCGCCGTGCACCTTGTGTTCGACACATGGCCCGAGCAGATCGCCAAACCGATCGCACGCGAAGTGCTCAACGTGCTTACCGTTAGGCGCAGCGACCTGTTGACGTACGGTATCGTGCTTGCCGGATACTTCGCCTCGAACGGCATCGAGGCGCTGCGCACTTCGCTCAACCGCGCCTATCGTGTCTCGGAAACTCGGGGCATCATCTACCGGCGGGTGCAGAGCATCATCTTCGTGCTGATCGCGACGGCCGGGTTTTTGGCGATCAGCGTGCTGCTGGTCTTCGCGCCGTTGCTGGCACGGCTGGCCGAGTCGCATTTCGAATGGATAAAGCCCTACATGGGCACGATCACGCTGTGGCGTTACGTCATCGCCTCGGTCGTCATCATCGGCGGCCTGTTCGCCGTGCATTTCTGGTTGCCGGCCGGCAAGCGCCGCTTCGTTTCGATCGTGCCTGGCATCATCTTCACGCTGATCGGCTGGCTTATCGGGTCGACCATCTTCGCCGCCTATCTCGATCATTTCTCGTCCTATGTGACGACCTATGCCGGCCTCGCCTCGATCATGATCGCCGTCGTATTCCTCTATATCGTCTCGGCGATCTTCATCCTCGGTGGCGAGCTCAACGCCGCGATCAGCCGCTATTTAGAGGCGCGTGCGAGAGTCGGCGGCTGAGCCGTCGCCAGCCCGACGCCGAGCGTCGCGATTGCCATGCCGGCGATCTGGAGCGGGCTCAATTGCTCACCGAACAATGCCCAGGCGATGACGGCAGTGACGGCCGGCACGAGGTAAAACAGCGAGGCGACCTTCGACATCTCGCCGTCGCGGATCATCACCATCAACAGGAAGATGGCGCCGATCGATAGCACCAGCACGAGCCAGGCCATGGCGAAGATCAGTTCGCCGTTGACGATGACCGTTCGGGTCTCGAAGGCGAGCGAGGCCAGAGCCATCACCGATGCGCCGCCGACATATTGCCAGAATGTGGCAGCCACCAGATCGCCGCCGGAGGCGAAACGCTTCTGCCAGATCGTGCCGGCGCTCATGCCGAGCACGGAGACCAGCGAGGCGCCCAATGTTTCGGCCGTCACCCCGCCGCCGAGCGCGCCGAGCTTCGGCCAGAGCACGATCACCACGCCGATCAACCCGAGGCCGAGACCGGCCCAGTGGCGCGGCAGGATGGCCTCGCCCAGAATCCGGCCGGCGAGCACTGCCGTGATCAGGGGCTGCAGGCCGACGATCAGGGCTGAAAGCCCAGCGGGCATGCCCCGGTGGATGGCCCAGAACACGCCGCCGAGATAGACCCCATGCATCAGGATGCCGGCGCCGGTCGCGTGCAGCGCCTCGTCGCGGGTGGCGCGGCTCGAACCAAGTGCGGCCATCAAAGCGACAAGCAGGATTGCGGCCAGGACAAAGCGCGCGGCCAGGAAAGTAAAGGGCTCCGCCCACGGCATGGCATAGCGCGCGCCGATGAAGCCGGTCGCCCACAGGAGGACGAAAGAGGCGGGGATGAACCGCTTGAGGCTGTGCATTTTCAGGAGGCCGCGGTGAATTCGGGTGAGGGATCGACTGCGGCGACTGCTTAATGCCGTTCGGGCCGGCAAGCAAAACCAAACGGTTGATCCATAGAGTCATTTGAATTGAAGGAGCGCCGTTGATGGCCGTCAGCTCGCCGGTCTAGCTAGAGACCGACCAGCCGCCTTACGTCGTCGGGCGAGGCGCCCGCCGCACGCTGGGCGGCAAGGCTGGTATCGCCAAGACTCTTCGACAGTTTTCGTCCGTCCGGGCCGAGGATCAGGCGATGGTGAAAATAGGCCGGCTGCGGCAGGCCAAGCAGCTGCTGAAGCAGCCGCTGCACGCTGGTCGCGGAATAAAGATCCTGGCCGCGCACGACATGGCTGACGCCCTGCAGCGCGTCGTCCATGGTGACAGCGAGGTGATAGCTGGTCGGGATTTCGCGGCGCGCCACGACCACATCGCCCCAATACTGCGGATGGGCTTCGACACGACGCGCCGCGGAGAGCGTCTCGTCCGTGTATTCGGCCCATGACAGGTCCTTGCCGGCGCGCTCTATTGCCGCATCGACGTTCAACCGCCAGGCAAATGGCACATTTTCGGCGATGCGCCGTTTGCGTTCGCTCGGCGGCAGTGCCTTGTCGGCGGCGGGATAGAGCGGCACGCCGTCCGGGTCGCGCGGCCAGTCGCGGCCGCGCTTTTCGCTGTCGGCGATGAAGGCGCGGATCTCACTTCTGCTCATGAAGGCCGGATAGACAAGCTCCGCTTCGATCAGCCGCTCGAGCATCGCCCGATATTCGGCAAAATGCTCGGACTGGCGGCGCACCGGCTCCTCCCAGCCAAGCCCCAGCCATTTCAGGTCGCGAAAAATGCCTGCCTCGAATTCCGGCGTGCAGCGCGTCGTGTCGATGTCCTCGATGCGCAGCAGCAGGCGTCCGCCCGCCGCCTTTGCCAATTTCTGATTGAGCAGCGCCGAATAGGCATGGCCGAGATGCAGTTCGCCGTTCGGGCTCGGCGCGAAGCGGAATGTCAGCAGTGTCATTGTCCGGCGGGCAATCGGGTTGTGCGGCGCTTTCGCCAATTGCTACTTTGCGCCGGCGGCGTCGTGCGTCCAGAGGGACACGTGACGAAACGTGCGGCACTTTTGATTTTGGAACAAGCAGACATGCAACGCATCGCCAGCCTCGACGACATTGCGCAAGGGCTGGATAGGCTATGCTTGCTCGACCCGCGCCTGGAAAAAGTACGCGGCATGGCTGGCGAGGTGCCGCTCAGGCTGTCGGAGCCGGGGTTCAGGAGCCTTGCTTCCATCGTCGTTTCGCAACAAGTGTCCCGCGCGAGCGCCGATGCCATCTTCGGCCGCCTGACGGAACTGCTCGATCCGCTGACGCCGCAGGCGATCCTTGCCGCCGATGAGGCGATCTTTCGCAACGCGGGACTGTCGCGGCCCAAGCAGCGCGGCCTGATTGCCGTCGCACAGGCGGTGGCCGACGGGCTCGACCTCGATCACCTCTGCCGGCTCGATGCAAGCGAGGCTATCGCGGCCATGACCAGAGTGCCGGGCATCGGCCCGTGGACGGCTGAAGTCTACCTTTTGTTTGCCGCCGGACACCCGGATATCTTTCCGGCGCGCGACGTTGCTTTGCAGAGCGCGGTCGGCCATGCGCTCGGCATCGACCCGCGTCCGCCGGAGAAAATGCTGATCCGGCTTGCCGAATCATGGAGCCCGTGGCGCGGTGTCGCATCGCGGCTTTTCTGGGCTTATTATCGAGAATTGAAGGGCAGGGATGCCGCGCCTCCGGCCTGAATCCTCAAAAAAGCATTGAAATCATGCATTTTTGAGACCGGGCATGATCGACAATCCGCTTCACATCCCTGTCATGTCGGGCTTACAGTATCCGCGTCGACCGGTTCTAGGGTGAAGGAGGTCAACGACGTGACGGTTGCCGTATCTCCGGATGGGCTTCCAGCGCTGGTGCTGAATGCGGATTACCGTCCGCTCAGCTATTACCCCTTGTCGCTCTGGTCCTGGCAGGATGCCATCAAGGCGGTGTTCCTCGAGAGGGTGAACATCGTCGCCGAATACGAACACGCCGTCTCGTCGCCGACCTTTTCGATGAAGCTGCCGAGCGTCGTCAGCCTGAAGGCTTACGTGAAGCCGTCGAGGCATCCGGCGTTTACCCGTTTCAACGTCTTCCTGCGCGACCGTTTCCAGTGCCAATATTGCGGCACGCCGGACGATCTGACGTTCGACCATGTCATTCCGCGCCATCGCGGCGGCGCCACGACCTGGGAGAATGTCGTCGCTGCCTGTTCCCCCTGCAATCTGAGGAAGGGCGGCATGATGCCGGCCCACGCCAAGATGTGGCCGCTGCAAAAGCCCTACCAGCCGACGGTGCATGATTTGCATAATAACGGCCGGCTGTTCCCGCCCAACCATCTGCACCAAAGCTGGATGGATTATCTGTACTGGGATGTCGAACTCGAACCGTAGAGTTCGGCAGAAATCCGCCATGCCGGTCGCCTGACGCGGCTTTCTGCGCTTCCGGCCTTCGCCGGCCGAAGCATTCATGAGCGGTCGTGGCGTGGTAGTTAAGGCTACGGCCGGCGTAGGCCGGTGCTCACGTAGCTTAGCATGCTCCGCTCCGGTTCTCGAAGCTACGTCATGCACTCCGGCCTGACGAATTTCTGAACGAATTCTGCGTTCTGCCACTCAGTCGCGGGCAAAGGCGCCGCGGAACGCGACGGCGGCGAGGACAAAGCTGGCGATGGCATTCCAGCCCGCCAGCGACAGGCCGAGGATGCGGACCGCCGCCTTGTCGCAGGAAGGCGGGACGAATTTGTCGAGCGCGTCGAGCACGCCCTTGCCGCCGGTGTCCACCGGCCCGGCGGCTGCGGTGCAATCGGTCGGGCCCGGCCACCACCCCCATTCGACGCCGGAGTGATAAACGCCGAGATAGACGCCGTAGAGCATCAGCAGGCCGCCAATGGCCAGCAGGCCACGGCTTACCCAGGCTGGTGCCCGAAGCGCCGACGCAAGCACCGCCAGCAGCATCAAGGGCACGCCGACGTAGTAAGGCGTGCGCTGCTCGAGGCAGAGCTTGCAGGGGATGTAGCCGCCAACATACTGGAAGGCCAGCGCCGAGCCGACGGTCGCGGCCATGGCGACGGCGAGAAACAGGGCGGTGCGCAGCCGCTGGCGTCCGGTATCGGCATTCACGGTCGCTGTCATCGGGCTCAGTCCGTTCGGTTCAGACGGCGTATTTGACGACGATATAGAGCAAAATCAGGGCAGCGGCGCCGGCGCCCGCAATCTGGCCAAGGCGCTTTTCGATGAAGTGGCGGATCGGCTCGCCATAGCGGCGCAACAGCCACGCGAGAAACAGGAAGCGAGCACCGCGCGCCACGATTGCCAGCACGATGAACAGCAGCAAAGGAACACCGATGACGCCCGACAGGATCGTCACTACCTTGATCGGCGGCAGATGGGCGAGGCCGGAGGTGACCAGCATCAGGATGATGAAGCCGACACCCGATGAGACGCGCATCGCTTCGAACTCGTCATATTTGCCATAAAATTCGAGGATCGGCCGCGCCACCGCATCATAGGCATAATGGCCGATGAACCAGCCGGCGATGCCGCCCAGCACCGAGGCGACGGTGGCGACCAGCGCGTAACGATAGGCGCGATCCGGCCGCGACAGCGCCATCGGCAGATAGAGGACGTCGGCCGGCACCAGGAACACCGAACTCTCGACGAAGGCGATGAAGGCCAGCCACCATTCGGCGGATTTGCTCGCCGCCAGCGACAAGGTCCAGTCGTAAAGTCCGCGAAGCATCGGCACTCCTAATGCACGCCCAAACCAGAAGCGGTCTTGGGATCACGACATGTACAAACAAGACTTGGAAGCGCCCCGCATCAACCTCGTCGGACAAGGTGCGCTTCAATGACATGCGCCGCCTGTCTAGAAAGATTTTCCGCGCTGCACAATGGCAGCTGCTTCACGAAATCGAAAGGCTGAGGCTTGAGCGAGCCGAGATGTCGGGATTTGGCCAGTTGACGAACAGGCCTCCAACCGTATAGTCCGCGCCCATCCAGGCCGCCCGGCCTGAGCCCCTATGGCGGAATTGGTAGACGCGCTCGACTCAAAATCGAGTTCCGCAAGGAGTGCTGGTTCGATCCCGGCTAGGGGCACCATTTCCTAAAATTCCCACGCCACTTCCTGTTAAGTCCAATGGCGTGGGTGGGATCGTCCAGCGGCGCGCCCGACCGTGGCCGAATGATTGCACCTTGCCTGCTGCCGCGAGCTGCTCGAGCTTCCGCTGAACGGTGCGCGGACCAGCCCCAAGCGCAATCTGGCGTTCCTCACCGCACGCGATCAGGCGTGCCGCGGTCCCGCAAAAAGACGCTGCCGCAAAGTCGATCGCTGCCCGACGGACATGTTTCCTCCCGCGAACTACCCACCAGACCCGGCCCACGGATGCAACCTCGGGAGGTGAGATACGCGGTAACATTATGGCACGATGCGAAACAGCTTCGTCTTGGATCGTGCTGCGGGCCGGAGCCGCCGCCGTGCCTAGCGCAGGGCCGCCACGACGTCGGCGAAGTCGGCCCGCTTGCCATTGCCGGCGCGACGCAATTGCACCTCGACCGGCTTGCCGTCGGATTGGTCGCAGTAGACGATGGGTCCGGGCCGCACCCATTTGTCGCCCCACTCGGTCAGCGCGATAATGACCGTTTTGAATTCCAGCCCCTTCCGGGTCAGGACGTAGTCGGCCTGCTCGCCGGCGGCACCCGGGCGACGGTCCATCAGGCCGGCCTCGACGAAATCCTCGAGGCGCTTGGCCAGGATGTTGGTGGCGATCCCCAGGCTCTTCTGGAATTGCGAAAAGCGCGTACAGCCGCCGAATATCGCGTCGCGCAGGATCAACAGGCTCCAGCGCTCGCCGACCAGCTCCAGGGCGCGTGAGGCCGAGCAGTTTTGTTTTTCATAGAGACGACCAAGCATGGTGTGAACATACCGTATTGACTTGCATCATGCAAGTATGCATTGTGCTTGCATGATGCAAGCGACAGAGGCCGAGAGAGCGTCGCTCCACTTCATCGCCCGAGATTTCGGGTGTCCATCAACCAATCAGATCCAGACAGGAGATATGTTATGAAAAAGGAAGAAGATTACACGACGTCATTCGTCGTTAAGCAAAACCCCGAAGAGGTTTTTGCCGCGGTTGTCAATCCGCGAGCCTGGTGGTCGGAAGATATAGATGGCGATACCAACAAACTCGGTGCGATATTCTATTATCATTTCAAGGATATCCACCGCGGCACATTCAAGGTCACGGAGCTTGTGCCTGGCAAGAAGGTCGTCTGGCGCGTCGTCCAGAACTACTTCAACTTCGTCAAGGATGCGACCGAGTGGACCGGCACGAACGTGGTCTTCGAGATCGCGCCGACCGAAAAGGGGACCGAACTGCGTTTCACCCATGTCGGGCTGAAGCCGAGTGAAGAATGCTACGATGTCTGCCATGACTCCTGGCGCTTCTATGTCGCGAGTCTTCGCGACCTGATTTCGACGGGCAAGGGGCAACCCAACAAGGGCGAAGAGAACGCCAACCCAACGGTTGTGCCGCAAAACGAGGACCTCGGCGCCGCCGAGCGCAAGGCGGCAGGCGATGGCGCCGGGATGATCGTCATGACGACGGCAGCGGCGAAGCCCGGCATCGAAAGCAAGGTGCGGAATGCCCTGCGGGACGTGGCGGGGGCGGCCCGCAAGCAAAGCGGGTGCATCGACTATAGCGTCTTTCGCTCGGAGGCAGAGCCCCATGTTACCATCTGCGTCGAGCGCTGGGCATCGAAGCAGGAGCGCGACGCTTTTCTACGCTCGGCGGACGCGAAGAATTTCGTTTCGGCCATAACCGGCGCCTTCCTGGAGCGGCCTTCGCCGA
Source organism: Mesorhizobium sp. M0904 (assembly GCF_040319475.1). Lineage (NCBI taxonomy): Bacteria > Pseudomonadati > Pseudomonadota > Alphaproteobacteria > Hyphomicrobiales > Phyllobacteriaceae > Mesorhizobium > Mesorhizobium sp. M0904. Next base: position 21,350 of record NZ_JAMYOC010000012.1, on the reverse strand, counting down.
TCTCCTACACGACGTTGGAAGTCGGGTCCTAGTTGCAAGGTTCGCCTGGTCACGGCGCCGGCTGCCCTGGAGCAATGCAACGGGGGAGACGGCGTCCAAGCGTGGGAACAGAAAACCATAGCCTACTTGCATGATGCAAGAACGATGGCTTGCATTTATGCAAGAGGAGGAGAGATCGTCGTGCCGAAATCGATGGAAGTCACAAACAAAGCCGTTCTCGTGACCGGGGCCAACCGCGGCCTCGGCAAGGCGCTGGTCGAGGAAATATTGAGGCGGGGTGCCAAGCGCGTCTATGCCGGCGCGCGCAAACCGCTCGCCCACGCGGATCGGCGCGTCACGCCGCTGATCCTGGACGTGACCGATGCGGTGCAGATTGGGGCGGCTGTCGAGCGGATCGGGTCTCTCGATATCCTCATCAACAACGCCGGCATCGGGCTCTACGACGATCTTGGCGATCGTGCTGCGCTCGAGCGACACCTCGCCGTCAACCTGCTCGGCGTGCATGGCGTAACCCACGCATTCCTGCCGCTGCTCACGCATTCGCGCGGCGCCGTGGTCAACATCCTGTCGGAAGCGGCTCTCGTTCCGTTCCCGATTATTCCGTCTTACTCACTATCGAAGGCCGCCGCGTTTTCCATGACGCAATCGCTGCGTGCTCTCGCCGGCGCTCGTGGCGTGAGCGTTCATGCAGTCCTGTCCGGTCCCATAGACACCGACATGAGCAGAGACGCCGATATACCGAAGAGCTCCGCGGAGAGCGTCGCGAAAGGCATCCTGGACGGCATGGCGCGAGGGGAAGAGGAAATCTTCCCTGATCCAAAATCGGCATCCATGGCCGAGAGCTGGCGCGGCAGCGCGTTCAAAGCGCTCGAACGCCAAATGGCGGCTTTTGTCCAAGCCATGCCCACCAAGCCATAGGCGACTGGCCATCGATGCGCTGCCAGCATTTGCAGCGCCCCACAGTGGAGCGGAACATCATGCTGTTGAACGCAACTTCCCCGGTTTTCACCAGCGGATCACGATGACTTTCTCGGTCCCGTTGGCGAGTTCGACAGCTTCGGTGCCATCCGGTTTGCGGCTTTGGATTCTGGCGCTCTCGACAGCTTCAACGCCAACAACGTTGACGGCAAAGGCTTCATCGATTTCGGCGGCACAGACCAAGGTGTCCGGCGGCAGGTCCTTTACTTGATCCAACAACTCGCGAAGCTTCATGGTCGAATCTCCTTGGCGATAGCAGGAATGAGCAGCACGCTTTCGCCGCACATTCGGAACCATGTCCCTTGAGAAAGGTTCCCGATGAGGTGGAGATGCCGCAGAATGGGACGAGCGCGGCGATCCGCCCGTCGCGATGACGTGAACGGGCCGTGCGAAGCATCTGTCTCAAATCCCTGTCCCTAATGCTGCCGGCGCAATTCCTTGTTGATCATGCCGCCCATCGCTAGACCGACCGCCATCACCGCAAAAGTCGCCGCGATAGATCGCTTCGGCAGCACCGTCTCCCAACCTGGCGTCAACCGCTTCGGCACGAAGCCATAATCTGTCGCCGCGGCAATGGCCGCTGCCGCCAACGCATCGCGAAATATCAGAAGCGACGGACGCGGCGGCCTCGAGGCGAGCCATAGTTCGAAAAGGAATGCCCAGAAGATGGAGGAAGCGTGATGCGTGCCATAGCCGACGAGCGTGTGCGCCACGTCACCGCGCCGCACCGACGCGGCTTGCTCGCCATAGAGCCAGTGGCTGGTCGCATTCGTGGGCTGCAGAGCGCCTTTGCCTTTCCGCCTGGCAAGCAGGGCCAGCGCAGCTGTCGTGGCGAAGCTGACGATCGTACCCGAAACGGCTGCGGACAATCCTGTCTGGATCAGACTTTTCACTTGGTCCTCCGTCGTTTCACGGTCGGCTCCTTGGAACGCCTTTTGTCAACCCGCGGCAGGGTCGAGTCGTGATTGCCAAACGGCGAAACGAGTCCGAAGTTCCGGGAACGGACTTTTGGTTGGACGTTATCCCAGGAGCGTCCTCCGGGATAACGCCTTTGAAGTCCGGCTGCCTTACCTAGCAAGCTATGGATCGCAGCCTGAGCCGTTATTACATCGGCCCCGGCACCATCTTGGTCGGCTGCTCAGGCATCGGAAACGGATAGTTGTCGCATTTCACGTCCGGGTTCGTCGGGCTGAACATTCCGAGCGGGTTGTCCTTGAACAGCCAGGCGTGAAGGTCGTAGTGGTGGAACTCCTTCGGGATGAGCGGATAATGCCCCTCCATCGGCCCCTGGAATGTCTGGCCGAAGAGCTTCGGCGGCTCCTTTGTGTCCGGCGTCAAGGGCACGAGCCATTCCGCGCCGACCAGGCGCAATTCGCCGCCGACCGGCTCATAGATCAGGACATTGGGGCGCGTCGGATCCGCGGTCGGGCCGACAGTCGTGACATTGACGAAATGGATGCCCATTGCGCCTTTCGGGTAGTCCATCGCCCCTTCCACCTTTTCGCCGCTGTAGAAGACGCATCCAACCGTCGACAGATAAAGTTCGCGAACGGCAACCTTGTAGTCTTCATATCTGGACAGCGATTTGCGCAGGGCATCTATCTCGGCCTTGTCGGGTTCGGCGGCCCGAGGCGCGGCGGCGCTCAGACACGCGCCAACGAGACCTGCCAAGGCGAGGATACCGAGACGCCTGAGGTTGGATGTTTTCGTCATGAATTCCTCCCAGATTTTCTTCTGGCCGTGCAAGATCGAGGCGGCAATGATGCTGGACGCGCGGCCGAAATTGATCGCCTCATCCCTGTTGGGACTGCGTTGATGCTAGTCCCTTCCGGTGATTGGGAGAATTAACCCTGACGACCTAGGTCGTCGGCACAGAGGATTTGGTTCTGCGACTGAGTCTGAAAGGGACTGTCGACGGTTGCTGCCGACCGGCTTCCTTCGTCATCCCGGGGTCTGCGCCGGAGCGAAGCGACGTCGCGTAGACTCTGGGTTCGAGCTCTTTCGCGGGAACGGCGTGGTAGCGTTCGGTTCTCGTCCGCCGGAGCACTGCCGCCAGGTAACGGCATGGATCCCAGGGTCTGCGCCGCGTCGCTTCGCTCCTTGCTCCGCCCTGGGATGACGAAGGGAGGGATGTCTCGGCTAATCTCGAAGGTTTGCGATTTGCCGCTGACAGGAATTCTTGACGTTAATTATCGACGTTCGCTGCTGATTGGCCCGACCTGTCAAAATCACCGTGTCGAGGAACTAGGCCCCAGCAGGACCCCCAAGTCTACCGCCGCCGCAGCAAGCTCTTCATCCGGTTGCGCAGCAGGCGGGCCATGTTGCGGGTCTCGCGGTAGAGGTGAAGCTGCGATGCCGCCTGGCGGGCAGGGCGGTCGGCATCCGGCGTCAGCCCGATCACCAGCGTGCCCATCGGCCTGCGCTCCGTCCACAGCCGGCTCATCACCGGATGGTCGGGCACGGCGCAGGAATCGGTCATCATGATGTTGGGGTCGTCGAGATGCTGCCTGGTCACCTCGATCATCAGCAGCGTGCCTGGCGAATAGGCAGCGAGCGTCTCGTCATAGGCGGTCTTCCAGGTGTAGCCGACGCCGGCCTCGACGAAGACGACCAGGCAGGCGATGGTGCGGCCGTCGAGCGTCAGCGAATGGATACGGCAAAGATCCTGCTCGGCCAGCCGGTGCACCGCCTCGCGGGCGAAGGCGGCGCGGTAGCGGTCGATGGCCATGGCGGTGCGCTCGCGGCCTTTCCAGCCAGCGGCCTCCAATGTCAGGAAATTCTCGATGGCATGGCGGATCTCGTCCGGCCCGCGCGCCACCACATGCTCCAGCCGGCCGAGGTCGGCGAGGCGGCGCTTCAGGCGGCGGAACTCGCGATAATGGTGGGCGCGCAGTGAAGCTTTCAGATATTCCTCGCCGTCGAGCGCGCTGTCGAGCACCGGGCGCTCGGCCTTGCCGGTGGTGACCAGCGTCAGGCCGCGCGTTTCGGCGACGCTGGCGAGCAGGCTGGCCACCGGGCCGTCCAGCCTTATGTCGGGCAGCACGAAGACCTTCGGCAGCTTGAGATGCGGCCGCGACAGCATCGAGAAGAAATCCTCGATGACGCCGATCGGATCGTCGCGGTCGACCAGCGGCGTGCCGATCGGGCCGAACGGGCTCGACCAGGTGCGCATGACGGGAATCCCGAGCGGCACCGCCGGTCGCTCGACCGAGAACGGCACCAGCAGGCGCAGCCGGTTGCGGTACTGGTCGCCGTCGCGGATGACGGCCAGCCGCACCTCACGGTCCTCCAGCCTGGGCATGGCCGGCGCCAGGAAGCGCGGGTTGAAGAAGACGTTGGGCTCGATTGTGCGGGTGCAGAGATAGTCGAGCTCCTCGACCAGGTCGAAGCCGGCGGAGGCTGGATAGATGGCAAGCTTGCGCTCGGGCCGGTTGTTGGCGAGGATCTCGATATGGGCGGGATCGGCCTCGCGGGCAAGCCCGGCAAGACCGGACACCATGGCACCGGCCGGGCCGCCGCTGGTTTCCTCGAGCAGGGGGACGGCAGCCATCAGGCGGCTCCTTTGGCGGATACGAAAATGACCATGACGATGCCGAGCTTGCGCCAGACCGTGAAGGACAGCGCGCCGGCCTCGAAGATCATGGCGAAGACGGTGGCCATCGCCGCGCCCCACAGACCGAAGAGCGGGATCAGCACGACGCTCAGCGCGATGTTGAAGGCCAGCGTCATGGCATAGACAGCGGCGCAGATGTTCTGGTTGCCGCTCATGGTGAGCAGGCTTTCGCAAGGGCCGACGGCGGCCCGCGCCACGACGCCGAACACCAGCAGGAACAGCAGCGGATAGCCGGCGGAAAATTCGGGGCCGAACAAGGTCAGCATTGGCTCGCCCAGTGCCAGCACCAGCAGCGCCATCGCCAGCGACGGCCAGAAGGTCCACGACACCGTCTCGCGGGCAAAGGCGGCGAGCTTTTGCGGCTCGCCATGGGTGAACTGGGCATAGCGCTGGGCGACGCCGGCCTTGACCGCGAAATAGACGAAATGCACCAGCGCCAGCGTCTTGACCGTGGCGAAATAGACGGCGACGTCGTTGGGATCGAGGTAGGCGCCGACCATCAGCACGTCGGCATTGGTGAGCAGGAAGAAAAAGCTCTCGACCAGGAAGATCGGAAGCGAGACGATGAACCATTGGCCGAAATGCAATTTCATCGGCCCGGCCGGGATCCTTCTGTCCATGCGCGACGTCACGCCGATGAGCTGACCGAGCGTGGTGGCATAGGTGGCGGCGATCGCGGCGAAGATCGCCGTCCTGGCGTCGGCCGCGTAGCCCACCAGCAGCATCAGCGCCATGAAGGCCAGGATCAGCACCGGCCGCACCAGAAAGGTCGGCGACAGCGCAAACAGCGCCCAGGAATTGGCCCGCGCCAGCCCTTGCAGAAGGTCCGACATGGCGATCATCGGCAGGCAGATGATGCCGAGGATGAACGGCACGACGTAATAGTCTTCGATAAAGGCCGACAGCAGCCAGACGGCGAACGCGCCGAGGCCGGCGATCGCAGTCGAGGCAACCAGCACGAACAGCCGGCTGGCCCGCACGATGCCGCGCAATTCGGCCATCATGCCGCGAGCGCGATATTCGGGGATGAAGCGGATGACCGAGGTGTGGAAGCCGAGGCAGGCGAGATTGCCGACGATGACCATGGTCACCCAGACGAGGACGAAAATGCCGTACTCGAACGAGCCCATCCAGCGCGCCATCAGGACCTGGCTGACGAAGGCGATGACGGCGCTGACGATGCGGACCGAAAAGGCGATCAGCGACATGCGGCCGGCCTCGCCGCGCTCGCCGGCGGTGAACAGCACGGCATCGATCAGGCCGAGCAGCGGCCTTATGCGCAGCGCAAGGCGCTGCGGCAGGAACCGCCCGGCTGTCGTTGCCGCGGAAAAGCGCACCCCGATTACACTCCGTTTTCCGCCAATTTACAGGGGCTTGGTGTAGCGGAGACACATTAAGAAACGGTTGGGTGGGCTTTCCTTCGCCCTGTCTCTATACGGGGAGAAGCTGCCGGCAGGCGGATGAGGGGCGGCGCTGGCTGCTTCATATTCATCATTCGCGCAACCCTTCAACCTGCTCGGGAGTGTCTCAGTTTGAAATCCGCGGAAACGCCTATCCCGTTTGCCCTATATGCGAAACGCCTATATGCTGAGCGGAACGCACGGCAGCAACAATGGTCTACACTGTCATCTGGTATGGAAGGCAGGGCATCGTCGACAAGTTGATCTTCGACGACGAGAAGACCGCGAAAGATCATGCAACCTCCATGTTTCAAACCCGAAAGGGTGACGATGGAATCGTGTCCGTTGAAGTTCGTAAGGACAACGGCGCTGTCGTCTTTAGCCATGCCGAGAACTAGGAAATGCCAACCGGACCTAAAGGCCAGAAGCGTCCTGCCGACGTGATCGGCAATGCCGCCCGCGTCATGCGTATTGCTACAGGCGAGGACTCCGATGACGTGGTTGACGACGGTAAAGACCTGCCGCGAAAGCGCTGGGCGCGAAAGGCGGCACGAAGCGGGCCGAGAATATGACGCCAGAGCGTCGCCCTAAGATCGCCAAAAAGGCTGAGCGCCCCCCTCTGGCCTGCCGGCCATCTCCCCCTCAGGTGGGGAGATTGGCTAATTGCCAACGCCTCCGCCGCCCCTCATTCGCCCTTCGGACACCTTCTCCCCGTGAACGGGGCGAAGGAACGCAGTGCCTTACGCAAACGCCCCATGACAATGCTTGTACTTCTTGCCCGACCCGCACGGGCAGGCTTCGTTGCGGCCGATCTTGCCCCAGGTGGCCGGGTTCTTCGGGTCGCGGTTTTCGGGGGCGACGATGGCGTTGGTCTCCTGGCGGACCAGGACGGCCGTCTCGCCGCCTTCGAAATCGTCCTCGCCGGTCGAGCCGTCGATATGGCTGCCGAACATGTCGGGCGCCTCTGGCGGTGGCGCTTCCGCCGCCTGGCGGACCAGCTCGACGCGCATCAGCTGCGCCGTGACGGCCTGGCGCAGATTGCCCAGCATCGCCTGGAACAGCTCGAACGCCTCGCTCTTGTACTCCTGCAGCGGATCGCGCTGGGCGTAGCCGCGGAAGCCGACGACCGAGCGCAGATGGTCGAGATTGACGATGTGCTCGCGCCACAGATGGTCGAGCGTCTGCAGCACCACGGAGCGCTCGACATAGGTCATCACGTCGGGGCCGAAGCGCTCGGCGCGCTCCTTGGCGGCAGCATCGGCGGCCTGGCTGATGCGCTCGCGGATGTCGTCCTCGGCAATGCCTTCTTCCTTGACCCAGTCTTCTACCGGCAGGTCGAGGTTGAGGAATTCGGCGATCTCGGCCTTGAGCCCGGCGACGTTCCACTGCTCGGCATAGGCGTTTTCGGGAATGTTCTTGGCAACGATCTCCTCGATGACGCCTTCGCGCATCTCGGTGATCGTCTCGGACAGGCCTTCGCCGTCCATCAATTCGAGGCGCTGCTCGAACACCACCTTGCGTTGGTCGTTGGAGACGTCGTCATATTTCAACAGGTTCTTGCGGATGTCGAAGTTGCGCGCCTCGACCTTCTTTTGCGCCTTTTCCAGCGCCTTGTTGATCCAGGGATGGATGATCGCCTCGTCTTCCTTGAGGCCGAGCTTCTGCAGCATGCCGTCCATGCGCTCGGAACCGAAGATGCGCATCAGATCGTCCTGCAGCGACAGAAAGAACTTTGATCGCCCGGGATCGCCCTGACGGCCTGAGCGGCCGCGCAACTGGTTGTCGATGCGGCGCGATTCATGGCGTTCGGTGGCCAGCACGTAGAGGCCGCCGGCGGCAAGCGCCTTTTCCTTCAGCCGGGCGATGTCGTCGCGGATTTGCTTTTCCCGGGCCTCGCGCTCGGGGCCGGCCGGCATGTCGCCAAGCTCCTCGGCGATGCGCATGTCGGCATTGCCGCCGAGCTGGATGTCGGTGCCGCGGCCGGCCATGTTGGTGGCGATGGTGATGGCGCCGGGTTTGCCGGCCTGAGCGACGATCGCCGCCTCGCGCTCGTGGTGGCGGGCGTTCAGCACCTCGAAATCCTTGAAACCTTCCTTGCGAAGGCGCTCGGCCAGTTGCTCGGATTTCTCGATCGAGGTGGTGCCGACCAGCGTCGGCTGACCCTTGGCGCGGGCCTCCTTGATCTCCTTGACGATCGCCTTGTATTTCTCCTCGACCGTTCGGTAGACCTCGTCGTCTTCGTCAATGCGGATGACCGGCAGGTTGGTCGGGATCTCGGTGACGTCGAGATTGTAGATGTTGGCGAATTCTTCGGCCTCAGTCAGCGCCGTGCCGGTCATGCCGGCGAGCTTCTTGTAGAGGCGGAAATAGTTCTGGAAGGTGACCGAGGCGAGCGTCTGGTTCTCCGGCTGGATCGCCACATGCTCCTTGGCTTCGAGCGCCTGGTGCAGGCCTTCCGAATAGCGGCGGCCGGGCATCATGCGGCCGGTGAACTCGTCGATGATGACGATCTCGCCGTTGCGGACAATGTAGTCCTTGTCCTTCTGGAACAGCCGGTGCGCCTTCAGCGCGTTATTGACGTGGTGGACGATGGCGACGTTCTCGACATCATAGAGCGACTCGCCCTTGAGCAGACCGGCATCGCGCAGCATGTTCTCCAGCTTCTCGGTGCCTTCCTCGGTGAAGATCGAGGTCTTCTGCTTCTCGTCGATCTCGTAGTCCTGCGGCTGCAGCTGGACGATGAAGGTATCGATGGTGTTGTACATTTCCGAACGGTCCTCGAGCGGACCGGAAATGATCAGCGGCGTGCGGGCTTCGTCGACCAGGATGGAATCGACCTCGTCGACAATGGCGTAGCTATGGCCGCGCTGCACCATCTGGGCGCGCTCGTACTTCATGTTGTCGCGCAGATAGTCGAAGCCGAGCTCGTTGTTTGTGGCGTAGGTGACGTCGGCGGCGTAGGCGACGCGGCGCTCCTCGTCGGACAGGCCATGGACGATGACGCCGACCTTAAGGCCGAGGAATTTGTAAACGCGGCCCATCCATTCGGAGTCGCGCGTGGCCAGATAATCGTTGACGGTGACGACATGGACGCCATTGCCGGCGAGCGCGTTGAGGTAGACCGGCAGCGTCGCCACCAGCGTCTTGCCTTCACCGGTCCGCATCTCGGCAATACCGCCATTGTGCAGCACCATGCCGCCGATCAGCTGCACGTCGAACGGCCGCATGCCGAGCACGCGGCGGGCGGCCTCGCGCACGGTCGCGAAGGCCGGCACCAGAAGGTCGTCGAGGCTGGCGCCGTTGGCGATGTCCTGGCGGAATTTGTCGGTGCGGGCCTGAAGCTCGGCGTCGGAGAGCGCCCGCATCTCGTTTTCCATGGCATTGATCGCCTCGACGCGGGGCCGGGTCGATTTGACCCGACGATCGTTGGAGGAGCCGAAAACCTTACGGGCGAGACCGCCGAGACTGACCATCCAATGGCCCTTTCGATAGCATTCCAAGTCGTTGCGACGGGCGCCGGCTGGCCCCATCAAATCCACGTGAACGCGGACAAACGCAAAAAGCGCCCGGAAAACGGTTCTGGACGCAAAGTCGTTGGACAGATAAGAGGGGGCTCATTCGATGTCAACGCCGCGCTCGCCCTGTCGACCGCGCCAAATTCCGCCACAATCCTGCTGGTCTGGAAGCCATTCCGCTCTAGCTACCCCGCTTTGGAGATAATCGTAATGTCTGTATTGTTCCGCCGTGCGTCGCTCGCCAGCCTTGGTCTGGCATTCGGCCTGTCGGCCCTCTCGCTGTCGCCGCTGATGGCACAGGAAGCCGCCCCTGCCCAGCCGGCAGCACCCGCCCCGGCGGCCAAGCCGGTCGATCCGAACGCCGTGGTCGCCACCATCAACGGCCAGACGCTGACCGAGGCAGACCTTGGGCTTGCCGAGGGCGAGCTGTCGCAGCAGTTCGCGCAGCTTCCGCCCGAGCAGCGCCGCGCCGCGGCACTGTCGGCGGCGATCGAAATCCGCGTCATGGCGGCTCAGGCGGTGACCACCGGCCTCGACAAGGATCCCGACTTCCAGCGCCGCATGGCCTTCCTGCAGCAGCGCGCGCTGCATGGCGAAATGGTCGAGAAGGGCGTCATCGACAAGGTTACCGATGCAGAGGTCCGCGCCCGCTACGACCAGGAAATCGCCAACACGCCGCCCGCCAACGAGGTGCACGCCCGTCACATCCTCGTGAAGACGAAGGAAGAGGCCGACGCCATCATCAAGCAGCTCGACGGCGGCGCCGACTTCCAGAAACTCGCCAACGAGCACACCAGCGATCCGAGCGGCAAGACCAGCGGCGGCGATCTCGGCTGGTTCGGACCTGGCCAGATGGTGCCGGAGTTCGACAAGGCGGCGTTTGCGCTGGCGGTCGGCAAATACACCGAGCAGCCGGTGCAGTCGCAGTTCGGCTGGCATGTCATCAAGGTTGAGGACAAACGCACCAAGCAGCCGCCGGCGTTCGACCAGGTCAAGGACCAGGCGCGCCAGGCGGTCATCCGCGACAAGTATTTCGCGCTGGTCAAGTCGCTGCGTGCCAACGCCAAGGTCGACATCCCGGATGCGAACCTGAAGAAGACGGTCGACGCGTTGGAAAGCGCCAAATAAGCCAGGTTGGGCTACGACAGGGCGCGCTGCCGCCCTGTCGCTTCTATTTGGTAGGGCGAGCGAGGATGCGTCGACGCCGCCGCCGGACCGCCGTGGCGTCGCCGGCATACTCAGCGACGATGCCCTTCAAGATATAGCCGACCGCCCTGCGTAAGATCGCCTCGTCCTCGTCCAGGCGGTCTGTCAGAAGGTGCGCCCAGGCAAACGACGCGACCAGGTCGGCGACGACAGTGGCATGGACATCGGCTGCCACCTCTCCCCTTGCCTTGGCGCGTTCGACCATCTGGCCGGTGTGGATGCGACGCCCTCTCGCGTATTCGGCAAGGGCGGCGGCGGCTTTTTCGTCCGACTGCGCCTCGGCGATCAGCGATCTGAACACGCTGCCCGACGATGTGTCGCGCCAGTGCGCGAACAAGCTCTTCAGGAAGCCGACGAGATCCTCCGCAAGGTTCCCGGTATCGGGATTGTCGACGCGCTTTTGCCGCTGGTAAACGTCGAGCAGCAAGGCGGCCTTGCTTGGCCACCAGCGATAGATCGTCGGTTTTCCGGCACGCGCGCGGCGCGCCACCGCCTCGATCGAGAAGCCGGAATAGCCGGCCTCGACCAGCACCGCCTCGGCGGCATCGAGAATGGCATCGGCGCTTTCGGGGCTGCGCCGTGCGCCGGCCGACTTGCGCCCGGGATCGGTGATTTCGCCCATTTCTTTGTCCTTGCCCGCGATTTCAGCAGCCATCATATACAACTCTTGACGAAACGAAACGATCCGTTTCACACGTAACGGAACGTTCCGTTACGATAAGGGAGACAGCAATGACTTCGACCGTCGCCACATGTTTTTCGCGCCTGCGCTTCGCCCTGCTGGTGCTGCTCGGCGTCTATCCGCTGATCACTGCCATTCTGTACGTGGTTTTTCCGCTGACGCAGGAATGGCAGATCTGGCAGCGTACACTGGTCATCGCGCCGCTGATGGTCTCGATCATGATTTGGGGACTGATTCCGGGCGTGCAGCGGATGTTTCGTGGCTTCCTCAACCCGACCGTCCGGTGACGGTCATTCCAGCGCTTGCGACGTTTCCGACGCAACGCGCCATTCGCCGTCGGCCAGCACGAGTTCCAGCATCACCCGCGCCTTGCCGGTCAGGCGCTGCGCCGATTTGTCTTTCGGCACATAGTCGTAGCTCATGGCGAAAACCACGTCGGCACGATCCTTACCGTGCGGCGTCACCTCGAGGCTGCCGGGCTCGAGACCGAACGACCACGACGCCCATTGCGCGAACCAGTCGGTCTTGACCTTGACGATGGCCTCGCTGTCGTAACGCGTGCCGTAGATGGTGGCCGACGAACCGTAAAGCCGCTTGACGGTTTCGCGCATTCTCCTGGCATCAGGCGCCAGATAGTTTTCGCGCAAGAATTTTTCGATGGCACCCTCGTCGCCGACGGAGCGTTCGAGCGCAGCCACCTGCGACGCGGGAGCCGGGCTGACGGCCGGTTTCGGTTGCTGGGCAGTGTCTCCGCCCGGAACGAATTCGAAACGCTCGAGCAGCGACCCCTGCTCCCAGGGACGCTGCGACTCGCGCGTTGCGGAAACGACGTCGAGGCGCACCGCGATCATCATGTCGTTGATGCTTTGTCCGGGCTCGGCCATGTGCCGCAAAAGCGCCGCGGCGAAGGGCGAGTTGCGCCCCGTCCCGTCTATTGCCACAGCGCCGGGCGCCGTCGAGAAGGCGATGAAGGAGCCGCGTGTCGACTCGAACTGGGCAAGGCCGGCGAGAGCCGTCGCCGAGCGCGTCGTGGCGCCGCGGCTGAGACTTCGGGCAAACGGGTTGTTGCGGCAGGCATCGAGGAAGACCAGGCTGACCTTGGTCTGCTGCTCCATGATGTCGAGAACCTCGTCGATCGGCACCGCCTCGAGTTGCAGCTTGACCGGCATGTCCAACCGGGCGTCGACCGGCACGATGAAGTTGCGCCCGTCGACCTGCAGGCCGTGGCCGGCATAGTAGAACAGCCCGGCACCGGCACCTTGCAGCGCATCTGAGAATTCGCCGATCTTGCGCTCGAGCTCGCGCTTGCCGAGATCGTTGCCTTCGATCACCTCGAAACCGATGGTGCGCAGCTTGTCGGCGATGTCGAGCGCATCGTTGACCGGATTGGCCAGCGTGCCGGCTTCGGCGTAGCTGCCGTTGCCGACCACAAGCGCTACGCGCCGCGCCGTCTGCGCATCGGCGCGCAGCAGCAGAAAGCCCAGAAACGCCAGTGCCAAGACCACAAGCCTGCCCATGGGGCAGGATCATAGCGCTATCGATCGCAGCGATACCAACAAATTTGCAACAGCCTGCTTGCGGCATGAGGCGGTGTCAGGCTTCCGGTACCCATAACGGCTGTGAAAACGCCTTGCGCCGGCGCGTGCTATCGGGCAAACCGGCGTTCCTTTCTCGATTTTTCCCGCCCGGGGTCTTCCATGTCCGCACAGGTTTCGCCGCTCGCGCCGAAGAAATATCCCAAGATGCCGGTGATCGAGGGCGTGCGCATCGCCACCGCCGAGGCCGGCATAAAATACAAGAACCGCACCGACTTGCTGGCCATGGTGTTCGACGCCGGCACCACCGTCGGCGGCGTGTTCACCAGGTCGAAATGCCCGTCGGCGCCGGTCGATTTCTGCCGGCAGAACCTCGTGGCTGGCAAGGCACGCGTGCTGGTGGTCAATTCCGGCAATGCCAATGCCTTTACCGGCCAGAAGGGCCGCGCCTCGACGGCACTCACGGGCGAGGTGGCGGCGAAGGCGGCCGGCTGCACAGCGGGCGAGGTGTTCCTAGCCTCGACCGGCGTGATCGGCGAACCGCTCGACGCCGGAAAGTTCAGCCATCTGCTGGCCGGCCTAGTCAAGGACGGCAAGCCGGAATTGTGGACCGAAGCCGCCAAGGCGATCATGACCACCGACACCTATCCCAAACTGGCGACCGTGACGGTCCAGCTCGGCGATGCCGACGTCACCATCAACGGTATCGCAAAGGGTGCCGGCATGATCGCGCCCGATATGGCGACGATGCTTTCCTTCGTCGCCACCGACGCGCCGATCGCAGCACCCGTGCTGCAGGATCTCTTGTCGCGCGGCACGGCCAAGACCTTCAACGCGGTTACCGTCGACAGTGACACCTCGACCAGCGACACGCTGCTGATGTTCGCCACGGGTGCTGCCGCCAGGCGCGGCGCGCCGGCAATTTCCGACCCCAAGGATGCGCGCCTCGGCGCCTTCCGCCGTGCCCTCGGCAAGGTGCTGAAATCGCTGGCACTGCAGGTGGTGCGCGACGGCGAGGGCGCCCGCAAGCAGGTCGAGGTCACCGTCACCGGGGCCAAATCGGCCCGCTCGGCCAAGCGCATCGCGCTGTCGATCGCCAATTCGCCGCTGGTCAAGACGGCGGTCGCCGGCGAGGACGCCAATTGGGGCCGCGTCGTCATGGCCGTCGGCAAGGCCGGCGAGCCGGCCGACCGCGACCTTCTGTCGATCTGGTTCGGCGACAACCGCCTGGCCTATCAGGGCGAGCGCGACGCCGCCTATTCCGAGGAGGCGACTTCGGCGTATATGAAGCGCGACGAGATCCGCATCCGCGCCGATATCGGCATCGGCCGCGGCAAGGCGACGGTGTGGACCTGCGATCTCACCAAGGAATATGTCGCCATAAACGGCGATTATCGGAGCTGATGGCGTTGGCTTCCAGACATCCGGCAAGCGTGTTGGCGATCGTGCGCCGCTACGAGGCGGCCGGCTTCCGCGCCTGGCCGGCGGCCGCCGTCCATTATGACGGCACCTGGGTGGTTCGGCTGACGGCCGGCCACCCGGCCAAGCGGCTGAACTCGGTCAATCCGCTCGATCCGGGCGACATCCAGCACATTGCCGAGCGCATCGGTCGCGCCAGCCGCCGCTTCGACGCTTATGGCAGGCCGCTGACCTTTCGCATCTCACCGCTGTCGGGGCCTGATCTTTCAAAGTACCTCGACGGCGAAGGCTGGAGCACGTTCGCGGAGTCGCTGGTCATGCGGCTGCCGCTCGCCGACGCCGCGCTCGACGACGCCATGGACCAGATTCCGTTGAGGGACATCAGCCGTTTCATCGGCGCGGCGCTCAAGGTGAGCGGTTCTGATGTGTCGCTGCGGCCGGGCCTGTCGGAGATCATCGGCGCCATCCAGCCGGAGGCCGGGCTGTTTGCGCTGGAGGCCGGCAGCGAGCCGCTGGCGACGTTGATCTGCGTGCATGACGGCGACCTTGCCGGCCTGTTCGAGATTGCCACCGACAGGTCGGTGCGCAACCAGGGCCATGGCCGCCACCTCATCCGTTCGGCGTTGAAATGGGCGCGGCTGCGCGGGGCGCGGGAAGCCTGGCTGCAGGTCGAGGCGGACAACGCGCCGGCGCTGGCGCTTTATCGCTCGCTCGGATTCGACGAAGTCTATCGCTATCACTATCGCCGGCCACAAGGCGCATGAGCGGCTTGGATACGGTCGGCAAACGCCTGCTCCTGGTCGCCGCCTGCGCGCTGGTCGATGCCGACGGGCGCGTCCTCTTGGCGCAGCGGCCCGAAGGCAAGCAACTCGCCGGCCTGTGGGAGTTTCCGGGCGGCAAGGTCGAGCCCGGTGAGACGCCGGAACAATGCCTAATCCGCGAATTGTACGAGGAGATCGGCATCGAGACCGATATCCCTTGCCTGGCGCCGCTCACCTTCGCCAGCCATTCCTACGACGATTTTCACCTGCTGATGCCGCTGTTCGTCTGCCGTCGATTCCGCGGCATTGCCCAGCCGAAGGAAGGCCAGGTGCTGAAATGGGTGCGGCCGCGCCAGATGCGCGATTTTCCAATGCCGCCGGCCGACGCCCCGCTGATCCAGTTCCTCATCGATCTGCTCTAACGGCCGGCCTGCCGTAAACCGGCAACTCCTCAACGCGATATCGGCAGCATTAATGAAAGATTTATCTGGTCGTGAAAAATTGACGCAAAGCGGTTACGCCGATTCCACCGCTGGGGAGCGATTTGCATGAGCCTCGACAAGGACTGGGACTCGCCTTGGCCCGACCGCCTTCCTGGCGCGGCCAATGCCGGCATGGGAATATTGCGCATCGCCCTTTTGTTCGGCTCGGCCGCGGTGGCTCTGGCCTTGATCGCGACGCCCTACCTCGACAGCCGGACCCGCTCGCAGTTTGCCCGCGATGGGCTTGATACGATGAGCACCGGCTCGATCGGCCAGCGCGATAGCTATACGCTCCGCAAGAGCGTGCTGCAGCCGCTGCCCAGTTCGGTCTGCGTTATACGGGCCGATGGCAGAAGCAGCGGCGACTGCTGACTCCTCAACAACTATCTAGGATTCGGCTGTTTCCTAGAATGCGGCTGGTTCACCGCGCGTTAAGCCTGTCACGTTAACCTTTCTTAACGGGTCGGCGCTAGGTTCGGGCAAGAGGGATGGGCGCCCATGAAAATCTTGCTGCAACGATTTTTAGAAGACGAGAGGGGTGCGACGGTTATCGAATATGGTCTGATCGTTGCCGTGCTGTCGCTTGCCATTGTCGCTGGTGTCGGCCGGGCTGCCGATGCGATTCAGTGGCTGTTCAGCGACAACAGCAGCAGGCTTGCCAACGCTTTTGCGCAGTGACCCGCTTAGCTTTGATGGGATACGCTTAGCTTTTGCGCAAGGATACGCTCAGGGGCCGCCGGGGTTTTCCAGGATTGTCTTCAGCGATATTTTTGCGGAGCCCGGCTTCAGCGGCTTTTGCTGAGAGGCATCGGGCGCCCAGCCTGACATCCAGACCACCGAGAAACTCGCCCTGACGCGGCCATCGGCATCCGAAAACCGCTCCGCATAGATTTCGGCGGCGCGCGCGAACAGCGCTCGCGTGCCCGGCCGCCTGCTGCGGTCGACAAGCGCGCTGGTCTCACCCATGGCGCGCAGGTCGGCGACCAGGCCAAATAGCGAATCGTAGCGCACCGTGATCGTCTCGACGTCGGCAACCGGCAGTGCCAGGCCGGCGCGCTGCAGCAGCGCGCCGGCGTCGCGGACGTCGGTGAACGGGATCACACGCGGGCTGGCGCCGCCATAGAGCTCGGTCTCGGCGGCAAGCAGGCTTTCGCGCAGCTCGGAAAGCGTACCTGTGCCGGCGAAGGCACCGAGGAAAAGCCCGTCCGGCTTCAGCGCCCGGCGGATCTGCACCAGCATGCCGGGAATGTCGTTCATCGCCTGCAGCGACAGCAGCGAGACTGCGAGGTCGAGGCTTTCCGGTTCGAATGGCACGGTTTCCAACGGCGCTACTACTCCTGGCTGGCCAGCCAGGAAAGCGGCGTCGGCCTCGACGCGCACGTTTTCCGTCACCTTGCCGCTTTCGGCGAGCACCTCTGCTGCTGCCGGCGTCTGGCAAAACAATGAGGCCGCCTTGCCGAACCTGCGTTCGACGGCGCCGAGCCGGTCGGCCAGATCCTCGGCCGCCCGCCGCATGAGGAAATCCGCGCCGGCGATGGGACGGGTCAGTGCCCGGCGCTTGCGCGCCAGCCAGAGCGAGGTGTCGATTACAGGCTGCAATGGGCAGGTCCTTGTGCTTCGCTCTCTGATATAGTGATGCGGAGGACCAACCACGTGGCCGATCCCATGCCAGAGATCAAGCGTATTGCGATCAAGAGCATTGCCCGCAAGGCATTGGGCTGGCCGGCGCGCCTCTTGTTCCCGCCGGTCTGCGCCGGCTGCCGCCGCCATGTCTCGCAGCCCGGCGTGTTGTGCGGCGCCTGCTGGCCGAAACTCAGGCTGCTGGAACGGCCATGGTGCCCGGTGATGGGCACGCCGTTCACCCACAGTATGGGTGAGGGTTTCCTGTCGGCGGAGGCGATAGCCGACCCGCCGCCGTTCGAGCGCGCGCGGGCGGCGGTCGCCTATTCCGGCGTTGCCCGCCAGATGGTGCAAGGGCTGAAATACCAGGACCGCACCGATCTGGCGCCGTGGATGGCGCGCTGGATGCTTCGCGCCGGTGCCGAGCTCATCGCCGAGGCCGACGTGGTCGTGCCGGTGCCGCTGCACTGGCGGCGTTTCTTCCGACGGCAGTTCAACCAGTCCGCGGAACTGGCGCGGGCGGTGGCGCAGCTCGGGGAGCGGCCGTTCGCGCCATCAGCCATCAAGCGCGTCAAACTCACGCGCCAGCAAGTCGGGCTGGAGCGGCGGGAACGCGAGGAAAATGTTCGCGCCGCATTCAAAGTGCCGGATGAGGCGGAGATCGAAATCGCCGGCCGCCGGGTGCTGTTGATCGATGATGTCTACACCACCGGCGCCACCGTCCGCGCGGTCGCTAGGGCATTGACGAAGGGCGGTGCCGGCGCGGTCGACGTACTGACCTTCGCGCGCGTGCTGCCGGGGGACTTTCGGGCCGACGAATCGGCGCCTATATAGCCTATATGACAGCAGAACGAGGCAGGATTGCTGACCGATGGTCGATGTGACGATCTACACGCGGATGATGTGCGGCTATTGCACCGCGGCCAAGCGGCTGCTCGACAGGAAGGGCGTCGCCTATACCGAGCACGACGCCTCCTTCTCGCCGGAATTGCGCCAGGAAATGATTTCCCGGGCCCATGGCCGTTCCACCTTTCCGCAGATATTCATCGGCGACACGCATGTCGGCGGCTCTGACGATCTCCACGAATTGGAGGCGGAAGGACGGCTGGACGGATTGCTCGCCAACGGCTCGACCAGGTAAGGACATGACCATGGGTGCTTTCAAGACGGGGGGTGCTTTCAAGGCTGCGGCGATCCAGATGCGTTCGGGAACCAGTCCGGAGCGCAATGCGGTCGATCTGGAACGGCTGGTCCGCGAGGCGGCAGGTCTTGGCGCGTCCTATGTCCAGACGCCGGAAATGACCGGCGCGCTGATCCGCGACAGCCAAGCGCGGGCCGCTTCCTTCACATCCGAAGACAAGGACATCGTCGTCTCGACGTCGCGGAGGCTGGCCAAGGAGCTCGGCATCTTCCTGCATATCGGCTCGACCGCCATTCTGCGCGCCGACGGCAAGCTTGCCAACCGCGCCCTTCTGTTCGGGCCGGACGGTGCCACGATTGCCACCTACGACAAGATCCACATGTTCGATGTCGATCTCGACAATGGCGAGAGCTGGCGCGAATCCGCCGCCTATGAGCCTGGCACCGAGGCCGTCGTCGCCGAAATCAATGGCGTGAAGCTCGGCTTTGCCGTCTGCTACGATCTACGCTTTCCGCAGCTGTTCCGTGCCGAGGCGCTGGCCGGCGCCAATCTGCTTTCGGTGCCCGCCGCCTTCACCCGCCAGACCGGCGAAGCGCATTGGCATGTGCTGCTCAGGGCGCGCGCCATCGAGAACGGCGCCTATGTGGTTGCCGCCGCGCAAGGCGGCGTGCACGAGGACGGCCGCGAAACCTATGGCCATTCGCTGATCGTCGATCCCTGGGGCCGCATCGTCGCCGAGGCGGCGCATGACGAGCCGGCGGTGATTGTCGCCGAGATCGACCCGGTGCAGTCAGTCGCCGCGCGCAAGAAGATACCGAATCTCAAAAACGCACGCGATTTTGCCGTAAACGCCGGTTCGGCGGAGGCAATGCCGCTCAGGGGTGCCGCCTCTTGATCCGCTTTTCCCTGATCTGCGAACACGAGCACGAATTCGAGGCCTGGTTCCGCAGCAACGACGATTTCGACACACAGAAGAGGCGCGGCTTCGTCGATTGCCCGGCCTGCGGCTCGCACAAGGTCGAGAAGGCGCTGATGGCGCCGGCCGTCTCGACCGGGCGCAGCCAGGAGAAGATTGCGCTCGCCATGGGCGAGGCGCAAAAGCAGGCGCTGGCGCAGCTCAAGGCGCTTGCCGAGAAGGTGCGCGAGAACGCCGATTATGTTGGCGACAAATTTGCCGAGGAAGCGCGCAAGATCCATTTTGGCGAGAGCGATCCGCGCGGCATTTATGGCGAGGCGACGCTGGAGGAGGCCAAGAGCCTCGCCGAGGATGGCGTCGAATTCTTGCCTATTCCAAGTTTCCCCGACGACCGCAACTGATCGGTCAACTTGCTCCGGACATCAGGAGGCATCTCTGCGCGCCGTGAGGGGTCGGGGCGGCGCCGAGGGGCGGCGATGCCGCGACCCCTGCATAAGCGTCCGCAGTTTCAGGCCGAGCAGCAAGGATGGGCCTCGCGGGTAATCGTTTCGCTCTTTCCTTCATGCCCACTGCTCGACGGGCTTGCTTCCCTTGCCGGGCTTGCTTCCGCATAGGCTGCAAACTGGCGTTCAAGCGCCTTGACCGCGCTGCTGCGCCAGCCCTCCGCCACGGATTCCGACATGGGATCGGGGAAGATCTCCTCCTCGCCATTCTCCACGCCGTCCAGGATTGCCCGCGCAACAGACTCCGGAGAGGCCTTCGCTATGTCCAGGCCCCGGGTCATGTCCGTGTCCACGGGGCCAGGAAGGACCCTGTGGACGCTGACACCCTGTCCGGCCAAAAGGGTGCGTAACGACTGCGACAGCGAGAATGAGGCCGCCTTCGAGACCGAATAAGCCGGACTGAACGGCACGGCGGCAATCGAGGCCAGCGACAGAATGTTGACGATGGCTCCCCGCGACCGGGCCAGCAACGGCAGCAGAGCCTGGGTAACGTCATACGATCCGAAGAGGTTTACGGCGAGTTGTTGTTCGAGCACACGACGGTCGCTGAGGTCATCGAAGGGCGATACGCCGGCGTTGTTGATGAGGATATCGAGAGCATCGATCTTCTCGACGGCCTCCCGGATCTGCGCAACGTTGGTCACATCCATGGTCAGGGACGTCACACGCCGGTCCGGGTGGGCCATGGATTGGCGAGTTGCGGCATAGACGCGCTTTACGCCTCTGCTCAGGGCTTCCTCGACCAGTGCCCGACCGATGCCCCGATTGGCGCCAGTCACCAGGATGGCTGTACCTTCGATCTTCACTGCGTCTCTCCTAGTGCTTATCGTTGCGTTCGAGCCCAGTGCACAATCTAGCCGCGACTCAAGGTTGGCGCGCCGCAACTCAGGTTGGCTACAGTCGCCGTTGTCGATACGACTGGTTGGTGAGATGGACTTAGCGCCGAATGTCGAAGCCATGGGAGTGACAAGTGTGACGGGATTCCGATGGACTCGCTGATCACGGCCGCGGCGCATGCGCTTGCGGCGGGCGATCCGCTCGGCGCCTTGAAGCGGGTTGCGCTGCGCGACGATGCGCCGGCACTGGCGTTGCGCGGTATCGCAATGGCGCAGCTTGGCGACCTGGTTCGGGCGAAGGTTCTTCTAAAAAGGGCGGCACACGCATTCAGCCCGAGGGAGGCCGTGGCCCGCGCGAGGTGTATAGTCGCCGAGGCCGAGATCGCGCTCGTCTCGCGGGACCTCGCCTGGCCGGCCAAGACACTCGACGCCGCGCGGGCGACGCTTGAAAGGCATGGCGACCGCGTCAATGCCGCACATGCGCGCAACCTCGAAGTCCGGCGCTTGCTGCTGATCGGCCATCTCGACGAAGCCGAGCGCAGGCTGGACGGCTTCGATCCCTCGCCGCTGCCGCCGGCATCGCGGGCCGCCCACGAGCTGGCTGTCGCCGGCATCGCCATCCGCCGCTTGCGGACCGGTCCTGGGCGCGCCCCCCCCCCCCCCGGCCGGCCGCGGGGGGCCCCGCCCCCCCCCCCCCCCCCCGCGCCCGGCGGGGGGGCCGGCCCGGGGGGGGGGGGTGGTGT
>NZ_JAMYOC010000011.1:0-191862 GCF_040319475.1 Mesorhizobium sp. M0904 | reverse complement strand
CCCCCGCCGCCCCCCCCCCCCCCCCCCCCCCCCCCCCCCCCCCCCGCCTATGTGAGTGTGGGGTTTAAAAAAAATAGCGCCCCCCTGGGGTGCGGGGGCCCCGGCCGCCCGGGCCCCGCCCCGCCCGAATCCCAGTTCGGGCGGCCAACTTTACGCCGCTGAAAAACTTGGCCGACCTCGAAGGGTGACCGTCATGGCTACTCAGCAGACCCGTTCGCTTGCCCGCTTCATGATGGCGCCATCCGTGGTGCTGCTGCTGGTTTGGATGATTGTGCCGCTGGCATTCACGCTGTGGTTCTCCTTCCAGCAGTACAACCCGCTCAATCCGATGCGCGACGGCTTCGTCGGGTTTTCGAACTACGCGCTGTTCTATTCCAACCCGGCATTCCTGCAGTCGATCCTCAACACGCTCACCATCGTCGTCAGCGTGCTTTTGATCACGGTGATCGGCGGCATCCTGCTGGCCCTTCTGCTCGACCAGCCGATGTGGGGACAAGGCATCGTCCGCATCCTCGTCATCTCGCCGTTCTTCGTCATGCCGCCGGTGGCGGCACTTGTCTGGAAGAACATGATCATGCATCCGCAATACGGCGTCTTCGCCGATATTGCGCGTTTCTTCGGCGGGCAGCCGATCGACTGGTTCGGGCAGCACCCGCTCCTGGCGATCATCATCATCGTCGCCTGGCAGTGGCTGCCGTTTGCGACGCTGATCCTGTTGACCGCGCTTCAGTCGCTCGACGGCGAGCAGAAGGAAGCCGCCGAAATGGACGGCGCCGGCTTCATCAGCCGCTTCATCTATTTGACGCTGCCGCATATGTCGCGCGCCATAACCGTCGTCATCCTGATCCAGACGATCTTCCTGCTGTCGGTCTATGCCGAGATCCTGGTCACCACCAATGGCGGCCCGGGTTATGCCTCCACCAACCTGCCCTTCCTCGTCTACCAGAAGGCATTGCTGGAGTTCAAAATCGGCCAGGCGTCCGCCGGCGGCATCATCGCCGTCATTCTCGCCAACATCGTCGCCTTCTTCGCCATGCGCGCCGTCGGCAAGAACCTGGACAAATAAGGGAGGATAAGATGGCACGTGCAGTCACCACCCGGCACAAGACGATTGCGACCGCGGCCGCCTGGATCGTCGCCCTGCTGATCTTCTTCCCGATCCTCTATACGATCATCACCTCGTTCAAGTCGGAGCAGGAGGCCATCCAGGGCTTCAACCTGTTCCCGTCGGGAACCATGGAGAGCTATTCCGAGGTCCAGGCGCAGAACGGCTATTTCAAATTCTTCCTCAACTCGGTGTTCCTCTCGGTCGGCTCGACCGTCCTGGCTCTGCTCGTCGCCATACCGGCGGCTTGGTCGATGGCGTTTTCGCCGGGCAAACGCACCAAGGACATTCTGATGTGGATGCTTTCCACCAAGATGATGCCGGCCGTCGCCGTGCTGTTTCCGATCTATCTGATCTTCCGCGACACCGGATTGCTCGACAGCCGCATCGGCCTGATGGTCATGCTGATGCTGATCAACCTGCCGATCGTGGTCTGGATGCTCTACACCTATTTTCGCGAGATACCTGGCGAGATCCTGGAAGCGGCGCGCATGGACGGCGCATCGCTGTGGAACGAGATAATCTACGTGCTGACACCGATGGCGGTGCCCGGCATCGCCTCGACCATGCTGCTCAACATCATTCTCGCCTGGAACGAGGCGTTCTGGACGATCCGGCTGACCACCACCGAGGCAGCGCCGCTCACCGCTTTCATCAGCTCCTTCTCCAGCCCGCAGGGGCTGTTCTGGGCCAAGCTTTCGGCCGCCTCGACGCTGGCGATCGCGCCGATCCTGATCATGGGCTGGTTCAGCCAGAAGCAGCTGGTCCGAGGCCTGACATTCGGTGCGGTAAAGTAGCGGGCATCGCCTGACGCAAAAACGAAAAAAGATAGCCCTTCGGGGGAGGAAACCATGGGAAACATCACGCTCAAGAACGTCTCCAAATCCTTCGGGGCGACGTCCATCATCCCCGGCCTTGATCTGGTCATCGAGGACGGAGAGTTCGTCGTCTTCGTCGGTCCGTCGGGCTGCGGCAAATCCACCCTGTTGCGTCTGATCGCCGGTCTGGAGGATACCAGCGGCGGCACCATCATCATCGATGGCCGCGACGTCACCGGCGAGGCGCCGGCCAAGCGCAAGCTGGCCATGGTGTTCCAGTCCTATGCGCTCTACCCGCACATGACTGTGGCCAAGAACATCGCCTTCCCGCTGAAGATGGCGGGCGAGGACCAGGCGACCATCGACAAGAAGGTGAAGGACGCCGCGCGGATCCTGAACCTCACCAACTACCTCGACCGCCGCCCCGGCCAGCTCTCCGGCGGCCAGCGGCAGCGTGTCGCCATCGGCCGCGCCATCGTCCGCCAGCCATCGGCCTTCCTGTTCGACGAACCGTTGTCCAATCTCGACGCGGCGCTGCGCGGTACCATGCGGCTGGAGATCAGTGAACTGCACCACCAGCTCCAGACCACCATGGTCTACGTCACCCACGACCAGATCGAGGCGATGACCATGGCCGACAAGATCGTCGTGCTCAATGCCGGCAATATCGAGCAGGTCGGCTCGCCGATGGAACTCTACAAGACGCCGAAGAATCTGTTCGTCGCCGGTTTCATAGGTTCGCCGAAGATGAACCTGATCGAAGGCGCGCCGGCCGCCAAATATGGCGCCAAGACAGTCGGCATCCGCCCGGAGCATATGAACATTTCGAAGACGTCAGGCGACTGGAAGGCGACGGTCGGCGTTGCCGAGCATCTCGGCTCCGACACGTTTTTGCACGTCCAGGCGGATGGCGTCGGGCAGCTGACGGTGCGTGCCGACGGCGAATTGGCCGCCCATCACGGCGACACGATCTATCTGACGCCGGACAAGGCCAAGCTGCATCGTTTCGGCGCCGATGGGAAGGCGATGCTGCAATGAGGCTCGGAGGTAAATCGGCGCTGATCACCGGATCGGCGCGCGGCATCGGCAGGGCGTTCGCCGAAGCCTACATGCGGGAGGGGGCGACCGTCGCCATCGGCGACATCAATCTCGAGGCTGCCGAGAAGACGGCCTCGGAAATCGGCGGCAACGCCTACGCGGTGAAGCTGGACGTCACCGATCTCGCGTCGATCGATGCGGCCGTCAAGGCGGTCGAAGCCAGGGCCGGCGGCCTCGATATCTTGATCAACAATGCCGCCCTGTTCGACCTGGCGCCGATCGTCGAGATCACCAAGACAAGCTACGACAAATTGTTTTCGGTCAACGTCGCCGGCACGCTGTTTACGTTGCAGGCCGCCGCCCGTTCTATGATTGCCCGCGGCAAGGGCGGCAAGATCATCAACATGGCAAGCCAGGCCGGGCGCCGCGGCGAGGCGCTGGTCGCCGTTTATTGCGCCACCAAGGCGGCGGTCATCTCGCTCACCCAGTCGGCAGGGCTCGACCTGATCAAACACGGCATCAATGTCAACGCGATAGCACCGGGGGTCGTCGACGGCGAGCACTGGGATCATGTCGATGCCTTGTTCGCCAAGTTCGAGAACCGGCCGAGGGGCGAGAAGAAGAGGCTGGTCGGCGAAGCCGTGCCTTATGGCCGCATGGGCACGGCGCAAGACCTCACCGGCATGGCGGTGTTCCTGGCCAGCGATGAGGCCGAATACATCGTCGCCCAGACCTACAATGTCGATGGCGGCCAGTGGATGAGTTGAGGGGGGCGAAGGCGCTCTTCTCCCCGTCTCCTCCACGGGGGGAAGAGCCGTCCCGCTAAAGGGTAAAGCAGATGACCGTGAAACTCTCTTCTTCTATCCTAGCCAAGCTGCCGCCCAAGGTCGCCGGCCCGAAATACGATCGCGCCGCGCTCAAGGCCGGCATCGTGCATTTCGGCGTCGGCAATTTCCATCGCTCGCACCAGGCCGTCTACCTCGACGACCTGTTCAACTCGGGTGTTGGCCACGACTGGGCTATTGTCGGCGCCGGCGTCTTCGAGGGCGAGAAGGTCGGCCGCGGCAAGCTGCAGGAGCAGGACTGGCTGACCACCGTGGTCGAGCAGGACAGCGGCCATATGAGCGCGCGCGTCACCGGCGTCATGATCGACTTCCTGGTGCCTGGCGACGCGATCGCAATCGTCGAGCGGCTTGCCGATCCGGCGATCAAGATCGTTTCCCTGACCATCACCGAGGGCGGCTATTTCATCGATCCGGCTTCTGGCGTCTTCAATCCGACACATCCCGACATCGTTGCCGACGCTGAGCCGGGGGCGACGCCGAAGACCGTCTTCGGCCTCATCCTCGCCGGGCTGCTACGCCGCCGCGCCGACGGTATCGTGCCCTTCACCGTCATGTCCTGCGACAACATCCCCCATAACGGCCATGTCACCTCAGATGGCGTCATCGGCCTTGCGCGGCTGATCGACGAAGGTTTGGCAAACTGGGTGAGCGAGAAGGTTGCCTTTCCCAATGGCATGGTCGATCGCATCACGCCGGCCACCACCGACCGCGAGCGCGGCATTCTCGCCAGCGAGTTCGGCCTCGACGACAATTGGCCGGTGTTTTGCGAACCGTTCAAGCAGTGGGTGCTGGAGGACCGTTTCACCGACGGCCGCCCGCCGCTGGAAAAGGTCGGCGTGCAGTTCGTCAGCGACGTCGCGCCCTATGAGCTGATGAAGATCCGCATCCTCAATGGCGGCCATGCGACCATCGCCTATCCGGCCGGGCTGATGGACATCCATTTCGTCCATGAGGCGATGCAGGAGCCGCTGGTACGCGGCTTCCTCGACAAGCTCGAGCATAATGAGATCATCCCGACCGTGCCGCCGGTTCCGGACACCGGCCTCGAAGATTACTACCAGCTCATCGAGCACCGCTTCTCCAATCCGAAGATCGGCGACACCATACGCCGGCTTTGCCTCGACGGCTCCAACCGCCAGCCGAAATTCATCATTCCGACGATCGCCGACCGGCTGAAGGCTGGCAAAAGCGTTACCGGCCTGGCGCTGGAATCTGCGCTCTGGTGTCGCTACTGCTTCGGCACGACGGATTCCGGTGCCGTCACCGAGCCCAACGATCCGAACTGGGGCCGGTTGCAGGCGACGGCCAAGGCGGCCAGGGACATGCCTGGCGCCTGGCTTGCCATGGAGGACATCTATGGCGATGTCGGCCGCTCGCCGCCGTTCGCCGAAGCGTTCGCCCATGCGCTCAAATCGCTGTGGGCGGACGGCGCGCGCGCGACACTGACGCGCTATCTCGCCGGCGACCTCTGAAGCCGATCCAGCGCGATGACGCCTGAACTGGTCATTTTCGACTGTGACGGCGTGCTGGTGGACAGTGAGATGCTGTCCGTCTCGGCATTGCTGGATATGATCGCGCTTGCCGGCGGCAACGTCAGCGAGGACATTGCCTACGAGCACTTCCTCGGCAAGAGCATGAAGAGCGTCCGCGAAATCCTCGCAAGCGACTTCGGGCTCGATCTCACCGACCAGCATCTGACCGAGATGCGCTCCGAACTGATGCGCAAGTTCCGCCAAGAGCTGAAACCGATGCCAGGCATCGCACAGGTCCTGCCGAAGCTCGGCGTGCCGTGCTGCGTCGCCTCCTCCGGCACGCTGGAGCGCATCCGCTATGCGCTCGAGGTGACGGGGCTGCTTGGGCTGCTGGAGCCGCATCTGTTCAGCGCTGCCATGGTGGCGCGGGGCAAACCGGCGCCCGATCTCTTTCTCCATGCAGCAGATAAAATGAGAGCGGCCCCGCGAAACTGCCTCGTCGTCGAGGACAGCCCGGCCGGCATCGAAGCGGCGCGGGCGGCCGGCATGCGTGTCCTTGCCTTCACCGGCGGCTCGCACACCGGCAACCCGGCCTTGAAAGCGCGGCTTGCGTCAAGTGAGCCGGACTTTATATTCGCTGACATGCTGCAATTGCCCGATCTGATTGCAGGCCTGGGAGCGAGAGCAAAAACACCTTGACCAACAGTTTCGTTTGCGCGGTCGATGTCGGCACCGGAAGCGCCCGTGCCGGCATTCTCGACACCGGTGGCGCCTTGCTCGGCCGCGCCGAGCACCCGATCGCCATGCAACAGCCGAAGGCCGATCACGCCGAGCACGATTCGCAGGATATCTGGTCGGCGGTGTGCAGTGCCGTGCGCGCTGCCCGCGAAAAGGCGCGCGTGAAGGCTGAGGATGTCGTCGGCGTCTCTTTTGACGCCACCTGCTCGCTGGTGGTGCGGGACCGGCATGGCGGCCAGCTCAGCGTGTCCGTTACTGGCGAAAGGCGCTGGGATACCATCGTCTGGCTCGACCATCGCGCAATTGCCGAGGCCGATGAATGCACCGAAAGCGGCCACGCCGTGCTCGACTATATCGGCGGCGTCATGTCGCCGGAAATGGAAACGCCGAAGCTGATGTGGCTGAAGCGCAACCTGCCCGGAACATGGAACGAAGCCGGCTACCTGTTCGACCTCACCGACTTCCTCACCTGGAAGGCGACCGGCTCGCTCGCACGTTCGCAATGCACGCTGACCGCCAAATGGACCTATCTGGCCCATGAAGCGACCGGCTGGCGGCGCGACTTCTTCGAAGCGGTCGGGCTCGGCGACCTTTTCGAGCACGGCAATTTGCCGGAGAAGGCGAGCCCGGTCGGCGCAGATATCGGTCCGCTCAGCGCGCAAGCCGCGGCGGAGCTTGGCCTCACCGAAAAATGCCGGGTCGGCGCCGGCGTCATCGATGCCTATGCCGGCGCGCTCGGCGTGCTCGGCGGTTTCGCAGGTGACGCGACGAACATCGGCCGCCATCTGGCTCTGATTGCCGGTACGTCGAGTTGCGTCATGGCGATGTCGCCAGATCCGCAGCCTTTCGCCGGTGTCTGGGGGCCATATTATGGAGCAGCGCTTCCCGGTCTTTGGCTGTCGGAAGGCGGCCAGTCGGCCACCGGAGCGCTGCTCGATCACATCATCCGCTGGCATGGCGCCGGCGGCGAGCCGGATGCCGTCATGCATGCCAGGATCGCCCGCCGCGTCGCCGAGCTGCGCGCCGCCGAGGGTGGCAACCTCGCCGCAAGGCTGCATGTATTGCCGGATTTCCATGGCAACCGCTCGCCGCTTGCCGACCCGCATGCCGTCGGCGTCATCAGCGGACTGACGCTGGATTCCTCCTTCGACAGCCTGTGCAAGCTTTACTGGCGCACCGCCGTCAGCATCGCGCTTGGCGTCCGCCATGTGCTGGAAGCACTGAACGAAAACGGCTATCTGATCGACACGCTGCACGTCACCGGCGGCCACACCAAGAACCCGCTGTTGATGGAACTCTATGCCGACGCCACCGGCTGCACGGTGGTCGAGCCGCTGGCGGACGAGGCGGTGCTGCTCGGCACCGGCATGATTGCCGCCACCGCGGCCAGGCTTTTTCCCGATTTGAATGCCGCCTGCGTTGCCATGCAGCAAGGCGGCAGGACGCGAGAGCCCAATCCGGCTGCCGCCGGCCGGTTCGACCGCGACTACCGCGTGTTCCTCGAAATGCACAGGCAAAGGCGGGCGCTGGACGCGATCATATAGGTCGAACGGCTTCACGCGCTATCGCTGGTTCCAGCGCCGAACAATCGGCTCGTCGAGATCATGCTCATAGCCGAGCACGCTTATGCTGGCGGTATCCAGCACGAACAGCGCGCCGTCTTGCGGCGGCAGGCCGAGCCAGCGCGCAGCCAGCACTCGCAGGAAATGCGAGCTTGAAAACACCAGGATGTTGCCGTTGGCCTGGCGCAGCTGGCTGACGATGCGGTCCGCCCTCGAGCCGACGTCCGCGGCTGATTCGCCCCTCGGGCAACCGTCGCGAAAGAGACGCCAACCTGGACGTTCGGCAAGGATTTGCTTGGTGGTCAATCCCTCATAGGCACCATAATCCCACTCCGCCAGATCGTCCTTCTTCACGCCCGAAGAGCCGAAGCCGGCCAGCGCACAGGTGTTGAAGGCGCGCTGCGACGGGCTCGACCACACCGCCGAGAAGGACAGGCCCTTTAGCCGCTCAGTGACCCGCCTCGCAGCGTCCTCGCCGGCCGGCGTCAGCGGTATGTCGGTACGGCCGGTATGTTTTCCGGACGCGCTCCATTCCGTCTCGCCATGCCGAACCAGATAGATTTCGGGAAACGCGCTCATCAGGGTGCCTTCAAATGAATCCACCGTGACCATAGCGGCTTCCATGGCCTCTCCAATAGCCTGCATTGAGCTGACTGGCTTAACCCTTCCGCAAGTCAGCCTCTTGCCACCGGTGCCCATTTGATAGACAAACCCGTCGTAATGCGGAATCCGGCCGATCTTGGCCATTTTCCGCGCTGAGACGCGGCTTCCGGCTCTTGCCGACGTGCCGCAATCGGATAGGCGGAAAACTGGAATGTCTGCGATCGAAGCCGACGCTCGCGCGCCGGAAAACCTTTGGCGTCGGGAAATCAGGGCGATGCTGGCGCTCGCCTGGCCGATGGTGCTGACCAATCTCGGCCAGACCGCGATGACCGCTACCGACGTCATGATGATGGGGCGGCTGGGGCCGGACACGCTGGCCAGCGGCGCGCTTGGCGCCAACCTCTATTTCATGCCGCTGATCTTTGGACTTGGCCTGATGCTGGCGACCTCGCCGATGATGGCGACCGAGCTCGGCCGTCGCCGCCACTCGGTGCGCGACCTGCGCCGCACCGTGCGCCAGGGTCTGTGGCTGGCGATCCTCATCTGCCTTCCGATATGGGTCCTTCTCTGGCACGGCGAGAGCGTGTTGCTGGCCATGGGGCAGGAGCCGGCGCTGGCGCATCAGGCGGGTATCTATCTGCGCTGGCTCGAATGGGCGGTGCTGCCCTTTTTCGGCTACATCGTCCTGCGCTCGTTCATTTCGGCGCTGGAGCGGCCGGGCTGGGCACTGATCATCGTTTTCGTTGCCGTCGCCTGCAATGCCTTCTTCAACTGGCTGTTCATGTTCGGCAATCTCGGCATCCAATCGATGGGCATCGCCGGCTCCGGCCTTGCCACCACTTTGTCCAGCACGCTGATGTTCGCCGGCATGGCGACGGTGGTGATGCTTGAGAAGAAATTCCGGCGCTATCGTCTGTTCGGACGCTTCTGGCGCGCCGATTGGCCGCGCTTCAAGGGCCTGCTGCGGCTCGGCCTGCCGATCGCGGGCCTGCTGGCCTTCGAGGTGACGATCTTCAACGCGGCGGCCTTTCTCATGGGCCTGATCGATGCGGCTTCGCTTGCCGCCCATGCGATCGCCATCCAGATCGCCTCAGTCACCTTCATGGTGCCGCTCGGCCTCAACCAGGCGGTGACGGTGCGCGTCGGACTTGCCCACGGCGCCGGCAATCCGGAAGGTGTCAGCCGGGCTGGCTGGACTGCCTATGTCGTCGGTGTCTCCTTCATGGCGCTGATGGGGCTGGTGATGATCTTGTGGCCGCATCTCTTGATCGGCGCCTTCATCGATGTGGGCAATCCGGCTAATGCCGAGGTGGTGGCGCTTGCCGTGTCGTTCCTCGCTTTTGCCGCGCTGTTCCAGGTTTTTGACGGCGCGCAGGCGGTAGCTAGCGGCATGCTGCGCGGGCTGCACGACACCAAGATGCCGATGATCTACGCCGCGATCGGCTATTGGGGCATCGGCCTGCCGCTCGGCGTGCTGCTCGCCTTCCGTTTCGGCTTCCATGGCGTCGGCATCTGGATCGGCCTGTCGTCGGGACTGGCGGTGGTTGCTGCACTCCTGCTGGGGCGCTGGCTGCGGCGGGACAGAATCGCGCCGCCGCTGGTATTCGGGCGTTGAATTGCTGGTCGCCCGGCTCAGCGGGCGGCCGCCCGCTGCTCGAGCGAACGTGCGTATTGCGTCAGCGGGAAGCACATGACGAAGAAGATCAGCGCTACCAGCCCATAGACTTTGAACGGTTCGAAGGTCGCATTGTTGATCGCGTTGGATGTCCTCACCAGCTCCTCGAAACCGATGATCGAGGTCAGCGCGGTCGACTTGATCAGCTGCACCAGGAAGCCGACCGTCGGCGCGCGGGTGATCGAAAACGCCTGCGGCAGGATGATCAGCCTGAGCTCCTGCAGGTAGTGCAGGCCGAGGCTGGCGCCGGCGTCCCACTGACCGCGCGGCAGCGCATCGACGCCGCCGCGCCAGATCTCGGCGAGATAGGCGCTGGCGAAGAAGGTCAGGCCAAGCACCGCCGCGGTCCACGGCTCGATGCGCAAGCCCAGCATCGGCAAGCCGAAGAACATCAGGAAGAGCTGCATCAGCAGCGGCGTGCCCTGGAAAAGCGCGATGTAGCCGGAGGCAAAGCGGCGCGCCCATTTATTCTTGGCGATCCGGAAGAACAGCACGATCATGCCGACCACGGCGCCGCCCATAAACGCAGCCAACGACAAGAGCACCGTCCAGCGCGCGGCCAGCAGCAGGTTGCGCAGAATGTCCCAGAAGGTGAATTCGATCATGACACGCCGGCTCCAAGAAGCCGGCGGCCGCCGCCGACCAGCAGCCGGCGCAGCCCGATCGACAGGGCGAGATAGACCATCGTCACCACGAAATAGGTCTCGAAAGCCCGGAACGTGCGCGCCTGCAGCATGTCGGCTTCATAGGTCAGCTCGCGCACCGCGATCTGCGACACCACGGCGGATTCCAGCATCATGATGACGATCTGGCTGGTCAGCGCCGGATAGATCACCTTGAGCGCCTGCGGCAGCACGATCTTGATGAAGACCTGACGCGGCCTGAGGCCAAGCGCCAGTGCCGCTTCCGTCTGCCCGGGCGGCACCGCGTCGAGCCCGGCGCCAACGATCTCGATCGTGTAGGCGGCCATGTTGAGCGTCATCGCCAGCATGGCTGCCAGCACCGGATCGAGCCTGACGCCGATGCTGGGCAGCCCGAAGAAGATGAAGAACAGCTGCACTAGGAACGGCGTGTTGCGGATCACCTCGACATACCAGCCGATCGCCCGCTTGAGCAGCAGCGGACCGTTCCGCCGCCCTGCCGCGCCGAGGATGCTGAGCAACGTTCCCGCCAGCGTGGTCACAGCGATCAGCAGGATCGTCGTGGCCGCGCCGCGCGCGATCGCCCCTGTCGCCCCGGCAAGCCAGCCGAAGTCGAGGCTATAGGTCACTGGCCGTCAATCCTTGAGATTGGCGGGATCGAGCGGTGTCTTCAGCCAGGCCTTCGAGCTTTCGTCCAGTTTGCCGTCGGCCAGCATCTTGGCGACCGCATCGTTGACCGCTTGTTTGAGGCGGTCTTCCTTCTTGTTGAGCCCGATATGCGAGGGCGAGGTGAGAAGCTGGAATTTCTGCTCCGGCTTCAGTTCCTCCTGGCGAGCCAGCACCTGGGCGCCGACATCGTTGCCGACCACCATCAGTTGGGTCTGGCCCGAGATGAACGCCTGGATGACGGAATTATAGTTGTCGAAACGGCGGATGTCGGCCGAGGCGGGTGCCGCCTCGGTCAGCGAGGTGTCCTCCAGCGTGCCGCGATTGACGGCGATCGACTTGTCGGCAAGGTCTTCCTTGCCTTTGACCGAGAGTGCTGCCGGGCCGATGACGGCGATGTAGTAGGGTGCGTAGGCGGCGGCGAAATCGATCACCTGCTCACGCTCCTTGGAGTAGCCGACGCTCATCAGCAGGTCGACGCGCTTGTCGGTCAGGTACGGAATGCGGTTCTGGCCGGTCACGCTGACCAGGTTGAGCTTGACCTTGAGCTGGTCGGCGATGGATTGCGCCACGTCGATGTCGTAGCCCTTGATGCTCATGTCGGCGCTGGCCGAGGAGAAGGGCGGGAAGTCGGAAAAGATGCCGACATTGATGGCACCGGCCTTGGCGATGTCGTCGATGGCGTCGGCATTGGCGGCCTGGGTGGTGAAAGCAAGACCGGTCGCGCCGAACATCAGCACGGCGACGATGGATGATTTGAGCTTCATGTGAAGTGTCATTGTCATTCCCCTGCTGGAAGCTTGTTTGTTGAATGCAACCGCCGGCTCCAGCGCGGCGGTCGCCTTTGGATTCTCTAGTGGACCATGATCTTTTCCGAAAACCGGTTCCCACTTTCGGGATCA
Source organism: Mesorhizobium sp. M0904 (assembly GCF_040319475.1). Classification (NCBI taxonomy): domain Bacteria; kingdom Pseudomonadati; phylum Pseudomonadota; class Alphaproteobacteria; order Hyphomicrobiales; family Phyllobacteriaceae; genus Mesorhizobium; species Mesorhizobium sp. M0904. The sequence continues at coordinate 179,797 of NZ_JAMYOC010000011.1, read as the reverse complement.
TGGTCGAGCTGCGTCAGCCTGCCCTGCCGGCAATCGCCGGGCTGAACACCATCAGGCTGAGGATCTCGAACAGCACCTGCGCGCCGGCATGCGCCGTGTTGGTGGTCGCGTCATATTGCGGCGCCACCTCGACGACGTCGCCGCCGACGATGTTGAGGCCCTTCAGGCCGCGCAGCAGCTCGAGCACTTCCCGCGTCGTCAGCCCGCCGACCTCCGGCGTGCCGGTGCCCGGTGCGAAGGCCGGATCGATGCTGTCGATGTCGAAGGAGACATAGGTCGGGCCGTCGCCGACTATCCTGCGCGCCTTCTCGATAATGGCGGGAATGCCGAGGCCGGTCACCTCTTCGGCATGCACCACGGTCATGCCGGACTCATAGGTGAACTCCCACAGATATTCGGCCGAGCCGCGAATGCCGATCTGGATGGTGCGGCTCGGGTCGAGCACGCCGTCCAGCACCGCGTTGCGGAACGGCCCGCCATGGTGGAACTTGGTCATGTCGAACAGGCCGCTGGTATCGCAGTGGGCGTCGACATGGATCATGCCCACCGGCGCCTTCTTGCCGACAGCCTTCAGGATCGGGTGGCTGATCGAATGATCGCCGCCGACCGAAAGCGGAAGAACCCCTGCGTCGACGATCTGGTTGGTGCGGCGTTCGATGTCATCATGGCTGGTCTCCAGCCGGTAGCGGCTCTGGAACGGCACGTCACCGATGTCGGCGACCTTCAACTCATGCGTCGGCGCGCATTCCAGCACATGGTTGTAGGGGCCGATGCGCTCGATGGCGCGCAACGCCCGTGGCCCGAAACGGGCGCCCGGCCGGTTGGTGACGCCAAGATCCATCGGCACGCCGATCATCGCTACCTGCAGATCGCCGAAATCCGGATTGTCAGCGGCGATTTCACGATAGGGCGCCGCGAGGAAGGTCGGGATGCCGGAATAGGGCGCCAGCCGCGTGCCGGTCTTGGAGAAGATCTTGTCGGCGACACGCTGGAATTTCGGGTCGAACATTTCGCCGCCATGGCTCTCGCCATATTTGCGACGCAACGCTTCGAGCTTGCCGCGGTCGTAACCCATGTCGGTCCTCCATGGCTGGTGCGGTGCGCGGGCGGCGGCCTCGATAGCCGCAGCCGCCGGCTGTCTGCGGATTTCACGTCTTGATGCAATGCCTGGGCAAAGTGTCCTGTAGCTGCATTGAAAAATCAATTGATATTGTTAGGGTGTTCGCTGTGAGAAAATCTCACAGAGCTCAGGTTCCAAATGGCCAAGCGTTTGCCACCGCTCAACCCGCTGCGCGCCTTCGAGGCGACGGCGCGCCATGCCTCACTGAGCAAGGCGGCGGCCGAGCTGAACGTCACCCACGGCGCCATCAGTCATCAGATCAAGGCGCTCGAGCAATCATTGGGCGTCAAGCTGTTCGAGCGTGCCGGCCAGCGGGTGAAGCTGACGCCGCACGGCGCCGAGTTGCTGCCGGCGGTGTCGACCGCCTTCGACGGCATTGCCGCCGCCACGCAGCGCATGACACGGCCGGCCAGCACCGGCGCGCTGTCGGTATCGTGCGTGCCGGCTCTGCTCTTGCTGTGGATGATCCCGCGGCTGGGCAGCTTCACCTCGCAATATCCGGATATCAGGCTCACGCTGATCCCATCCAATGACGCCAAGGACGTCCGCGCCCCGCACATCGATGTCTGCGTGCACTATGGCGACGGCAGCTGGACCGACTGCTGGATGCGCAAATGGTCGGGTCTCGAACTGTTCCCGGTGGTCAGTCCGACGCTGATCAACAACCGCCCGATCCGCACCGTCCGCGACCTCGCCGATCACGTCTTCCTTCATGGCGATGACGGCCGCGAATGGCACACCTGGCTGGCCGCCGCCGACGCACTGGACCTCGAGCGCGGCCGCCGCCATCATCTCGGCGATGCGCGCATGGCGACCGAAGCCGCCGTGCACGGCCATGGCGTGGCGCTCGGCGATACGGTGACGGCAAGCGGACTGCTCGCCCGGGGTCTGCTTGTCGCCCCGTTCAGCCTTTCCGTGCCGGCGGTCGACGATTTCTACGTCGTCTGCCGCAACGAGATGCGGTCGGCGCCGATCGTGCAATTGTTCATCGACTGGCTGTTTGCCGAGAAAGAGCAGGCCGACCGCCGCGCCGACGCGCCGGTGGCAGGTCGCATCGGCATTCGCCGCAAGCGTCCAGCGCTCAAGGTGGTCGGCTCCAAGACCGCATCGTGAGGCCGAAACTGCCGCAGGCGCCGCTTGCCGCAGGGGCTTCTTTTTGTCGGGCCAGCCCGCAAAGCGGGAGGCGCGTTCAAAAATTCGATGCTAAGAGGCATTTGGAGCTATTCCAGGAAAAGTGCGCAGCGGTTTTCCGTCCGGAATTGCGATAGACAAAAGCTAGAGCGAGCAGCGAAGGCGCATTGAGCGATGGCAAAGACCGATATAGCGCGGCGCGTCTACAACCACACCTGGAAGCTCGACCCGATCGTCCGTAGCTTGCTCGACACCGATTTCTACAAGCTTCTGATGCTGCAGATGATCTGGGGCATGTATCCCAAGGTCGACGCCACCTTCTCGCTGATCAACCGAACCACCTCGGTCCGCCTTGCCGAGGAGATCGATGAGACGGAGCTGCGCGAGCAGCTCGACCATGCCCGCACCTTGCGCTTCTCGAAGAAAGAGATGATCTGGCTCGGCGGCAACACTTTCTATGGCCGCAAGCAGATCTTCGAACCGGAATTCCTCGCCTGGCTGGAAACTTTCCGGCTGCCCGAATACGACCTTTCCAAGCGCGACGGCCAATACGAACTCGCCTTCAGCGGCCCGTGGATGTACACGACGCTGTGGGAGATCCCGGCGCTGGCAATTATCAATGAACTTCGATCTCGCGCGGCCATGCGGGCGTTCGGGCCGTTCGCGCTCGACGTGCTCTATGCCCGCGCCAAGGCCAAGATGTGGGCCAAGACCGAGCGGCTGAAGGCGCTGCCCGGCATCCGCATCTCGGATTTCGGCACCCGCCGCCGCCATTCTTTCCTGTGGCAGCGCTGGTGCGTCGAAGCGTTGAAGGAGGGCATCGGCGAGGCCTTCACCGGCACCTCCAATGTGCTGCTCGCCATGGACAACGATCTCGAGGCGCTCGGCACCAACGCGCATGAACTGCCGATGGTGTTCGCCGCGCTCACCAATTCGGAAAAGGAATTGAAACAGTCGCCCTACAACGTGCTGCAGGACTGGCAGCGCTACTACGGCGGTAATTTGCTTATCGTATTGCCGGACACCTTCGGCACCGCGGCGTTCCTGCGCGATGCACCGGACTGGGTCGCCGACTGGACCGGCTTCCGCCCCGACAGCGCGCCGCCGATCGAAGGCGGCGAGAAGATCATTTCCTGGTGGCGCGAAAAGGGCAAGGACCCCAAGCAGAAGCTGCTCATCTTCTCGGATGGGCTCGAGGTCGAGACCATTGAGGAGACCTACCGCCACTTCCGCGGCAAGGTGCGCATGTCCTTCGGCTGGGGCACCAACCTGACCAATGATTTCGAGGGCTGCGCGCCGACCGAGACCAACCGGCTAGACGCCATCTCGCTGGTCTGCAAGGTCACCGAAGCCAACGGCAGGCCGGCGGTCAAGCTTTCCGACAATCCGGCCAAGTCGACCGGCGACGAGAAAGAGATCGAGCGCTATTTGCGGATATTCGGCCAGAAGGATCGCGTGGAGCAACTGGTGAAAGTGTGAGGTGGGGGGACTCTTGCGTAGTATGAGTTCCTTCGCGCCCCCCTCTGTCCTGTCCGGTAGGACAGAGGGGGGCGCCGTAGAGCCCCGTCGTTACAGTCTAGCTCTCGTCGTTGTTGCCTTTGCATTCTCGCCCAGGCCCGCCTTCGCCCACGCATCCGACCGCGGCCACGTCCTGCTGCTTCCCACCGGTTACTACGTCGTGGGTGGCGCGCTCGCCGTTGCCGCCAGCTTCCTGATCCTCGCTCTACTCCCGCCGGACTCCCTCGACCGCTTCTGGCGCAAACGCCTGCCGCTTTTCGCCTTCGGCGACGGCGCGCGAACTGCCGTCAGCCTGGTATCCTTTGCCGGCTTTGCAATTCTGATTGCCGCCGGCCTGTTCGGCAGCCGCGATCCGCTCTCCAATCCACTGCCGCTGACCGTATGGACATTGCTCTGGGTTGGCCTGGCTCTGTTGCAGGGGCTCGCCGGCGATCTCTGGTCGTGGTTCAACCCCTGGTACGGGCCGTGCCGTGTCGTCTCGCAGCTGTTCGGCAGATCGCAGCCGCAGTTGGTCCCCCAGTGGCTCGGCTATTGGCCGGCTTTCGTGCTGTTCTTCGCCTTCGCCTGGTTCGAGCTGATCGACCCTGCGCCCGACGATCCGGCGCGGCTGGCCTGGGCCGCCGGCGCCTATTGGCTGCTGAGCTTTGCCGCCATGCAGGTCTTCGGATACCGCGACTGGAGCCAGCGCGGCGAGTTCCTGACGGTGTTCTTTGCCATGGTAGCGCACTTCGCCATCGTCGAGCACAACGAGGACGGCCGGCTCAAACTCTGCTGGCCGGGTGCCAAGCTGCTCGGTGCCGCGCCGCTACCGCTCAGCGGCGTCGCTTTCCTGCTGCTTGCGCTGTCGTCTGTCTCCTTCGACGGCCTGTCGAAAACCTTCTTCTGGCTAGGCTGGTTCGGGATCAATCCGCTGGAGTTTCCTGGACGCACCGCTTTGATCGGCATCGGCAGTTTCGGCCTTGCGCTGAGCTTTGCCGTGCTTGCGGCGGTGTTCGCGCTCGCCCTCTTTCTTGGCCAGCACCTTGCCGGCAGCAAGCATTCGCTCGGTCACGCCGCCGGGCTTTTGGTCTGGTCGATCGTACCGATCGCGCTCGCCTACCACTTCGCGCATTATCTGACGGCGCTGCTGGTCGACGGCCAATATGCGATTGCCGCTCTTTCCGACCCGCTTGCGCTGGGCTGGAACCTGTTCGGTACCGCCGACATGTCAATTGAAGCCGGCGTTGTCGCCGGCGCCGGCTCGGCGTGGTGGCTGTGGAACCTCCAGGCCGGCGTCATCATTGCCGGCCACATGCTTGCAGTGCTTGTCGCTCATGGCTTGGCCTGGCGGCTGCATCCCGGTCCGGCTCGCGCCGCGCTCAGCCAGTTCCCGCTCACCGTGCTGATGATCGCCTATACCGTGCTCGGCCTATGGCTGCTTGCGACGCCGAGCGCCGGATGAACGAGGTGCGCGATGGCCGTCAATCGGACCTTGGGGAAAGCTCGCTTGCCACGTCAGAGCTTTGGTGATTTAGTTTGTACACATGCAATTTTCGGCCCTCTTAACAAGAGTGGCCTGCCTGCTACAGCCATTGGTCAAAGCTCAAAAACAAGGGGAACTGCCGTGACTGACAAGAATGGGTTTTTCGATCTCTCCAGATCCGCTCTCACCCGCCGCGCGGCGCTGAAGGGCCTTGCCGCCGGCGCCGGTCTTGCCGTCGCGCCGGGTTTCGTGCGTTACAGCCAGGCGCAGAGCTCGGCGCCGATCAAGATCGGCTTTCAGTCGCACCGCACCGGCATCGGCGCCGCCTACGGCCGCTGGTACGAGAAGACCACGGCCGCTGCCGTCAAGGCTATCAACGATGCTGGCGGCATCAACGGCCGGCCGGTCGAGGTGATCATCGAGGATGACGGCACCGATCCCGGCCGGGGCGCCGAAGTCGTTGGCAAGTTCGCCTCCCAGCACAAGACCGACATCGTCTACGGCACGCTGTTTTCGCATGTCGTCATCGGCTCGGCGCCGGCCGCCGGCGAGGCCAAGATGCCCTATTTCGTCGTTAGCGAAGGCCACCACGTCGCGTCGACCAAGTTGAACCGCTACGTCTTCCAGCCCGGCATCACCGATGTGAAGAGCCAGATCCAGTCGATGGCGCCGTGGATTGCCGCCAATGCCGGCAAGAAGGTGACGCAGATATTTCCCGATTTCGCGTTCGGCTACGACCATCGCGACTACCTGCCGCCGGCCCTGAAGGCGCAAGGCGCCGAGGTCATCGCCCAGATCGCCATCCCCCCGACAGAATCCTCCTTCACCAAATATTTCCCGCAGATCCCCGCGGAGACCGAGGTGATCTACCACGTCATGGTCGGCCCGGCGGTGCTCACCTTCGTCAAGGAGCTCGGCGAGTTCTACGGCTCCAATCGGCCACAATTGTTCGGCTTCATCGATTCGCTCGAAGCTACCGACATCAACAGCCCCGGCCTCGAATTCCTTGACGGCAGCCATTTCTGGGAAGGTTCGCCGCGCTACGCGCAGCCTGATGATTCCCCCGCGCAGAAGGCCTATCGCGCCGCCGTCGGCATCGACGACAATGGTGCCGCCGTCGGCGACCCCAAGGACGTCTCCACCGCCGCGCATATGTTCGGCTGCTGGGAAACGCTCTATGTCGTCAAGAAGGCGATGGAAGACGCCGGCTACAAGGGCCCGGAAGACCGCGCCAAGCTGGTCGAGGCGACCGAGGCATTGACCGAGTTCGCCGAAGGGCCCGAGCATCCGCAGGGGCCGAAAACCTTCAACGGCAAGATCCACCAGTGTTTTGGCATCCAGAACATCTCCAAGGTCGAAGGCGGCCGGCTGATTGTCGTCCACAAGACCAAGATCGAGGACGGCCTCTACGAGCCGGAAGGGGATTACACGACGCAGGCGCTGTGAGCTTGGCTGCCGCAGCAAGCGTGAGCGCCAAGACACCCTCCTCTGGCCTGCTGGCCAGGCCGGCAGGCCAGAGGGGGGTGCTTCGCGCATCCGCCGGTGCTTAGCCGATGCACTTCGGACCTCACCTGCTCCTCGCCGCCCTCGAAGGCCTCGTCACCTCCGCCGTGCTGGCGCTGACGGCGCTCGGCCTGTCGCTGGTGTTCGGCGTCATGCGCGTTGTCAATGTCGCGCATGGCGAGTTCTTCATGCTGGGCGCGGTGCTTGCCTGGGCAATCTCTACGGCGATATCCGGCCATCCTGCGCTCGGCTTCCTGGCCGCCCTGGTGCTGGCGCCATTGATCGTCGGTCTGATCGCGCTGGTCGCCGAACGGCTGGTGCTGCGCCGGCTCAACTATAATCCGGAAGCCACCATCGTCGCCACCATCGGCATGCTCTACATCATCCAGCAATTGGCGCTGACCTTCTACGGCCCGGAGGCGCGGCCGGTGGAGCCGCCGTTCAGCTATCGCATCCTCCTGCCGTGGTTCGGCTATTCCGGCTACAAGCTGTCGATCATCGCCGCGTCGGCGCTGCTGCTGGTCGCGACCTGGCTGGTGCTGACGCGCACGAAAATGGGCCTCGTCATGCGCGCCACGCAATATGACAGCGAGACGGCGCAGGCCTTCGGCATCCCGGTGACCAGAGTCTATGCCGGCGTTTTCGCGCTCGGCGCCATGCTAGCGGCTGTGGCCGCGGTGCTGATCGTGCCCATCAGCCAGGCGCATTATCTGATGGGGCAGGACCCGCTGCTGCTCTCGTTCATCGTCGTCATCATCGGCGGCCTCGGCTCGTTGCGCGGCACGGTGCTCGCCGCGGTGCTGATCGGACTGTCCGACGGCATTATCTCGGTGTTCTTCTCGCCGACGCTGGCCAAGATCATAGCCACCGTGCTTGTCGCCATGGTGCTGGTGTTCCGGCCGCAAGGCCTGTTCGGGACAGCATCGCGATGAAGGATGCTTCGCCGGCAAAGCCATATGCGCTGCATCTCGGCGTCATCGCCCTGCTTTTCGGGCTTAGTTTTGTCCTGCCGGAATATCATCACGGCCTGCTCGCCCGCATTATGGTGCTGGCGGTCTTCGCCATGGGCTACAATCTGCTGTTCGGCTATGTCGGGCTGCTAAGCCTCGGCCATGCCATGTTCTTTTCAGCCGGGCTCTATGGCGCCGGCCTTGCCGTCATCCATCTCGGCTGGAGCGTGCCGGCCGCCTTCGCAGCCGGGCTTGCCTGCGGCGCGCTGCTTGCGCTGGTGATCGGGCTGCTGGCGCTGCGCACCTCCGGCGTCGCCTTCATGATCGTCACCATGATGTTCGCTCAGGTATTTTATCTCCTCATTCTTTATTTCGCCGCCTGGACCGGCGGCGACCAGGGCTTGGTGGTGCCGCAGCCGATGCGGGTCCTTGTCCTGGGCAGCACGTCATTCGACCTCACCAACGCGACCGTGCGCTATATAAGTGCGCTGGCACTGTTCTCGATCGTGCTGCTCATAAGCCTGGCGATAGTCCGCTCCGGCTATGGCCGTGTGCTGGTCGCCATCCGCGAGAACGAGGAGCGGACCAAGATGCTTGGCTACGACACGTTCTCCAGCAAGCTTGCCGCCGTCGTCATCTCCGGCAGCATCTGTGCGGCTTCCGGCGCTGCCTATGCGCTGCTGTTCGGCTATGTCGGCTCGAGCTTCGCCTCGGTGCAGTATTCCATCCTGCCGCTGCTCTGGGTGCTGCTGGGCGGTGCCGCCACCACGCTCGGTCCGCTGATCGGCACACTGTTCATGTATTATGTCATCGACGTCGCCAGCGGCTACACCTCGGCCTATCTGCTGATCGTCGGCATAGCGCTCATCCTGCTGGTGCTGTTCTTCCCGAGAGGCATTCTCGGCAGCATCCGCCAGCGCTGGCTCGGGTGGTTGCCATGATGCCGCTGCTTACCACCAAAGGCCTGTCGCGCAGTTTCGGCGGCTTGCGCGCCGTCGACGGCGTCGACTTCGCGCTGATGCCGGGCGAGATCCGCGCCATCATCGGCCCCAACGGTGCCGGCAAGACCACCTTCGTCAGCCTGGTCAGCGGCCGCATCCAGCCCTCGTCGGGCATGATCGTCTTCGACGGCGCCGACATCACCAGCCTGCCTGCCTACGCCCGAGTTCGCCTTGGCATCGCCTACACGTTCCAGATCACCAGCGTCTTTGCCAATCTCAGCGCCTACGACAATGTTGCCCTGCCGGTGCAGCGCACGCTGACCGACGGCCGCTCGAAGGGCGCGGTTCACACCGGCGTCATGGCGGCTCTCGAGCGCACCGTCCTTGCCGACCGGGCGCAAATGCCGGCCGGGCAATTGTCCTACGGTCACCAGCGGCTGCTGGAAGTGGCAATGGGACTGGCACTGAAGCCGCGGCTGCTGATCCTCGACGAACCGACGCAAGGGCTGGCCGATAGCGAGATCGACAATTTCATCGAGCTGGTGCGCGAGATCGCCGACAGTGCCACCGTGCTTTTGATCGAGCACAACATGCCGGTGGTCATGCAACTCGCCGACCGCATCACCGTCTTCAATGCCGGCAGGATCTTGGCTGAAGGCACGCCCGAGCAGATCCGCGCCAATGCCGCGGTGCAGGACGCCTATCTGGGGACCACCCATGGCTGAGGCCCAGTCCAAGGCGTTGACCATATCCGGGCTCGATTGCTTCTATAGCGAAGTCCAGGTGCTCTATGGCTTGGATCTTGTGTTGAACGAGGGCGAGGTGCTCTGCCTGTTCGGCCGCAACGGCGCCGGCAAGACGACGACGCTGAAGGCGATCATGGGCCTGGTGCCGGCAAGCGCCGGCTCGATCCGGCTCGAAGGCCGGGAATTGACCGGTCTGCCGGCACATGAGGTGCCCAAGGCTGGCGTCGCCTACGTGCCGCAGGGCCGGCGGCTGTTCGCCGAGATGACCGTGGCGGAAAACATCGAGATCGGCCTGATGGCCCGCAACAAGGGCAAGGCGACGCGCGAGAACGTGCTCGATCTTTTCCCGTTGCTGCGCCAGCGCCTCAGGCAGCGTTCCGGCACGCTGTCCGGCGGCGAGCAGCAGATGCTGGCCATGGCCCGCGCCCTGTGTCTGGAACCGCAGGTGCTCCTGCTCGATGAACCGACCGAAGGGCTGATGCCGTCGATGATCGCCAGGATCCGTGAAACCGTGTCGAAACTGCGAGCGCTCGGCGTGTCGACAATTCTTGTCGAACAGCGCGTCGACGCCGTGCTCTCGGTCGCAGACCGCGTTTGCTTCATCGAGAACGGCCGCAACCGCGAGACGGTCGATGTCGAGGAACTGCGTGCCGATCCCTCGGCGGTCCGTCGCTATGTCGGCGTCGGCTGATCAGGCAAAAAACAGCAAGCCGGCGAGCAGGAAAGTCGGGATCAGCACGGCGCCCGACCACGCCATATAGCCAAAGAAGCTCGGCATCTTGATGCCGCGATGCCTGGCAATGGCGTAGACCATGAAATTCGGCGCGTTGCCGACATAGGTGTTTGCGCCCATGAACACCGCGCCTGCCGAGATCGCCGCCAGCGTCGAGGCGAGCTCGGTCATCAGATGCTGCGCATCGCCGCCGGCCAGTTCGAAGAACACCAGATAGGTCGGCGCATTGTCGAGGAAGGACGACAGCGCTCCGGTCAGCCAGAAATACGCGAGATTGTCGGGCGCGCCGGTCGGCGAACTGACCAGCAGCACCAACGGCGCCAGCGCGCCGTCGAGGCCGGCCCGCAATATGGCGACGACCGGAACGATGCAGATGAAGATGCTGGCGAACAGCTTCGCCACCTCGGCGATCGGCCCCCAGCTGAAGGCGTTTGCGCCGCGAAACTCCTTCGGCGAGACGACAAGCGACGTGAAGGCCAGTATCAGGATGACGGCGTCGCGCACCAGGTTCTGCAGCTCGAGGCTGACGCCCTGAAACGAGAAACTCACTCCCGGCTTCCAGGCAGCGGAAATCAGGATCGCGGCGATTACGCCGGCCAGCAGCGGGATGTTGGCCAGGCCGCGAATGCGCACCTTGCTGTCGGGCGTCGGATCCTTGATCTTCGGCGCGCCTTCCTCCCGATGATGCATGATGATGTCGATCGCCAGGAAAACCACCAGCACCACGCCGGCGACGAACAGCGTCTCGGGCAACAGGTGAACTGTCGTCCAGAAGAAATCGACGCCGCGCAGAAAGCCGACGAACAGCGGCGGATCGCCGAGCGGCGTCAGCGAGCCGCCGATGTTGGACACCAGGAAGATGAAGAAGATGACGACATGGGCGTTGAAGCGCCGGTTATCGTTGGCGCGGATGAGCGGCCGGATCAGAATCATCGAGGCGCCGGTTGTGCCGATGATCGAGGCAAGCACCGCCCCGCCCAGCAACAGCCCGGCATTGACCAGCGGCGTGCCGTGTATGTTGCCGGCAACGAAGATGCCGCCCGAAATGGTGAACAGCGCAAACAGCAGGATGATGAACGACATGTATTCGGTGAGCAGCGCATGCAGCACCGCCTGCGTGGCCGACGGAATGCCGAAGGCGATTGCCAGCGGCCCGATCACCAATGCTGCCCAGAAGGCAGCGATCTTGCCGTAATGGTGCTCCCAGGCATGATGGAACAGCAGCGGGCCGGTCGCAATGCAAAGCAACAGCCCGGCAAACGGCAACACCCACCACAGCGACATGGCGGCGCCCGGCAATTCGTGCGCTTCGGCCGCGAGAACCGCTCCCGGAGAAAGGATCGCGGCAATAAATGCAGCACTTGCCGTCAACGCCGCAAACCGCATGAAGCCCCTCAAAAGTCTGTCAGGTTCGGCTGGATGACGTTCAAATCAGTGCCACGCCGGCATCGCGCATCCGGCCCAGCATCGTCTCCATGGAGCCGTTGAGATCGATGCCGCGGCAGGCGTCGAGCCGAACCGACGTCGCAAAGCCGAGCTTGACCGCGTCGAGCGCCGAAAAGGCGACGCAGAAATCCGTCGCCAGGCCGACCAGGGTCAGCGTATCGATATTCCGCTCCCGGAGATAGCCGGCAAGGCCGGTCGGCGTCGTCCGGTCGTTCTCGAAGAATGCCGAATAGCTGTCGATCGCAGGACGGAACCCCTTGCGGATGACCAGCTCGGCCTTGCTCCAGGCCAAGCCGGAATGGAAGTCCGAACCCAAGCTGCCCTGGATGCAGTGATCAGGCCACAGCGTCTGCTCGCCATAAGGCATGTCGATCGTTTCGAACGGTCTCTTGCCGGGGTGGCTGGAGGCAAAGCTCGAATGGCCGGCAGGGTGCCAGTCCTGCGTCAGCAGGACGTGCTCGGTCCGCCGGATAAGATCATTGACCAACGGCACGATTTCGTCGCCACCGGCCACTTCCAGGGCGCCACCCGGGCAGAAATCGTTCTGCAGGTCGATAATGACAAGCGCTTCGTCGGCCATGGAGCCTCCTTATTTTCTTTGTCCTGAGCTTAGGCTCCAATAAAAACGCGACCGGACGCAGAAACTTGACCAGATGGCCGGCTGCGTCAACCTCTCGTGGCATAACAAATGCGTTCCGGGCGCACGGTGCCAACAGCCGTGCAAACTCTGGCTTTGACAATTCCTGCCGGCTTGATATCATTTGCATACGAATGAATTTCCTGCCTTGAATGCTCGGGAAGGTCTTTCGGCAGGATCCCTCTCGGGAAGCCCATTCTGGGAAGGCAAAGCGTGATCCGTTACGCAAAACCCACCACGGTCGACGACGCCCTCGCGTTGCTGGGCGAAGGGCAATGGCGCATCCTTGCCGGTGGCACGGATTTTTATCCGGCACAGGGCAGCAAGCCTTTCCGCGACAATATCCTCGACATCAATGGCCTGGCGGCATTGCGCGGCATTGCCGAAGCCGAAAACCATTGGCTCGTCGGCGCGCGCACCACCTGGACCGATCTCGTCCGCCATCCTCTGCCGGCGGCTTTCGACGCGCTGAAGCAGGCGGCGCGGGAAGTCGGCTCGGTGCAGATCCAGAACGTTGCCTCGATTGCCGGCAATCTCTGCAATGCCTCGCCGGCCGCCGACGGTGTGCCGGCGCTGCTGGTGCTCGATGCCGAAGTCGAACTGCGTTCCTCGGTTGCGACCCGGCATTTGCCCCTTGCAAAGTTCATTCTTGGCAACCGTCGCACCGCTCTGCAGTCCGGCGAAATGGTGACGGCAATCCGTATTGCCAAACCTGCGACCGCCGGCGGCTCCGCCTTCGTGAAACTCGGCGCGCGGCGTTATCTCGTCATCTCCATCGCCATGGCTGCCGCACGCCTGGCCGTCGAAGATGGTATTGTCAGGAAAGCGGCCGTCGCCGTCGGTTCCTGCTCGGTTGTCGCCAGGCGCCTGGCGAGTGTCGAGGCGGCGCTACGCGGCCGGCCCGTCGGCCACGCGCTGGCCACTGCGATCCAATCCGCGCCAATGGACGAGCTGTCGCCGATCGGCGACGTGCGCGGCAGCGCCGAATATCGGCTGGATGCGGCGCGCGAGATAGTCGTCCGTGCTGTGCTTGGTGCTGTGGGCGCAATCCCCGGCGAAAGGGCGGCGGCCTGATGGGCATGGAGCGCGCCGACATCGCCTTCGAGGTCAACGGCGCCGCCGTCAGCGTTTGCGTGCCGCCGGTGCGGCGGCTGTCCGCGGTGTTGCGCGACGAGCTGCGGCTGACCGGCACCAAGGTCGGCTGTGATGCCGGCGATTGCGGCGCCTGCACGGTGCTGGTCGACGGCGAGCCGGTCTGCGCCTGCCTGATGCCCGCGGCTTCCGCCTCCGGCACCGTCGTGACGACCGTCGAAGGTCTCGGCAACGGCAGGCTGTCGGCACTGCAGGCCTCGTTTCTCAGCCATGGCGCAGCACAGTGCGGCGCCTGCACGCCCGGCCTGCTGGTCGCCGCAACGGCACTCCTGGACAGGACGCCTTGCCCGAGCGAGGCCGAAACGCAGGATGCGCTCGGCGGTGTACTCTGCCGCTGCACCGGCTATCGCAAGATCGTCGCGGCGGTGATGGATGCTTGGCGCCACGCCGGCGGTCTCGATCAGCGCATGCCATCCTCTGGCCACGCCGTCGGCTCCTGCCCGATCCGCCTCGATGGCGTGCCGAAAGTCACTGGCGGCGAAAAATTCGGCGGCGATTCCTTCCCCGCCGACGCGCTGTGGGTGCTGGTGGTCCGCTCACCGCACTATCATGCCGCCTTCAGCTTCGGCGATCTCGGCAGCTGGGTGAAATCCCGTCCCGGCATTGCCGGCGTCTTCACCGCCGCCGACATTCCGGGAAAGAATTGTTTCGGCGTCATCGCGCCCTTCGCCGACCAGCCGGCGCTGGCCGAAGGGGTTTCGCGCTTTCGCGGCGAGGCGGTGGCGCTGGTTGCCGGCGAACGCGAGGCTATCCTCGATCTCGACCTAGCCGATTTCCCTGTCAGTTGGACCGAGTTGCGGCATTTTCTGGAAACTGGCGAAGCGCAGGCCGGCGGCACGCCACTGGTCCATGAAAACCGGCCCTCGAACCTGCTCACCTCCGGCTTTGTCGAGCGTGGCGACCCCGAAGCCGCGCTTGCCGGTGCGGCTTTCGTCGTTTCTGGCGCCATCGACACCTCCTATGTCGAGCACGCCTATATCGAACCGGAAGCCGGCTATGCCTTCATGGACGGCGACACGCTGGTCGTCGTCGCCTGCACGCAGGCGCCCTATATGGACCGTGACGACACGGCAAAAGTGCTCGGCCTTACCCCGGAAAAGGTGCGCATCGTGCCGACCGCGACCGGCGGCGGCTTCGGCTCGAAGCTCGACGTCTCGCTGCAACCGCTCATCGGCCTCGTCGCCATGAAAACCGGCCGACCGGCGGCGCTCGCCTACAGCCGCACCGAATCGATGATCTCGACCACCAAGCGCCATCCGGCCCTGATGAGAGCGAGCATCGGCGCCGATGCCGACGGCCGTGTCACCGGCATGGTCTTCGCCTGCGATTTCAACACCGGCGCCTATGCCAGCTGGGGGCCGACGGTCGCCAACCGCGTGCCGGTGCACGCCTCCGGCCCCTATGCTACGCCGAACTATCGCGCCGAAGGCCGTGCCATCCACACCAATGGCCCGATTGCCGGCGCCTTTCGCGGTTTTGGCGTGCCGCAGGCGACGATCATGCAGGAGACCCTCTATGACGAGCTGGCCGACAAGCTCGGCATGGATCGGCTCGACTTTCGCCTGAAGAACTGCCTTCGGAACGGATCCGAAACAGTTACTGGGCAGCGGCTCGAGTCGGGCGTCGGCATCGCCGACTGCCTGGAGGCCCTCCGTTCACATTGGCAACGTGCCGTTCGCGATGCCGAAGCGTTCAATGCCGGTAGCAGCATCAAAAAACGCGGCGTCGGCATCGCTTCTTGCTGGTACGGCTGCGGCAACACCTCGCTGCCCAATCCGTCGACCATCAAGGTCGGCATCTCGATATCGGGCGAAGTCGTCCTGCATCAGGGGGCGGTCGATATCGGGCAAGGCTCCAACACCGTCATCGCGCAGATCTGCGCCGACGCGTTGGGTCTGCCATTGGAGAAGTTGCGGCTGAAAGGCGCCGATACGGCGATCACCCCCGACGCCGGCAAGACCTCGGCCTCGCGCCAGACTTTCGTCACCGGCAAGGCCGCCGAAAGGGCCGGCCGCGCCTTGCGCGAGGAGATCTTGCGTTTTGCCAATGTCTCGCAAAAGGCGGCGATTGCGCTGGACGGCACAAGCCTGAGCGTTAGGGAAGGCGAAGCGACGCGCCGCATCGATCTTTCCTCGCTGAAGGCAGACGTCGAAGGTTTTGTCTTCCGGGCCGAGGAAAGCTACGACCCGCCGACACAGCCGCTCGATGCAAAAGGTCAGGGCAAGCCTTACGCCGTCTATGGCTATGGCGCGCAGATCGCCGAACTGGAGGTCGACCTCAGGCTCGGCACCGTGAAGCTGATAAAAATCACCGCCGCCCACGATGTCGGCAAGGCCATCAATCCCTTGCTTGCCGAGGGCCAGATTGAGGGTGGCATCGCCCAGGGCATCGGCATGGCGCTGATGGAAGAATATATCCCCGGCCGCACCGAAAACCTGCACGACTATCTGATCCCGACGATCGGCGACGTGCCACCGATCGAGACCATCCTGATAGAAGTTCCGGATCCGGAAGGACCCTTCGGCGCCAAGGGTTTGGGCGAGCATGTGCTGATCCCGACGGCGCCGGCGATCCTCAACGCCATCCGCCACGCCACCGGTGTGCTGGTCACCAAAATTCCGGCGACGCCGACCCGCATCCGCGCCGCCATCCGCGACAAGGAGGCGCGCCGATGAGCGAGCTTGCCGAACGCTTCGAGACGCATGATCCCGGCGAGAAGCTGGTGGCCGAGAAGATCCGCTGCGATGCCTGTCCGGTCATGTGCTACATCGCCGATGGCCGCACCGGCGCCTGCGATCGCTACGGCAATGTTGGCGGCAGGATCGTGCGGATGGATCCACTGACCATCCTCGACCACGCGGCCGAGACCGGCGCCGCAATCGTACCCTTTGCCGAAGAAGGCGAGGCATGGGACGGCGAACTGGTCAACACCGGCCGCCGCTTCGTCACCGCCATCGGCGCCGGCACCACCTATCCCGATTACAAGCCGGCGCCCTTCATCGTCAGCCAGGAGGTCGAGGGCGTCGATCTGGTCACCGTCGTCACCGAGGGCATCTTCTCCTATTGCGGCGTCAAGGTGAAGATCGACACAGACCGTCATATCGGCCCCGAAACGGCTACGGTCCGTGCCCAAGGCGAGGCGATCGGCCATGTCACCACCGGCGAATACGGCTCGCAGATGCTGTCGCTGGGCGGCGTACATCATTTGACCGGCGGCTCGAAGGCTGAAGGGCGCGCCACCTGTGACGCCATGCTCGCCCTGTGCAACCGCAAACCGGTCGAGCTCGTCATCGACGGCGGCGCCACCGTCATCGTCGAAGCCGGCAAGCCGCCGGTCATCGACGGCAAGCTCGAGCAGCGCATGCGTGTCGGCTGTGGTTCGGCCACCATCGGCATGTTCGCCACCCAGTGGCGTGGCCTTGTCGACGAGGTGGTGGTCGTCGACGACCATATTACCGGCGTGGTCTCCGAGCATCAGGCCGGCAAGGTGCTTGGCTGGCAGGACACCGGCATCAAGATCATCGGCCGCCGTTCGACGCCGGGCCGTTATTTCAAGGTGTCGGAGCCCGGCCTCGGCTGGGGCGGCACCAGTATTTCCGACCCGCTGTCGATCCTTGGTGAATGGAACGCCAAAAAGGGTGCGCGCCCCGGCATGTCGCTGCTGATGGTCTCGACCACCGGTGAGCAATTCGCCTATTACGAGCTCGACGACGAATTGAAGCCTGTGCAGAAACCGTTCCCGGAGCGGCTGCGGAAGTCGGTCGAACTGATCGAGGACAATTGCGAGCCGGCGCTCTGCACCGTGCTTTTCGTCGGCGGCGCCGGCGGCTCGCTGCGCGCCGGCGTCACCGAGAACCCGGTCAATCTGACCCGCTCGGTGCAGGGCCTCAAGACCTATGTGACGGTCGGCGGCGCGCCGGTCTATGTCTGGCCGGGCGGCGGCATCACGCTGATGGTCGACGTCACCCGCGTGCCGGAAGGCGCCTTCGGCTATGTGCCGACGCCGGCGCTGGTGGCGCCGATCGAGTTCACCATGCGCCGCGACGATTATGTCAGACTTGGCGGCTACGAAGCCGAAATCCGCAGCGTCGACGATATCCTGGCCAAGGGCGGCGAATATCTCAATCCGCGCCGCGGCACGGCCGCACCCCGTGACAATCCCTGGCCGCCGCTGGCGCAGTTGCGTCGCGCGGCCGCAAACGGGGCCGGGCGATGAACGGCCCGCAGGCGCATTGGCTCGAGGACGGCCGGAGGCTTCACCTCAATCATGGGCCGATCGACCTGATCGTCGAGGCATTCGGCGAGGCGAGTGAATGCAGCGCCGCATATCGCCAGGCAGTGGCGCGCTTCCAGACAATCCTGCCCGAACTGGTCGAAGAGTTGCCCGAACTGCGGCGCCCGGCCGCCTCGCGGCCACGTGCTTTCGCTGGCCCGACGGCGCGCCGCATGGAAGCGGCGGTCGTTCCGCTAGCGAAACAATTCATCACGCCGATGGCGGCCGTCGCCGGCTCGGTAGCCGACGAAGTGCTTGGCGCGCTGCTTGCCGGCCGCCGGCTCGAGCGCGCCTATGTCAACAATGGCGGCGACAGCGCGATCTATCTCGGCCACGGGCAGTCGATGACGCTTGCCATTGCCGGGACAGGTCATGGGTTGGCAGATCGCCTCACGATCCGCGCCGAAAACGGGATCCGCGGCGTCGCGACCAGCGGCTGGCGCGGCCGCTCCTTTTCGCTCGGCATCGCCGACGCGGTCACGGTGCTGGCGCGGACGGGTGCTGAAGCCGATGCCGCCGCGACCTTGATCGCCAACGCCGTCGACCTGCCCGGTCATCCAGCCGTTAGGCGCGTACGGGCGCGCGATCTCGCGCCTGACAGCGATCTCGGCGACCGTTTGGTGACGCAGGGCGTGGGGCCGCTTTCCGCCGCTGAAATCGCTATTGCACTGGAAGGTGGATTTGCCGTTGCCGAGGAGTTTCGGCGGCGCGGCCTGATTGCCGCCGCGGCGCTTTTCCTTGGCGGTCAGGCGCGCATCGCAGGTCCGATGGCGCTCGCCGATAAAGCTTTAGAGAGGGAAATTGCTCATGCCTGAGTTTCCGATCCGCAAGATCGCCGTGCTGACCGAAGAGATTTTTCACGAGGGCGGGCCGGTGGCGAAGGTGCCGCGGCGCCGCGCGGCGGCCATGGCCGTGGTCAAGAACCCGTTCGCCGGCCGTTACGTCGAGGAACTGCAGAGCGCCATGGAGGATTTGAAGCCGCTCGGGCTGCTGCTCTCCGACAGGCTTATTGCCGCATTGGGCGGCGACGTGAAACAGATCGACGGTTACGGCAAGGGCGCCATCGTCGGCATGGCGGGCGAGCTGGAGCATGGCGCGCTGTGGCATGTGCCGGGCGGCTATGCCATGCGCGAACGGCTCGGCGACGCCAAGGCGATCGTGCCCTCGGCAAAGAAGGTCGGCGGCTTCGGCGCGCGGCTCGATGTGCCGCTCGGCCACATCAACGCCGCCTATGTGCGCAGCCATTTCGATGCCATGGAAATCGGCATCAGCGATGGCCCCCGTCCCGACGAGATCCTGTTTTGCCTCGCCATGACCTGCGGCCCGCGCGTGCACGACCGCATGGGCGGGCTGGCGGCCAAGGACATTAAGGCATGGGACGGGCTGCGGTGAGCGTCGAAGACAATCTGCTCAAGCTGGTCGAGGCCGAGGAGCCTGACGAAAACGACTATCGCTTGCAGGAGCAGGTCGGCTTCATCCTGCGCAAGGCGCATCAGCGCCATGTCTCGATCTTCGCCGCACACATCGCCGATCTGACGCCGCCGCAATTTGCCGCTTTGGCCAAATTGCGCGATGTCGGCGAGACCTCGCAGAACCAGCTTGGCAGCCTGATCGCCATGGATGCGGCGACCGTGAAGGGCGTCATCGACCGGCTGAAAGCGCGTGGCTTTGTCGAACTTAGCAAACACGAAGTCGACAAACGGCGCCTGCTGGTCAATCTGACGGCCGAGGGGCGCGACGCGATCGAGCGGCTGATTCCGCTTGCCCGCGAGATCACGCAGGAAACGCTGGCGCCGCTTTCCGCCAAGGAGGCGGCCATTTTCATGAAGCTGCTGGCCAAGCTGGCTTAATCTGCTGCCTGCCGGCGTTTGATTGTTGTTCCTGCCGGGCGCTGAACGCCCGGCAGGAAAGCCTCGTCTCAGAGGCCGTTGTCCTTCAGGATTTGCGCAGCATTTTCCTTGGTGATCTTCTGCGTCGGCAGGGTGATGGTCTTTTCCACCTTCTCCCCGTTCAGGAACTTGATCGCCTGCCGCAGCCCTTCGGCGCCCGGCGTCACATAAGTGAACGTCGCCGTCAGCTCGCCATTGGCGACCAGCTGCACGCCTTCATTGGGCAGGCCGTCGATGCCGATGAACTTGATGTCCTTCTCACGTCCGACGTCCTTGGCGGCAAGATAGGCACCATAGGCCATCGGATCATTATGGCCGTAGACAAGATCGATCTTCTCGTTGTTGCGCAACGCGGTCGCCATGATGTTGTAGGCCTGGTCCTGCTTCCAGTCGCCCGACTGCTGGTCGAGCAGGTATTTTATGCCCGGCTCCTTGTCGGTGAATTCATGGAAGCCGTCATGGCGATCGTGTGCCGGCTGGGTGCCCATGCCGCCCCAGATCTCGACGACGTTGCCGGCGGCCTTGCCCTTGCCGCCAAGCAACTCGACGGCATATTCACCGGCAGCCCGGCCGATCAGCTTGTTGTCGCCACCGACGAACTGCGTGTAGTCATTGGTTTCGACGTTGCGGTCGAGCACGAAGACCGGAATCTTGGCATCGATCGCCTGCTGCACGACACCGGTCAGGCCGGCGGATTCTTTCGGCGATACCAAGAGCGCATCGACCTCCTGACGGATCAGGTTCTCGACGTCGGCCACCTGCTTCTCGGTCTTGTCCTCGCCGTCGGTGATGATCAGTTCGACTTCCGGATGCTTGGCCGCTTCGGCCAGGATGTCCTTGTTGAACTGAGCCCGCCAGGGTTCGATGGTCGTCACCTGCGAGAAGCCGATCTTCCACTTCTTGTCCTGCGCATGGGCGCCGCTGGCAAGCATGGCGGTCGTGGTCAGGAGTGCCGCTGTCAGCCCGGCGAGCTTCAACAATTCACGTCGTTTCATTTCTTGTTTCCTCCAATATTCAGAGACGCGGTCTCTTGCGACGGCCGCTTTGCCGCGGCCGTTTCCTTGTGCGCTTGCCCACCGGGCAGCCGCAGATAGAAGAGAAGATCACCGGCATTGCGCTCCTGTACGAGCACGGTACCGATGATGATCATCCCCTTCAGCACCAGCTGAAGGTTCGAATTGATGTTGTGCAGCTGCAGGATGTTGGAGAGCAGCCCGAAGATCAGCACGCCGCAGAACGTCCCGGTGAGGCTGCCGCGTCCGCCCATCAGGCTGGTGCCGCCGATGACCACGGCGGCAATCGCGTCGAGCTCCAGCCCGGCGCCGGCGTCCGGCTTGCCTTGCCGGTACTGCGCGACATAGAGCACCGCCGCGATGCCGGCCAGCAGCCCTGACACGGCATAGGTGGCAATCTTCACGCGGCCTGCGGCGATGCCCGACAGCCGCGCCGCCTCCTCATTGCCGCCGATTGCATAGACATAGCGGCCGAACGGGGTGAAGCGCAGCACGGCGCCGTAGATCAGGATGGCGCCGAGGAAGAACAGGCCCGGCATCGGGATCACGCCGAATACCAGCGAGCGCAGCATTTCAAAATCGGCCGTGGCGTTCGAGCCGGTATAGACCGGCAGCACCGCATTGTTCTGGCCGGCTGTCAGCCGGGCGATGCCGAGCGCAGTAACCATCATCGCCAGCGTCACGATGAAGGGCTGCAGCCGCCCCGTGACGATGATGAAGCCGTTGAGCGCGCCGAACAGCAGGCCGACGCAAGGCGCCACCAGCAGCACGCCGAGCACGCCGAATTTTGAGCCTACCTGCGGCAACAGGAACCACAGCACCAGACTGCACAGGATCACCCCGACAATGCCGGGCGTCACCAGCCCGCGAACGCTGTCCAGCCTGATGTCGTGCGTCGCCTGCGCGCCGGCACGGGATTTTTCGATGTTCAGCAGGATGAAACGAGTGACGAGAATGCCGAGGCAAAGGGCTGCCACGGCAACTGTCGGCACCCCAAGCACCACCGCCGGCGTCACGCCGGGAACCGTCAGCAGCATGGCACAGACCACCGTACAGATCGCCATCAGCGAGCCGACGGAAAGGTCGATACCGCCGGTAATGATCACGGCCGTCATGCCGGTGGCGATCAGGCCGGTGGTCGACACCTGGCGCAGCACATCGAGCAGGTTGCCGTAGGACAGGAAGATGTTGTTGCCCTTGGAGCTGATCGGCGAGCCGAGCACGCCGATCAGGAAGATGGCGATCAGGCCCCAATAGAGCTTCGTCCGGGACAGGATATGCAAAATGCTCATGCGGCAGGCCTCGTAATCGTCCGTCGCGGCGCCGCAAGCCGCATGATGGCCTCCTCGCTGGCTCGCGCGCGGGACAGGATTCCCGTCTGGCGGCCGTCGGCCATGACCAGGATACGGTCGGAAAGATGCAGCAGCTCCGGCAATTCCGAGCTGATGACGGCGATCGCCAGCCCGTCTCGCGCCAGCTTGATGATGAGATCGTAGATTTCCCGCTTGGCGCCGACATCGATGCCGCGCGTCGGCTCGTCGAGCAGCAGCACCCGCGGCCTCGTCGCCAGCCATTTGCCGATGACGACCTTCTGCTGGTTGCCGCCGGACAGCGTGCCGGCCGGCTGCTCGACGGTCTCGCAGCGAATGCCGAGCGCCTTGACGGCGTCCCGTGCCAGCCCTTGCTCACCGGCCAGCGAGCGCAGGCCGAACCGCGCCAGCGCACCGACCAACGGCAGCGCGACATTGTCGGTGATCGAGGCCTCGAGATGCAGGCCTTGCGTCTTGCGGTCTTCCGTGACAAGGGCGATGCCGAGCCGGCGCGCATCGCGCGGCGAACGGATTTCTACCACCTCGCCATCGAGCCTGATCTCACCGCCGGCACGTCCGCCGCTGGACCCGAAGATGGTTTCCAGGATTTCGGTCCGGCCCGAGCCCAGCAGCCCGCCGATACCCAGGATTTCACCTGCGGCAAGATCGAAACTGACGCCGTCGAGCACGGTGCGCCAGCCATGGCGATTCGGCTTCGACAGCGACAGCTCGCTTACGGAAAGGACGGTGTTGACACCGGGGATGCGGTGCTCCTGGGAGGAAGCCAGCAGGTTTCGCCCGACCATCGCCGAAATTATGGCGTCTTCGTCGAGCTTGTCCATCGCCCGCGTCAGGACGTGGCGTCCATCGCGGAACACGGTGACCCGGCTGGCCAGATGCATGACTTCGTCGATGCGGTGCGAAATGTAGACGATCGCCACGCCGCTGTCGGCGAGCTGGCGGATGATGCGGAACAGCCGCTGGCATTCGGCTGGCGAAAGCGCCGAGGTCGGCTCGTCCATGATCAGAATGCGCGCCGACATCGACAGCGCCTTGGCGATCTCGACCAGTTGTTGTTCGCCGACGCGCAAGGCACCGACGCGCGCATCCGGATCGAGCTCGATGCCGAGCCTTTGCAGCAGCGCGCCGGCAGCGCG
This sequence comes from Mesorhizobium sp. M0904, assembly GCF_040319475.1. Classification (NCBI taxonomy): domain Bacteria; kingdom Pseudomonadati; phylum Pseudomonadota; class Alphaproteobacteria; order Hyphomicrobiales; family Phyllobacteriaceae; genus Mesorhizobium; species Mesorhizobium sp. M0904. Next base: position 156,816 of record NZ_JAMYOC010000011.1, on the reverse strand, counting down.
GCTGCTCGCCTTGCGGTCGACGATCAGCCCGGCGATCAGCTTCTCGCGGCCGAGAAAGATATTGTCGGCGACGCTGAGTTCGGGAACGAGATTCAGCTCCTGGTGGATGATGGCGATGCCGGCGCGCTCGGCTTCGCGGACGCCGGCAAAGCGCACCGCATCGCCATCGATACTGACCGTTCCGTTATAGTCCGTATAGACGCCGGACAGGATCTTCATCAGCGTCGACTTGCCGGCGCCGTTCTCGCCCATCAGCGCATGGACCTCGCCGCGCCGCAGTTCGAAATCGACATCGACAAGCGCGGCGATGCCACCGAAGGACTTGGAGATGTGCTCGGCGCTCAACACGATAGCCGAGCCGTCCGCCACAACGCCTTGCGCAGGGATGGAATTGCCGTGCTGCATGACAAGGACGGCCTCCCTCCGTCGCCACCGAACACCTCAAACGCTAATCTAAACGTTTCGATCATGTCAAGGCAATATCTGGAGTCTGAGATTGTTCCATTTCAATTCTTGCGCAAAATCGTAAGATTCCGTACGTATTGCTGCCGTGGAGTGGTGAAACGTTTCGAAAATGACAGCGTCAGGACGAAAAAAGCAGCGCAAATTCACTGCTCCGACCATGCTTCACGTGGCCGAGGCCGCGCGTGTTTCCGTGGCCACGGTGTCGGCGCTGATCAACGGCACCGCGACCGTCAGCCCCGAGCTCAGCCAGCGCATCGAACAGGCGATCCGCGACATCGGCTACAAGCGCAACGCCATTGCCCGCAGCCTGAAGATAGGCACCACACGCACCATCGGGCTCACCGTCCCCCACATCACAAACCCGTTCTTCACCGACGTGGTTTCGGTCATCCAGCAGGCTTTCGACAGGGCCGGTTACGCCGTCATGCTGTGCTGCACCGACGAGCACCTGAACACGCAGGACGACCAGATCAGATTGCTGCTCGACCGCATGGTCGACGGACTGATCGTCGCGCGTGTCGGCGACGGCGCGATCCTCAAACCGATTGTCGACGACGCCAATGTGCCGGTCGTGCTGCTCGACCGTGTTTGCCAGGGTGTCGACACCGATGCCGTCGTTCTCGACAACCAGCGCGCGGTGTTCGACGCCATCACCTACCTGATCGATCTCGGCCATCGGCGCATCGGCTACATCTCCGGCTCGTTCGATATCTCGCCGATGCATGACCGCATGGCGGGATACCGCGAGGCCCTCCAGGCCGCCGGCCTGCCGGCCGAGCCCGAGCTCGTCCGCTTCGGCAACTTCCATGAAGTCGACGGCTACAACGCCACCATGCAGCTGCTTTCGCTGCACGACCGGCCGAGCGCCATCTTTTCGGCCAACAACCCGATGGTGATCGGCACGATGAAGGCCATTCGCGATATCGGCCTGTCCTGTCCGGAGGATATTTCGGTCGCCTGCTTCGACGACTTTCCGTGGTCGGATGTGTTCCGGCCGCAATTGACCACGGTCGCACAGCCGGTGCAGGCGATTGGCGAGCAGGCGGCCAATCTGCTGCTCGACCGGCTCGCCGGAAACAGGGATGCGCCGCCGCGCAAGCTGACGCTCAAGGGTCGCCTGATGATCCGCAATTCATGCCGTCCGCTAGGTGCGACTGCGCAGAGCGTCAGCGCGTAGCGCTTGGGCTCCGTTCAGAAACTTTGCAATGCCGGACGGACCAGCGGTCCCCCTGTCCTGCCGACCCGGGCCTTCGCAGCCACTACGGGCGTTCGTCGTTCGAAAACCGAGCAATGGAAGGACGCGGCGCCGATCGAGCCAAGTGGCCAACGGTCAGCCAGCCGACAGTCAGGAAAATCTTGGCAATCGAAGCATGTCTGGAATATGACGAGATGCGGCTGATCGTTCACACGGGCGCCGGCTTGAGTCATGCGCGTGAAATCGATCCTAATCGGGCTGGTTCTTGCTGGGATGGCCGTATTCTTCGGCTGCACTACCAGCGGCGCATTAAAGACTTTCCCCTCGGCCTATGGCGGCCTCACCGACGCCGGTTTTCGCGTTCCGCCGGTTCCGATCTACAAGGTTGACCCAAAGTTCCATCGGCAGACAGTACCTTATGCGACTGAAGAGGCGCCGGGCACCATCATTGTCGATACAGGAGCGAAGTTCCTCTACTACGTGTTGGGAGACGGTCAGGCGCTGCGCTACGGAATCGGCGTTGGCAAGGCGGGCTTCGAGTGGCATGGCACTGCTCACGTTGCGAGGAAGCGCGAATGGCCGGATTGGAGCGCGCCGTCTGCGATGATCGTGCGCGAGCAGAAGCGAGGCCGCATCATACCGGCCCATATGGAGGGCGGACTCATGAACCCGCTCGGGGCGCGGGCGCTCTATCTTTTCAACGAGAAAGGTGACACTGGATATCGCCTGCACGGTAGCCCTGAATGGTGGTCCATCGGCAAAGCTGTGTCGGCTGGCTGCATTCGCCTCATGAACCAGGACATCATCGATCTCTATGACCGCGCCACAATCGGCACCAAGGTGATCGTCATTTAGTGGACGCCGCGTTTCCCGCAAACGGACGAGCATGAGGATCGAAAACCTCCGCGTAAAGCGCGCGAAATGTTCGCTGTGTCTTCGCACACCTGTTCGCGAGGTTCCCTGCCCAAGGCCGGCCTTGCCCGCAACAGTGGCAAGTGGCGAACCAACTCTCAGGCAGCTTCCGACAGCGATTTGTGAGCGTCGGCCAGGATCTCGAACGAGCGCACCCGCGCCGCATGGTCGAAAATCTGCGCTGTGACCATCAGCTCGTCGGCGCCGGTGCGGCGCACGAAGGCCTCGATGCCTTGCCTGACCGTTTCGGGAGAGCCGACGACGGCGCAGGAAAGCGCTTGGCCGAGCATGGTCTTGGCCATTGGATCGAGGTCGCGCTCATATCCTTCGACCGGCGGCGGCAATCGGCCGGGCCGGCCGGTGCGCAGATTGACGAAGGCCTGCTGCAGCGAGGTGAACAGCAGCCGCGCCTCGGCATCGGAAGGAGCGGCGAAGACGTTGAGGCCGAGCATCACGTAAGGCTTGTCGAGCTGCTCCGAAGGCTGGAAACGCGAGCGGTAGATCTCCAGCGCATGGTCGAGCTCGGCCGGCGCAAAATGCGAAGCGAAGGCGTAGGGCAGGCCGAGCATGGCGGCAAGCTGCGCGCCGTAGAGGCTGGAGCCGAGAATCCAGATCGGCACCTTTTCGCCTTCGCCGGGCACCGCGCGGATGCGTTGGCCGTCTTCGGCCGGTTGGAAGTAACCCATCAGCTCGACGACGTCCTGCGGGAAATTGTCGGCGCCAGCATCGAGGTTGCGGCGCAGCGCCCGTGCCGTGGCCACGTCGGTGCCGGGCGCCCGCCCGAGGCCGAGATCGATGCGACCAGGATGCAGAGCGTTGAGCGTGCCGAATTGCTCGGCGATGACCAGCGGCGAATGATTGGGCAGCATGACGCCGCCGGCGCCGACGCGTATGGTCTTGGTGCCGCCGGCCACATGGGCAATGACCACCGAGGTGGCGGCGCTGGCGATGCCCGGCATGTTGTGGTGCTCTGCCAGCCAATAGCGCCGGTAACCCAGCCGCTCGGCATGCCGGGCGAGATCGAGCGAATTGGCGAGTGACTGCGAAGCGTTGCTGCCTTCGACGATCGGCGACAGGTCGAGAACGGAAAGAGCGGTCATCGGCGCGGGTTTCCTGTGGGCCGAACGGATGTAGGAAGCCGTTGCCGAGGCGGCAAATTCAAAATGTTGATTGAGCACTGCAGGCACAACGGACGTGCCACCGATGCAAGGTCGTGATCCAATCGGGGGACGTTTTTGACCCTTAAGCCGCTACTTTTTCGCCTCGTGAATTTCTTCGTCCTCGATCACCGCCGTATGCTGCGCCGCGAGGAAATTGCCGACATGACTGAGGCCGTCGAAATGATCGCAGAACACCTTGATCACGACCAGCAGCGGCACCGCCAGCAAGGCGCCGACGAAACCCCACAGCCAGGACCAGAAGGCGATGGCGATGAGGATCGCCACTGCGTTGATCTCAAGACGGCGGCCGACGACCGTCGGCGTCACGAACTGGCCTTCGACGACATCGCACATAAGGACGAAGGCCGGCGCCAGCAGCGCATAGGAAATCGTGTCGAAGCTGATCAGCGCGATGATCGTGACCAGCGTGATGGTGGTCAGCGCCCCGATATAAGGCAGGAAATTGAGCAGAGCCGCTGCCGCGCCCCAGACCTGCGCGTTGGGCACGCCGAGCGCCCAAAGGCCGAGCCCGATGACAATGCCGAGACATGTATTGATCACCGTGACGGTAAGCAGATAATGCGAGATTTCACGTTCGACGTCGTAGACGACGCGCAGCGCCCGCTTCTTTTCGCTGAGACTGGGGAAGGACTGGACGATCTTTTCATAGAACATCGTGCCCGAGGCGAGCAGGAACAGCGACAGGACGAAGACGATGGTAACGCTGACGCCAGCCGACAGCACATTGCCGGCCGCCTGCGAGAGAATACCGGATGGCGCCATCGCCACCCTCTGAACGCCCGGCTCCTGGGAAGTCTGTGTCAGGCCCTCGATCTGGCGCGAAATCTCCACGATCCGTTCGAACGGACGGCGCAATTGTGCCAGACGTTCGGTAAGCTGCTGGCCGATCGTGGAGGTGTTGTTGATGAGGTCGATGACCGGGCCGCTGAGCAGATATCCCGCGACGGCGACGAGGCAGAACGAAAGCAGCACCAGCAGTGTCGCCGAAATGACATCGGGCATGCCATGCTTGCGCAGGAAGCGAACGATCGGCGTCAGCGTCAGCGCCAGCAGGAAAGCCAGAATGACCGGCATGAAGAAGGCGCGGGCGAAGTAAAGCGCGTAGATCGCCATAAGGATGAAGATGCCGACGAGCAGCGAACGCATCAGATGCGCATCCGCCCGTGCCTCGACGCGCGGATCCGGGCTTTCGGCAGCGCTTGCGCCCGAAGCGGCGGGTTCGGCTTTCATTCTGACCCTCGGCGGCACACCGCGATTGGTGCAGACCGTTGGCGAAAACGCCTCTGTCGCTTCAAGGTTCCGTTAGCCGGCGTCACCGGCAAGGCCGCCGCGCGGCCTTGCCAATGAATCAGGTGACTGGGAATCAGGCAACCGGTGCCGCCACGGCGGGAACGGCCCTCGCAGTTTCCCGGCGCACGATCGGCGCCACCTTGGTGCCGTAGAGTTCGATGGCCTTCATCACCTTGGCGTGCGGCATGGTGCCGATCGCCATTTGCAGCAGGAAGCGGTCGTTGCCGAATATCCTGTGCTGGGCAATGATCTTCTCGGCCACCTGTTCTGGATTGCCGACGAACAGCGCGCCGTTTGGGCCGCGCGATTGGTCGAAATGCGCCCGCGATGTCGGCCCCCAGCCGCGCTCGCGGCCGATACGGTTCATCACCTCGGCCTGCGGCCCGTAAAAATCGTCGGCTGCCTGGTCCGTGCTGTCGGCGATGAAGCCGTGCACGTTGAGACTGGTGGCAAGGCTTGCCGGATCGTTGCCGGCGCGTCTGGCTGCATCCCTGTAGATGTCGAACAGCGGTGCGAACCGCGCCGGCTCGCCACCGATGATCGCCAGTGCCAGCGGCAACCCGAGCACGCCCGCGCGGGCGACGGATTGCGGCGTTCCACCGACGGCGATCCAGATCGGCAATTTGTCCTGCAAGGGCCGGGGATCGACGCCGCGATCATTGATCGGAGCGCGCAGACTGCCCGACCAGGTCACCTTGACATTATCGCGGATGGCGAGCAGCAGGTCGAGCTTCTCGGCGAAGAGCTCGTCATAATCTTCGAGATTGTAGCCGAACAGCGGAAAGGACTCGATGAACGAGCCGCGCCCGGCCATGATCTCCGCCCGGCCGCCGGACAGAAGGTCGAGGGTGGCAAACTGCTGGAAGACGCGCACCGGATCGTCGGACGACAGCACGGTGACAGCGCTGGTCAGCCTTATGCGCCTGGTTCGTTCGGCGGCCGCCGCCAGTGCCACAACCGGAGCGGAGGCAGCGTAGTCGGGACGGTGGTGCTCGCCGAGACCAAAGACGTCCAGCCCGACCTGGTCGGCGAGCTCGATCTCCTCGATCAAGTTGCGCAGCCGCTCGTGCGCACCGATCGCACCGGGACCCGGTTCCGGGCTGACGTCGGCGAAAGTGTAGAGACCGAGTTCCATAGTGTGTCATCCCAGGGTTTGTCCTGGCGCTACAGGTAGCGATCAGTCCGCCGCCCCGCCAGATGCCTGGATGGTGAACAGTGCGGGTGCCTCTCAGCCGAATTCAATCGAAATGGCGTCTCCCGGCTGCAACAGATCAGAATTTCATGGCTGGCATACCGTTTTGGCGCTTGAACTCTCGGTTTTCACGCGTATGTAAGCCTCGCAAATTGACTTCAGGGAAGTGGAATTGGCTATCTATAGGGAAAAAGACGTTTTCGAGCGGCGCAATGCCGCGAACGAGGCAAAGAAGGCGCTTCTGGAGCGCTTCAAGGCAAAGCCGGCGGCAGATGATCCAGCGGTGCTGGCACGACAGGCCGAGCGCAAGGCGATCCTCGAGGCCCGCGCGATACGTGAGGCCGAAAAGGCCAGGCTGAAGCAGGAAAAGCTGGCGCGCGAAGCGGCCGAAAAGGCCGAGCGCGAGGCAGCCGCCGAAGCGGCACGCATCGCCGCCGAAGAGGCCGCACAGGCCGAAGCGAAGATCCGGGAAGCTGAAGAGAACGAGCGCATCGCCCGTTTTCTTGCCGACGAGGCCGAACGCAAGGCCAAGCGTGACGCCCGCTATGCCGCGCGCAAGCAGCGCACCGGCAGGACGCCGCCCGGCTTCTCCGCGCGATAACGCCTTCCGGCACTGATTCAAGCCATCGGAACGCTCCGTTTCGATGGCTTTCGGCCGATTTCTTAAATGCGCGAAATCTATCTTCGCCGCATCCATAGGGGATGCGCGTGAGCTTAGTGAACAATCATACCGGCCGCGTTTGCGGCCGGTCGAAATAAGCCGAAACGGTAGCTGCGGCCCTACTTGTCCTTCAGCTTCATCGCCTTCACCGGCGGTGCCTTCAGGGCCGGCGCCGGAGCTGGTTTCTTCGCGTCCTTCTTCGGCTTGCGGGCTTCCTTGCCTGCCTTCATCGCACCCTTAGCCATGATTCGTTCCTCCAGTTGACGTCTGGCGAAGTGAAACAAGAGAAAACGCTCGACTGCAAGAGGCCGCTGCCGGGCAGTCGCCCTGACCGATGGCTGTTAACCGGTTTCTAATTCCCTCGTAAACCGCAGCGGTCCGTGCCATGGTCTTCTTCGCACTGCAGCATCAGCCCTCGCGTTTCGCCGGCTGATGATCAGGCAGGCCGGTCAGGACGACAATGCGGATCCACATCGGTTGCCAGATGAGCTTCGACTTCCCGCAGGAAACACCGCTGATCGCGATGCTAAATGTCCATTATTCGCGCGCATCCGATCTTGAGCGGCCGGACTTCCTGACGTCGAACCCGCCGGTGCCGATCGAGAGCTACCGCGACAGTTTCGGCAATTGGTGCAACCGTCTCGTTGCGCCGGCCGGGCGCTTTGCCTTCGGCACCGACGCGGTCATCCGCGACCCCGGCTCCTTCGAGACGCGCGAGCTGACGGCGTGGCAGCACGAGGTGCGCGATCTGCCGTCGGAGACGCTGCTGTTCCTGCTGCCCAGCCGTTATTGCGAGAGCGACGTGCTGTCGAATGAAGCGTGGCGGCTGTTCGGCAGCACCCCGCTCGGCATTCCGCGCGTCCAGGCGGTCTGCGACTTCGTCCATAACCACATCGTCTTCAACTACTTCAATGCACGGCCGACACGCACCGCCGCCGAAGCCTATCGCGAGCAGAGTGGTGTGTGCCGCGACTTTGCTCACCTCGCTGTTGCCTTCTGCCGCGCCCTGAACATTCCAACCCGCTACTGCACCGGCTATATCAGTGACATCGGCCTGCCAAAGCCGTGGTCGGACATGGATTTCGCCGCCTGGATGGAGGTCTATCTCGGCGGCCGCTGGCACGCGTTCGACCCGCGCAACAACGCGCCGCGCATCGGCCGTATCCTGATCGCCTCCGGACGCGATGCCGCTGATGTGCCGCTGACCCACATTTTCGGGCCGGGCGCGCTGGCTGGCTTCAAGGTCTGGACGGACGAGGTCGTCGAATAGCCCCGCCCCGCCCTTTTGGATAACTGACTTTGTGAACAACTCGGCGCTTCAGGCGTTGTGAGAGCTGTGGAGCGTGGGCGGACGCTCCGCCAATCTCGGTGCATCAACCAAGGCAGCACACCATGGCGGCGCATGGCGGGTCGAAAAAAGTGATCTATGCGGCGCTCGCCGGAAATCTTGCGATCGCACTGACCAAATTCGCCGCTGCCTTGTTCACGGGCAGCTCGGCAATGCTCTCGGAAGGCGTCCACTCGCTCGTCGATACCGGCAATGGCAGCCTGCTGCTTTACGGCATGCACCGTGCCGCGCGCCCGGCCGACCGCACGCATCCGCTCGGCCATGGCCGCGAGCTGTACTTCTGGAGCTTCATCGTTGCGCTCCTCGTCTTTGCACTGGGCGCCGGCATATCGTTCTACGAAGGCGTGACGCACATCATGACGCCGGAGCCGATTGCCAACGCCAAGGTGAACTACGCTGTCCTTGGCCTTTCCTTCCTCTTCGAAGGCACCTCTTGGCTGGTGGCGCTGAAGGAGTTCCGCCACCAAAAAGGCAGCCACGGCTGGCTCGAGGCGGTGCAGCTCAGCAAGGATCCTAGTGTCTACACCGTACTCTTCGAGGACAGCGCGGCACTTCTCGGCCTCGTTGTCGCCTTCGCCGGGATATCGGCGGCGGAACTGCTGGACATGCCGAAGCTCGACGGCGCCGCGTCGATCGGCATCGCGCTGATCCTGGGCGCAACCGCGATCTTCCTGGCGCGCGAAAGCAAAAGCCTGCTGCTCGGCGAGCCGGCTTCGCCCGAGGTGCAAATGAAAGTATTGGACATCGTCCAGCAGGACCCGGCGGTGCAGCGGGCGAATGGCGCGCTGACGCTGCATATGGGTCCGCAGGAGATCGTCGCCGCTCTGAGCATCGAGTTCGAGGACCACTTGTCGGCGCCCGAGATAGAGACCTGCGTCGAACGCCTCGAGACGCGGCTGAAAGCGGAGATGCCGGAGGTGACGCGGCTGTTCGTCAAGCCTCAGACCACCGGCACCTGGGAACGCCGGAGCAAGGCCTTGGCGGGGGCATCCGGACAAGAACCGGCCTAAGGAAAATGGCTTGAGGAAATCGATGCGCCATCGGACAGTCCCGGTTATGATCGCAGGCAAAAGCTCGGGAGGAACGAAGATGAAAATCGACGGCGGGTGTCATTGCGGCGCCATCACTTACGAGGCCGAGGTCGATCCGGAAAAGACCACCATTTGTCACTGCATCGATTGTCAGAAGCTAACCGGAACGGCCTTTCGCGTCACCGTGCCGGCGTCCCAGGACAATTACAGGATCACCAAGGGCAAGCCGAAAATCTACATCAAGACCGGTTCGAGCGGCGCCAAGCGCGCCCAGGCGTTTTGCGGTGAGTGTGGCTCGCATCTCTACGCCACGTCGGCGGGCGAGGGACCGAAGGTTTACGGCATCAGGGTCGGCACGGCACGGCAACGCGAGCAACTGGTGCCGAAAAAGCAGATCTGGCACCGCTCGGCGCTGCATTGGCTGCCGGAATTCGAAGGCACGACCATCATCGAGGAGCAGTAGCGCCAGATCCGGGTGAAGCCTCCGGTTCCGGCGTAGCTCTCAATCGTCGCATTCGACGACCCTTAGCCTCAACTGCCCGGTTTTCGAATCAGCGACGCGCGGGCTGCTTTCCGCTTTTGCTCCGCTGCCATTCGAACCAGCGGTATCCTCCGCCGGCTGCACGCCAAACTCCAGCGCCTCGATCTTTTGTCCGCGCCGGGTCACCTTCGATGTCGAGACCAGGATGTCGTCGATATCCTTGGCCGATTGACCGAAATGCGTCTGCAATTTGCGCACCCGCTCGTCGAGCCGGGAGACGTCTTCCATTAGCCGGATGACCTCGCCCTGGATCAGGTGCGCCTGCTCGCGCATGCGGGCATCCTTGAGGATTGCCTGGATGACCTGAATCGACAGCATCAAAAGCGATGGCGAGACGATGACGATCCGCGATCGATGCGCCTTTTGGACAACGGCCTCGAAATTCTCATGGATTTCGGCGAACACCGATTCCGAGGGCACGAACATGAAGGCGGTGTCCTGCGTCTCGCCCTGGATCAGGTATTTTTCGGAAATATCGCGGACATGCACCTCGATGTCGCGGCGGAAAGCCTGTGCTGCCGACTTCTGCAGGTCGGCGCCTTCGGCGGCACGGATGGCATTCCACGCCTCGAGCGGAAACTTTGCGTCGATGGCAAGTGACGGCGCGCCGTTCGGCATCTTCACCAGGCAGTCGGGCCGGCTGCCATTCGACAAGGTCGCCTGGAATTCATAGGCGCCGTGCGGCAATCCGTCGGCGACGATGGCCTCCATGCGCGACTGGCCGAAGGCGCCGCGCGTCTGCTTGTTGGAAAGGATCGCCTGCAATTGCACGACCTGGCCGGCCAGCGACTGGATATTGCCTTGCGCGATATCGATAACCGCCAGCCGTTCCTGCAGCTTGGCGAGGCTCTCATGCGTCGATCTCGTCTGCTCGGTCATGGTCTGGCCCAGGCGGCCGGTCATGGCATCGAGGCGCTGGCCGATCGACTGGGTCAGTTCCGCCTGGCGCGCCCCGAACACTTCGGCGATGGCGCCCATGCGGCCTTGCATTTCCGCCTGGCTTGCCAAGATGCCGGCCATCCGCACCTCGGCGTCACGGGCGTGGTCGGCGGCTTCGGCGGCCGCCACTGCACGCGCCTTGGCCGATCGCCAGAGCGCAACGACGAGCGCCACGAACAGTCCAAGGAACAGCATTGCGCCGAAACCCAGGGCTTGGCCGAGCGTGAGCGTGGTGGCGCCGAGGCGGGCGACAGGTTCGGACAGGATGGTGGCCAGATCGTTCATGCCGACAGCATAGATGATTCGGTCTGCCGGCACAGATCAAAACGTGAACGACCCGAAGCCGTCCCGGTTGACGCTTTTCCTGCGAGGTCTTAGGTGAGACGCCATGTCGATCAAGCCGCTTATCATCCTCCCCGATCCCGTCCTGCGCCAGGTTTCAAAACCGGTCGAGCGTGTCGATGGCGATTTGCGCAAACTGGCCGGCGACATGCTGGACACTATGTATGACGCGCCCGGCATCGGCCTCGCAGCGATCCAGGTCGGCGAACCCTTGCGCATGCTGGTGATCGACCTCGCCAAGGAGGACGAGACGCCGGCGCCGCACGTCTTCATCAATCCCGAAATCCTTGAAAGCTCCGACCAGCGTTCGGTCTATGAGGAAGGCTGCCTGTCGATCCCCGATTACTATGCCGAAGTCGAGCGCCCCGCCGCGGTGCGGGTGAAGTATCTCGATCGCGACGGCAAGCTGCAGGAGATCGAGGCCGAGGGGCTGATGGCGACCTGCCTGCAGCACGAGATCGACCATCTCAACGGCGTGCTGTTCATCGACCACATCTCAAAACTGAAGCGCGACATGGTGGTCAAGAAGTTCAAAAAGCTCGCCAGGGACAAGGCGCCGGGCAAGATGGTGGGATAGGGGTCGACGAATGCCCCTGCGTGTCATCTTCATGGGTACGCCCGAATTCTCCGTGCCGACGCTGCGGGCGATTGCCGGGGCCGGGCACGGGTTGACCGCCGTCTATACGCAGCCGCCGCGCGCCGGCGGCCGGCGCGGGCTCGAACTGACGCGGTCGCCGGCGCAGCGCGAGGCGGAGCGGCTGGGCGTCGAGGTGCGGACGCCGGTGTCGCTGAAGAGCGAGGCGGAGCAGGAGGCGTTCCGCGCCTTGCGCGCCGACGTCGCCGTGGTCGTCGCCTACGGGCTGCTTCTGCCCAAACCCATTCTCGAGGCGCCGCGGCTCGGTTGTCTCAATGGCCACGCATCGTTGTTGCCGCGCTGGCGCGGCGCTGCCCCTATCCAGCGCGCCATCATGGCCGGCGATACCGAAACGGGCATGATGGTGATGCGGATGGACGAAGGCCTCGACACCGGGCCGGTGGCAATGGTTGAAAAATGTCCCATTGGACCCGACATGACGGCCGGCGATCTGCACGACCGGCTGATGGTCCTCAGTGCTGCGCTGATGGTGCAAGCGCTCGAGCGGCTGGAGCGGAATACGCTGACATTTACCACACAGGCGGAGGTGGGGGTGACCTACGCCAAGAAAATCGATAAATCGGAGACTCGCATAGCCTGGCTGCGACCTGCTGGCGACGTGCACAACCAGATTCGCGGCCTGTCGCCCTTTCCCGGTGCATGGTGCGAGGCCGAAATCGGCGGCCGTGTAGAACGGCTGAAACTGCTTCGCTCGACGCTCTCGCAAGGCGCCGGCGAACCGGGAGGAATTCTCGATGACCGGCTGACGGTCGCCTGCGGGTCAGGCGCGATCAGGCTGGTCGAAGTTCAACGTGCGGGCGCAAGGCCCATAGCCGCGCAGGAGTTTCTGCGCGGGGCCAAGCTCGAAAAAGGAATGAAATTGTCATGAGCATGATGTCCATACGCGCGGCGACGCCGCGGGACCGCGAGGCGATCCGCCTAGTCGAAGAACACGCATTCGGCCAGCAGACGGAGGCCGGACTGGTCGACGCGCTGGTCACCGGCGGTGATGCCGTCGTCGAACTGGTGGCGGACGAAGACGGGCAAGTGGTCGGGCATATCCTGTTTTCACGGCTTTTCGTGCAGAATGGCGGCAAGAGCTTCCCGGCGGTGGCTTTGGCTCCTTTGGCGGTCGAGCCGTCGTTCCACGGCACCGGCATCGGCGGTGCGCTGGTCCGCGAGGCGCATATCCGCCTGAAGGCTGCTGGCGAGACGCTCGCCGTGGTGCTCGGCGATCCCGCTTACTATGGACGTTTCGGTTACAGCCGCGCCCGTGCAGCGAAGTTCGAGAGCGAGTACCAAAGCGAGGCTTTGCAGGCGCTTGCCTGGGGCGAGGCGCCGGAGACCGGCAGGCTGGTCTACGCCTCGGCCTTCGGCTCAGCCCTCGCCGCCTGATTTCGCTTCGATCCGGGAATGCCGCGTTTTCGCCTCGACATCGAATATGACGGCAGTCTCTTCGCCGGCTGGCAGCGCCAGGCCAACCAGCCTTCGGTGCAGCAGGCGATCGAGCAGGCGATCGAGAAGTTCTGTGGCGAGCAGGTTTCGCTGCGCGCCGCCGGCCGCACCGATGCCGGCGTCCATGCGACCGCTCAGGTGGCGCATGTCGATCTGATCAAGGCATGGCCCGGCGACAAGGTGCGCGACGCCGTCAACGCGCATCTGCAGGCGGCCAAGGTGCGCATCGCCATCCTGAAGGCCGCCTCCGTGCCGGATGGTTTCGATGCGCGTTTCTCGGCGATCGGCCGCCATTACCTCTACCGCATCGTCAATCGCCGCGCGCCGGCGGCGCTCGACAAGGGCAAGATCTGGTGGGTACCGAAGCAGCTCGATGCCGGGGCCATGCACGAAGCGGCAAAGGTGCTGCTTGGCCGGCATGATTTCACCACCTTCCGCTCGACCCAGTGCCAAGCCTCCAGCCCGGTCCGCACACTCGACCGGCTGGATGTCAGCCGGGCGGGCGATTTCATTGAGGTCCGCGCTTCGGCGCGCTCATTCCTGCACAACCAGGTGCGCTCTATGGTCGGCTCGCTCAAACGCGTCGGCGAAGGCGGCTGGACTGTTGCCGACCTCAAGGCGGCGCTTGAGGCGCGCGACCGTGCGGCCTGCGGTCAGGTGGCGCCGCCCGACGGGCTGTTTCTCGTCGGCGTCGACTATCCGACGCCTGGCTGATCCGGAACGCTGATCCCGAGCAGCGCCTGCAGTCCGAACAGGACGATCAGCGAGGCCACGAACATGCCGGCAAAAACGGCGCTGCCGACGGCCGCACCCCTGCCGATCGCAACGTTGGTCATCCGCCAGGTCAAGACCATCGACAGCGCGAACAACAGCAGCGACACGAGTCCGGAGACTTCGTTGGCCGACGTCAGGAAAAGCCGGATCAACGCCGATGGCAGCATCATCCAGGCGATGATCGCCGAGGCCCAGTTGCTGGCCACGACATAATGGACGAAACGGCCGCCGACGCCGACCCGCGGCGCCACCAGCGCGAGGCCTATGAGCGGCAGCACCCAGGCGCCGATATCGACGGTGGCCAGGCGGATCAACATGCTGAAACGGCCGACGAATGCGTTGGGGTCGCCGATCTCGTTGGCAATACCGACCCAGCCGACGATCAGTGCCGGCGCCGCGACGACGATGGCAAAAAAGGAGTTCCAGAATCCGTCCGCCGAAAGGTCGAGCAGGCGAAATCCGTCGGCCTTGCCGAGCATCAGCCGCCAGGCACCGGCAAGCGAAGCGTAGGTTTCATCCGCTGAAAGCATCACTAGGATATGTCCTGCGCAAACCAGTCTTCAACGAAGCGCAGATAAATCTGCGTCAGCGTCTCGAGGTCGGCAATCGCCACGCGTTCGTCGACCATGTGCATGGTCTTGCCGACAAGGCCGAATTCGACCACCGGACAATAATCCTTGATGAAGCGGGCATCGGAGGTGCCGCCGGAGGTGGAGAGCGCAGGCTTCCTGCCGGTCACCGCCTTGATCGAGCCGCCAAGCGTCTCGATCAACCTGTCGTCGCGTGTCAGAAAAACGTGGCTCGGTCCGTCGCGCCAAGCGATCTCGTAGTCGACGGGCGTCGCCTTGCCGGCGCGGTATTTCTTGCGTTTCGCCGCCCGGTCGAGGCGGTTGTGGATCTCGGCCTGGATCGTCTCGGCGGTCCATGTGTCGTTGAAGCGAATATTGAAGGTAGCCGCCGCCTTCGCCGGGATGACGTTGGTGGCAGGATTGCCGACATCGATGGAGGTCACCTCAAGATTGGTCGGCTGGAAATCCCTTGTTCCGTTATCGAAGGCGGGGTGAAGCAAGGCGTCGACCAGCGTGACCAGGCCGCGCACCGGGTTGTCGGCCAGCTGCGGATAGGCGGCGTGTCCCTGGCGGCCGTTGACGACGACCGTGCCCGATAGCGAGCCGCGCCGGCCGATCTTGATCATATCGCCGAGCGCGTCGGGATTGGTCGGCTCGCCGACGATCGCAGCATGCCATTTCTCGCCTTTGGCGGCCGCCCATTCGAGCAGTTTCGTCGTGCCGTTGATCGCCGGACCTTCCTCATCGCCGGTTATCAGCAGCGAGACCGACCCCTTCGGGCCGCCCTTCTGCGCGATGTGTCGCGCTACCGCCGCGACGAAACAAGCAATGCCGCCCTTCATGTCGACGGCGCCGCGGCCGAACATCTCGCCATTGGCGATGTCGGCTGCAAAGGGCGGGTGCGTCCAGGCTGTTTCATCGCCCACCGGCACGACATCGGTATGGCCGGCAAACATCAGATGCGGGCCGTTGCCGGAACGCCGCGCGTAAAGATTCTCTATGTCAGGTGTGCCGGATTCGGAAAACACCGGGCGCTCGACGGCAAAGCCGAGCGGCTTCAACATTTCTTCCAGCGCGCTCAGCGCACCGCCTTCGGCGGGCGTCACGGAAGCGCAGCGGATGAGAGCAGCCAGATTTCTGGTCGGATCGGTAGGCAGCGTCATGGGCAAAGCGATAGTCGAAAGCGCAGGGACTGTCACGGCCAGACATAAGGGCCAGACATGCCGCCGACATTATGGTTTTCATGTCGTATAATTGCGGCAAGGCCTCTCGACCAGGGCAGGGCCATCGCATGATCACGCATGGCAAGACAATCGTAATCGCCGGTGCCGGCAGTATCGGCTGCTACGCCGGCGGCTGCCCGATACTTGCCGGGCGACAAATGGTTCTGCCGGCGCGGCCTCGCATCGAGAAGGCGCTGCAAAAAGGTGGATTGCGCATCACCGACCGTGATGGCCGCGACCGATCCGTCAAGCCGGAGGTATTGTCGGTCACCGCCGATCCGGCCGCGGCATTCCCCGGTGCCGATGTCATCCTGCTAACGGTCAAGAGCGGCGCGACGCAAGACATGGCCGGGCTTATTGCGGCCCATGCCCGACCGGATGCGGTGGTACTCAGTCTGCAGAACGGCGTCGACAATGCCGATAAGTTGCGAGCCCATCTCACCGCCCGGCGGGTGCTCGCGGGCATGGTGCCGTTCAACGTGGCCCAATCACCGGAGGGCGAATTGCCGCTTCGCCTGCACCGCGCCAGCGGCGGCAAGGTGATGATCGAACAGGGCGCGACAGGCCTTGACGAACTGCTCGACGTCGAGGGCTTTGCCGTCGCCACACATGGTGACATCGAAGCGGTGCTATGGGGCAAGCTGCTGCTCAACCTCAACAACGCGCTGGTGGCGCTTTCCGGCCTGCCGCTGGCGGCAGAGCTTGCCGATCGCCGCTGGCGGCTGATCCTGGCCGGCCAGATCGACGAAGCATTGGCGGCAATGATGGCGACAGGCATCGAACCCGCTCGCATCGCCGGCCTGCGTCCCGCGCTGCTGCCGAAAGTGCTTCGCCTGCCCGACTGGCTGTTCAAGTTCTTGGCGCGTCGGATGCTTGCCATCGATCCGGCCGCGCGTTCGTCGATGTGGGATGACCTTCAGCGCCGCCGGCCCTCGGAGATCGGCGAACTGCAAGGCGCGGCCTTGCGTTTGGCCGAAAAGGCCGGCACGCCGGCGCCGTTGCTGAAGCGCGTGACGGCATTGGTGCGCGCGGTCGAGCAGGAAAGAGGCGGATGGCCCTGCCTGTCGCCGGAAGCCGTTGTCGCGTCCGTCAGATCGTAGCCCGCACAGGCGCCCAGTAACGGCCCTTGCCGGTGCGCTTGGCTTCGTACAGCGCATGGTCGGAACAGGTGAGCAGGATTTCCGGATCGCCGCCGTCGGCGGGTGCGAAGGCGCTGCCGACGCTCAAGCCGACATGGATGGCGGAACCGACCCCGAGGTCGAAAGGCACCGAGACCTTTTCGATGGCCCGCTTTGCCAGGTAGGTGGCCTCGATCTCCGAGGTTGCGGGCAAAAGGATGACAAATTCATCGCCACCAATGCGGAAGACCACGTCCCCCGGACGGAAGCCCCGCTTCAATCGTTCGGCCACCTTGCGCAGCAGCACGTCGCCGACGGCGTGGCCAAAACGGTCGTTGACGTGTTTGAAACCGTCGAGATCCATGCTGAGCACTGCAAACGGCTTGCCGCCATTAGCGGCCGGCGCCGCAAGGTCGCGGCACATGTCGCGCAATTTCTCCTGCAGGAAGATGCGGTTTGGCAGGCCGGTCAGCGCGTCCTTGATGGCCAGGTCGCGATTGTCCAGTTCGGCGCGGATCATGCGGGCATTGATTGCGTGGTTCTGAAGCAGCACGATGATGACGCCGACCACATAGAACGGCGTTTGAATTCCGACGATCGGCATTCCGGGCGCCGCAGAAAACAATGCACCGACCACGTAAGGCAGGCTTACGGCCAACATGACGAATATGGCGAAGCGCGGGGTCGCCGCATTGCGTGACGACACCACGCCGACGACGCCTGCGACATTCAAGGCGGCAAGTACGGAAAGCGCCATATTCCCGCTGGCAACACAGCCATAGCAGCCGAGGCCGAAAACGACCGACCAGACGCCGCTGGCTGCCATCAGGCCCGCCAGCGGCCCTTTCGAGCCGCGCCTGCGGGCCTGCTCGCATTCCCGCATCAGCAGAACGCGGACGGTGAAAAGCATCAGGTCGGCGGCAATCCAGGCGTAGGGCCACCAATCCCCGGTGGCAAGAGCGGCGCTGACTGCAACCAACAGAACGCTGATGGTGCCGAACAGGACTGCGAATTTGCGGTCGAAGGTGGTGTCGAGAAGCCGGGCGCGGACAGCTTCCGGTTCCAATTTCATCGGCGAAGAGAACCAGGCAAAGAGGCGAGCGGCGGCGCTCCACGTTTTGCGCGGCTCCTTGGTGATCAGGGATAGGTCGCTTGCCAGTCGAGCGCTCCGTGCCGGTCGACACAGTCTTCGCCGGCATGCTGGGCCAGGGTGATTAACATTCGCTTAGAGCATCCGGCGCAAACCGGGCTTTCGGAACTCCCCGCTCCGCCGCTCTGGAGCAATTCCAGGAAAAGTGTGAAGCGGTTTTCCGTCCGGAATTGCGTCAAAACAAAAAAGATAGAGCGGTTCGGCGTTTCTGCGAAACGATGAACCGCTCTAGCGGATCTGCCGCCGGGTTGCCGGTTTTAGCTTGCCGGCCCCGGTCGTCTGCGGACTGCAGGCCGGCGCGGCGGGCCCGGCTCGGGATCGGTCTTCGCCGCACGTGCCGGCTGCCCATGAGGGGTTTCGATCAGCGTGATCTTCTGCCAGATCTTTCGCGAGAGGTTCGAAGCCAGGTTCTCGATGTCATTGACGCCGTCGATGACCACGGCGTCATTCACCGATTGCGCGAACAGCGCGGCGATCTTGCCGGTGATCGACAGCATTTCGGAGCAGTAGTCGAGATAGCGGGCAAGGTCGGCGGCGTTGGTGATGCGGGCTGGCGAATGCGCAGTCGGCTTGAAACTGGCTGAAAGCGTTGCCGGATCCTTGGTCAGCTGGTGCATGTCGATGACATGGATCAGCGACCGCAACCCGTGGAGCTGGCGAAACACCCGCTTGCGCTTGATCCGCTCCTCGGAGCGAATCAGGGCCAGGAAGCCCAGCACCGCGAGGATGATCACGTTGAGGGAGGCTTCGATTCCTTGCACCGACTGGAAGGCATCGTGGTTTCCCGAGATGCGGCCAAGCGGCAGGATTGTGCCGACGAACAGGAACATCAGCGCTCCGGCGACGAAGGCGGCGATGATGAGGCCGCGCAGCCACCAGATCGGCGCCTCCAGCGCCTTGGCTGCCTTTGCCAGATCGCGCGACAGCGACACCAGCTCGGCGGCGACGCCACGCAAGCCTGCATCGGGAAAGCGCTCGGCGACGCGCCCTTCCAGCCGTTCGGCGGTTTCGAGGATCAGTTTCGGATCAAGCGAGCGGTAGCGCATGACGAAATGTCCGATCGGCGCTCAGGGTTCAGCCGGGGCATTGGTGCGCTTGCCGTAGCGGTTGGGGCCGGGTTGCCCTGGAAACAGGCAAAGCACGAGGAAAGCGATGATCGAGACAACCGGCACGAAAAGCACCAGCGCCGCAACGCCCGGCTTGTCGAGGTCGTGCAACCGCTTGACCGCCAGCACCACGTTCGACCAAAGCGAGGCAATGAAGGCGATGAAGAAAATAAACGACCACATGTTGCTCTCGGTGGTGCCTTCCGGCACCAGCGTGAAACGGTAGAGCGGGAAGGCCTGTATGATGGCCACCAGCAATCCTCCAAGAAAATAGGCCGCGCGGCTGACGCGGCCCGAAGCTTTGAAGAAAAGCCAGATGAGGTCTGATCTATCAGGCAAGCGAATTCCGTCCGTATTCGTTGAGAAAGATCAATCGCGCAGCAATTCGTTGATCGATGTCTTGGAACGGGTTCTGGCGTCGACCCGCTTGACGATGACGGCGCAGTAGAGGCTGGGGCCGGGCTCGTTGTTTGGAAAAGGCTTGCCGGGCAGCGAGCCGGCGACGACGACGGAATTAGGCGGCACCTCGCCGTAGAAGATCTCGCCGGTGGCGCGGTCGACGATCTTGGTCGACTGGCCGATGAAGACGCCCATGCCGAGCACCGAGCCCTCGCGCACGATGCAGCCTTCGACCACTTCGGAACGGGCGCCGATGAAACAGTTGTCCTCGATGATGGTGGGACCCGCCTGCATCGGCTCCAGCACACCGCCGATGCCGACACCGCCCGACAGATGCACATTCTTGCCGATCTGGGCGCAGGAGCCGACCGAAGCCCAGGTGTCGACCATGGTGCCGCTGTCGACATAGGCGCCGACATTGACGAAGGACGGCATCAGCACGGCGCCGGGCGCGACATAGGCGGAGCGGCGCACGATCGACGACGGCACGGCGCGGAAGCCCGCCTTCTCAAAATCGACGGCGCTCCAGCCGTCGAATTTTGAGGGCACCTTGTCCCACCATACCGCCTGACCGGGACCACCCTTGATGATCTCCATCGGGTTGAGCCGGAAGGACAGCAGCACCGCTTTTTTCAGCCACTGGTTGACGTGCCATTTGCCGTCGGCCTGCCGCTCGGCGACGCGGGCGACGCCCCGGTCGAGCAGGTCGAGCGCCGATTGGATGGCCTCGCGCGTCTCGCCGCGGGTTGCGGTCGAAATCGTGTCGCGTTCCTCGAAGGCGTTCTCGATGATCTCCTCGAGGCTCGCGAGATCGTGCTTCGACATGAATTCGCTCCATTACCAAGCTGTTAAGGGCCGGCGCCTTAACCTGTTTGAAAGTCGCGCGGACCCTATGTGAAGGCTTGGGGAGGGTCAATCGCGGCAGCGTCACGGGACGGCGCAAGTGAATGAATTGGACGGGTAAAGCAAATATGACTCCCATGGAAAAGGCGGGATGGACGCCGCTGCCGCATTCGGACGAGGATCTGGAGCGGTCGAGAAGCGTGCCGGACACGCCGCAAACGCGCGCGGAGACATATCGGCTGGCTTGGAACGACCCCGATTTCATGACGCGGCGCGAGTTGCGCGCGGTCAGGCTGCAGCTCGAACTGCTGAAACCGGAGATGATCCTGGCCGAGCGCGGCATCCAATCGACCGTCATCCTGTTCGGCGGCGCCCGCATCCCCGAGCCCGGCGGCGAAGCCTGGGCGGCCAAGAACGAGACGCAGAAGAAAAACCTCGAGCAAAACAGCAAATATTACGAGGAGGCGCGCAAATTCGCCCGCCTCTGCTCACAGCAGTCGGCCACCTCGTACTATCGCGAATTCGTCGTGGTGACCGGCGGCGGGCCGGGCGTCATGGAGGCCGGCAATCGTGGCGCCGACGATGTTGGCGCGCCGTCGATCGGTCTCAACATCGTGCTGCCGCACGAGCAGGCGCCAAACGCCTACGTGACGCCGGAACTCTGCTTCAACTTCCACTATTTCGCGGTCCGCAAGATGCATTTTGTCATGCGTGCCAAGGCCGTTGCGGTATTTCCCGGCGGCTTCGGCACGATGGACGAGTTCTTCGAAACGCTGACCCTGATCCAGACCGGCCGCATGGAACGCGTGCCGGTCATTCTGTTCGGCAAGGCTTTCTGGGCAAGGGCAATCGACCTCGATTTCCTCGCCGAGCAAGGCACGATCACTCCCGGCGACCAGGATATCATCGATTTTGTCGAGACCGCCGACGAGGCCTGGGGGATCGTCAGCCGCTTCTATAAACTTTGACAAGCAAGCAGGACTTGAAGCGCGCAGGCTGCCTCAAGCAGGGACTTCGACGATCGCCGTGAGAAAGCCGGCGAGATCGTCGGTGACGAAGTCCACATCATCCTCGTTGGCCGGGTCGCGTTCCCAAATTTCCGAGAAGGTCGGCTCGAAATTGCGCGGCACCACCAGCACCGTGGTCATGCCCAGCGATTTCGGTACCGACAGGTTGCGGGCGAGATCTTCGAACATCACCGCATTTTGCCCGGTAACAGCGTGGAGTTCGGCAAATCTCTCATAGGATTGCCGCGCCGGCTTGGGGTTCAGTCCGGCTGCGACGATATCGAAAATGTCGTCGAAATGCTCGAGAATGCCCAGTTGCCGCGCGGTGCGTTCGGCATGCCGGCGATCCCCGTTGGTGAAGATGAATTTACGGCCGGGAAGCTGGCGAATGGCGGTGCCGAGGACGGGATCGGGCACCAGCCAGGAATAATCGATATCGTGCACTTTCTCGAGAAAATCGTCGGGGTCGATGCCGTGGCGCGTCATCAATCCGTTCAGCGTCGTGCCATATTCGCGGTAGAGCTCCTTTTGCAGCTTGCGTGCTTCCTCGCGCGGCAGCGTCAGCAATTCTCCGACGTAGGCGGTCATCTTCACATCGATCTGCGAGAACAGATTCGAATGATGCGGATAAAGCGTGTTGTCGAGATCGAACACCCAGTCGGTGACATGGGCAAAGCGGGCGGGGTCGGGAAGTGTCGTCATACGTCCTTATGGCACGAAACGATCTTTCTAACAGGAGGTTTATCCACAACCTATGCGCGCCCTGGGTGGTAAAAATGGCGCCATGATTAAAATCTTAAGCATCGCCGAAAGGTGACATTCAGCGCTTTGCTGGAACCAAGACGGACCAGTGGGAGCAAGCGATGAATCGCATATTTCTAAAGTCTGCCGCCATCGCTTTCGCCTCCGTCGCGGTCTCGCTTTTGCTGACGCTGATCGTCGTGCCGGCAATGGGGTTTCCGATCAATCGCACCATCTGGCTGACATCCACCCTGTGCCCGCTCGCGCTGGCCTGGAGCGTCGGCGCCTATACGTTCTGGCAGGGCGAAAGGTTGCAGACCGCGCATCGCGAGCTCGCCCGCGCCCATGCCCAACTCGCCGCCGCGCACAGGCGCTTGGCGGAAAAGGCGAGCCGCGACGACATGACCGGCATGCTCAACCGCGAAAGTTTCTTTGCCGCTCTCGACGGCTCCCGGCGCAAATCCGATCGCGGGGCATTGCTGATCGTCGATGCCGACCATTTCAAGACCATCAACGACAGCTACGGCCATCTGATCGGCGACGATGCGCTGCTCCTGATTGCAAACGCGATAGAGCGTGGCGTGCGCAGCGGCGACGTGCTTGGCCGCATCGGCGGCGAGGAATTCTGCGCCCTTCTGATTGGTGCCACCGAACACGAGGCCAGGCGCATCGCCGAGCGCATCCGCCGTGAAGTCGAGCGTATCCGTTTCCGGCCCGTCGACGAACGAACGGTTCCGCTGACAGTCAGTATTGGCGGCATCACCTGCGGCAGAGACGCCGCAGTGTCGGAGCTAATGCGCGCCGCCGACCAGCGGCTCTACGAGGCCAAGCATCGCGGCCGGAATCTGTCGATCATCGACCGCGATATTTCCGAAGCCGCCTGAGCTCGGCCCTAAGCCTTCTGCTGCATTCAACCGCGCCGCTGCCAGACTGTCAAAATCCCACGATGGCGATGCGGAACAGCAGGGCGGCCGCCGCCAGCGCCACCAGAGCGATGCCAAGGCCAATGGGAGAGCCCCAGCCATACCACTCCATCGCCAGCTTGGCATATCTGAACTCCTCGGCCGGTGTGAATGGGCCGCGCGTTGGGGTCTGATTCATGTTTCACTCCTTGCAGGCTGCGACAGGCCTTGCCTTGCGCCTGATGCAGCATATTACTATAATGGCCATAATGTTAGGCAAATTGATAGTTAGATGATCGAAATAAATTCGTCAAGCATGAATCGGGCCGACATGAAGACCGCCGTCAGCCTTGCCATTATGGGCTGGCAGGACGCGACGCAGGCTTATGACGAGGCAGTGGGCGATAAGCTTGGGCTGAGTATGGCGGAACGCCATTGCCTGGCGCTGCTCTATGGCGGCCCGCGATCGGCTGGCGAGGTCGCGGCCGCAACAGGGTTGACGCCGGCCGCGGTCACCGCGCTGATCGACCGGCTGGAGGCACGCGGCCTGCTGACACGAACGCGCAGCCTCGAGGACAGGCGCAAGGTGGTCATAGAGGCGACGGAACTCACGCGAGAACTATCGACGCGCTATTATGGCGCGATCGCGCAGGAGGGGGAAAAGGTGATCGCCACATTCAGCGACACTGAACTCGCCACGATCCTGCGCTTCTTCACGGCGTCGCTCGACCTTCAGCGCGACCAGCTGGCCCGGCTGAAGGCCGAGGCTTTGGAAACAGCCGACAGCCTATAGGCTCGCCGGGTCGAGCGCTGGCTCGCCTTTGCGGCGCGCCACGATCGCCGCAAGATCGGCGGTCTCGAAAGCATCACGCAGGGCGTCGAACGACGGCAGCACGAAATAGGCACGCTGGAACTTGTCGATCTCGTAGCCGGTGCGCATCACGGTCCCCAGGTCGAACGGGACATGGTGCGCCTCGCCGCCTTCGACCGCGAACTGAAGCTCCGTGAAGGATGACATCAGCCCGGCGCCGAAAGCCTTCAGCGGCTGGCCCGGCTCGCGTATCAGCCCGTATTCGACGGTGTACCAGTAAAGCCTGGTGATCATCTCGTCGCCGCCGAGCGCAATCACGCTATCGGCCTTTTTGCCATACATCTGCATGAAGTCGGCAAAGACCGGCTGCGTCAGGATCGGCACGTGACCGAAGAAATCGTGGAACATGTCGGGCTCGACGATGTAGTCGAGCTCCTTTTGGGTTCGCAGCCAGTTGGTGACCGGGAAGCGGCGTTTGGCGAGGTGGTCGAAGAACGGCTGGGCGGGGATGAGCCCCGGCACGGCGACGATCTCCCAGCCGGTGAACTTGCGCAGCTTCTCGCTGACCGCACCGAAATCCGGGATCTTGTCGAGAAGGCCGAGCGCCGCAACGCCATCGAGATAGGAATGATGGGCGAGCTTCCTGGTCAGCTTCGTCTGGCGGTCGCACAGTGTGCGCCACACCGCCTGTTCTTCGTCGTTATAATTGTAGCCCTGCGCCACGGTGAAATCGGCACGGCAGACCGAATAATCGCCGCGAAGACCTCGCGCCGCGCATTCGCGGGCATAGTCGGCAACGTTCATTGTCATGGCTTGCTCTCCCTGGAAATCATGATCAGCGGATTGCCGGAAATTCTAGCCGGATGGCGCGAGGCAAATCAGCTTTGATGGTGGCTCAAACGCAGGGTTGGAGGTAAAAGGCTCCACGATCGAGCTTTGGGAGAGTGAAAATGCCTCAGTTTGACGAATTCGAGATCAAGATGCTCGACATCCTGCAGCGCGACGGTCGCAAGCCGGTCTCCGAATTGGCGCATGAGATCGGCCTGTCGACGACACCTTGCGCGCGGCGCTTCGAGGCCCTTCAGCAGGCGGGCATCATAAAGGGCTTCGCTGCGGTGCTCAGCCGCCGCGCCGTCGGTCTGATGGTCGAGGTGTTCATCCAGGTGCGCCTCGTAACCCACAGCGACGGCTCGCCCGAAAACTTTATCGCCGCCGTGCAGCGCATGGACGAGGTGTCGTCGTGCTGGACGATGACTGGAGACTACGATTTCCTGCTGCATGTCATGGTGCCGTCGGTCGACGAACTCAATGCCTTCGTCATGCACCGGCTGATGCGGCTCGAAGGCGTGCGCGACGTACACACGCAGCTTGTGCTGCAGAACATCAAGGGGCCAGGTCATGTCCCGCTTGCACATCTCAGACGATAGGCATTTCTGCGGAAAAGCTGCACACGAACTGCTGAATCGAGCCAATCTCCAGAGCTAGATCGCCGACTACGACATGCGGACCGCCATTGCATAAGGTCCGCCATGAAAATCGTCCTGATCAATCCGCCACATACAGCTATCGGCAGCCGCGTCCCGGACGACCATCTGCCGCCGCTCGGTTTGCTGGCACTGGGCGGTCCGCTGATCGACGCGGGACATCAAGTGCGGCTTGTGGACGCCGAATTCGGGCCGATGGCGCTTGCCACGCTGGTCCGGGACGCCTTGAGCGACCATCCCCACTGCATTCTGATCGGCCATTCCGGCTCGACGTCTGCGCATCCGACAGCCCTGCTGATCGCCGGCATGGTCAAGCACATCGATCCGGCGGCAATCCTGATTTATGGCGGCGTGTTTCCGACCTATCACTGGCGCGACATACTGGCCGAAACGGATGCCTTCGATGTCATCGTTCGTGGCGAGGGCGAGGCGACCATAGTGGCGCTTGCCGAAGCGCTGGAGAAACGCAAGCCGCTGTCGGATGTGGCGGGCATCGCCTTTCCTGACGATTTGCGCCAGCCCTTTGCCACCAAGCCGGCAAGAACGATCGCCAACCTAGACGACTACCGCATCGGCTGGGAACTGATCGATTTCAGTCGCTACAGCTATTGGGGAGGCAAGCGCGCGGTGGTCATGCAGTTCTCGCGAGGCTGTCCGCATCTGTGCAACTATTGCGGCCAGCGCGGCTTCTGGACGCGCTGGCGGCACCGCGACCCCGTGAAGTTCGCGCGGGAGATTGCCTGGCTATACCGCGAGCATGGCGTCGAACTGATCAACCTTGCCGACGAGAACCCGACGTCGTCCAAAAAAGCCTGGCGCGCCTTTCTCGATGCGATGATCGCCGAGAATGTGCCGGTGCTGATCGTCGGCTCCACCCGCGCCGACGACATCGTCCGCGACGCCGAGAGTCTGCATCTTTATCGCCAGGCCGGCGTCATCCGCTGGCTGCTTGGCATGGAAAACACCGACGAGCAGACGCTTGCATTGATCCGCAAGGGCGGCAGCACCTCATCCGACCGCGAGGCGATACGGCTGCTGCGCCTCAACGGCATCTTGTCGATGGCGACCTGGGTGGCCGGTTTCGAGGACGAAGGCTTGCGCGACCTCTGGCGCGGCTTCCGCCAGCTGATCGCTTATGACCCCGACCAGATCCAGGCGCTCTATGTGACGCCGCATCGCTGGACGCCGTTCTTCAGGATTGCCAGGGACCGCAAGGTGATCCAGCTGGACGCCCGCCTGTGGGACTACAAGCATCAGGTCCTGCGGATGACCCGCCTCAAGCCGTGGATGCTGTTCTTCGCCGTCAAGCTGATCGAACTGGCGGTGCAGTCGCGGCCCAAGGCCTTGGCGCGCATCCTGTTCCACAAGGATTCGGAGCAAAGGCATTCGATGCGCTGGTACACCAGAATGGGCCGCCGCGTCTGGTTTCGCGAAGTCTGGGGCTTTCTGGTCCGCGACCGCCGCCTCAAAAATGGCCCGACGCTCGCCGAATTCTGGGGCGCGCCGCAAGACGAGGAAGAGGAATCGATGGTTGTCGAACGCCTGCCGCGTAAGTCCGTGACCGCTATTTCGCCAAACGCTTGAGCCCCTCAGACACCCGGCCTCACGGCACGATCAGCGTGCCGGCGCCGTGTTCGGTGAACAGCTCGAGCAGCACCGCATGCGGCGTCTTGCCGTTGAGGATGACGACGCCTGCGACGCCGCGCTCGATTGCCTCGATGCAGGTCTCGACTTTGGGGATCATGCCGCCCGAGACCGTGCCATCCTTGATCAGGGCCTTGGCCTCGGCCACGGTCAGCTCGTCGATCAGCTTCTTGTCCTTGTCGAGCACGCCGGGCACGTCGGTAAGGAACAGCAGGCGCGTCGCCTGGCAGGCGCCGGCGATGGCGCCGGCAAAAGTGTCGGCGTTGATGTTGTAGGTATGGCCGTCGCGGCCGGGCGCCACCGGCGCCAGCACCGGGATCATTTCGGACCGCGCCAGGAGGTCGAGCAATGTGCGGTCGACCTCGACAGGCTCACCAACGAAGCCCAGGTCGAGCACCCGTTCGATGTTGGAATCCGGATCGATCATGGTCTTTCGTGCCTTTTCGGCAAACACCATGTTGCCGTCCTTGCCGCACAGGCCGATCGCCCACTCGCCCTCGGCATTGATCAGCGCGACGATCTCCTTGTTGATCGACCCGGCCAGCACCATCTCGACAATCTCGACGGTTTTCTGGTCGGTGACGCGCAAGCCGCCCTCGAATTTGGATTCGATGCCCATCTTGGCGAGCATGGCGCCGATCTGCGGCCCGCCGCCATGCACGACGATCGGGTTGACGCCGGATTGTTTCAAAAGTGCGATGTCGCGGGCGAAAGCCTTGCCGAGCGCGATGTCGCCCATCGCGTGGCCGCCATATTTCACCACGACCGTCTTGTTCTCGTAGCGCTGCATGTAGGGCAGCGCCCTTGAAAGCAGCGCGGCCTGCATTTCGGCGGTGGCGGCGACATCCGTCATCGGCGTGGTTCCCAGCTTGGCATGAACGGCGGCGTCTTAGCGGGAATTAGACGACGGGGCAAACGGCTTTGCTGTCACGATCGATCAAATCACCGCCTATGCCGGCCGCTGCAGCGGCGCCCGTCGGCCCAGCCAGCCCGAGATCCTTTCCATCTGCGCGGCGAACGACAAAAGCGTTTCCTCGTCGCCGGGGCGGCCGGCGGCCTGGACGCCGAGCGGCAGGCCGGCATCGGTGACGTAAACCGGAAGCGTGATCGACGGTTGCCCGCTGACGTTCTGGATCGCCGGCCAGTGGGTGAACCACAGGCTCTTGTCCATCAGCTGGCCGAATAGCGGCTTGAACTTCAGCAGGCCGGCGAGGCGCAGTCTGTCCAGGACATTCTCGATGAATTCGTCGGCGCCTTTCGGGTCCATGGTGCCGCAGGCGAGCGGCGGGTGCGCGATGACAGGCATCAGCACTGCATCATAGTGCGCGGTTTCGGTGATAAGCCGGCGCGAGGTTGCGTGCAGCCGCTGCAGGCCGGCATAGATTTCGCCGGCCGAGAGGATTTCACCGAACCGGCTCATCACGCGCGTGGCGCGTTCGATGTCGCCTGAGATGGAGCGGCCGACGCGCAAGGCCTCGCCACGCATCGTGCCGGCCACCGCCGCGGCGACGGTTCTGGCGAAATCGGCGATGAAATCACGATCGATATAGGGCAGGTCGATCTCCTCGACGCCGTGCCCGCCTTCGCGCGCCAGCGCAATCGCCGCATCCAGAGCTTTCAACGTCTCTTCGGATATCGGCAAGCCGAGCGGCGATTTTCGATAGAAGGCGAGCTTGAGCTTGCCCGGATCGCGCCCGGCGGCCGCAGCGAAACTGCCGTTCGGCGAGGGTGCCGCGTAGGGCGACAGCGGGTCGGGCCCGTGGGTCAGGTCGAGCAGCAGGGCCGTATCGCGCACCGAGCGGGCCAACGCATGGTCGACGACGAAGCCGTACCAGCTTTCGGTGACGAGCGGCGTCAAGGGTACGCGGCCGCGCGAGGTTTTCAGCCCGACCAGCCCGGTGCAAGCGGCAGGCACCCTGATCGAGCCGCCGCCATCCGAGGCATGCGCCACCGGCACGACGCCGGCCGCGACCAGCGCAGCCGCACCGCCCGAGGAACCGCCGGTCGTATGCGCGGTGTTCCATGGATTGCGGGTGACGCCGTAAGCCACCGACTCGGTCACCAGCCTCAGCCCGTGTTCGGGTGCGGTGCTGGTGGCGATCGGGATCAGGCCGGCGGCCAGATAGCGTTCCGTCATCACCGAACTGAAATCGGGGGTGAAAGCTGGGATGCGGCTGCCGCCATGCGTCGGCACGCCTTTCATGGCGATGCCGAGGTCCTTCAGCGCAAAGGGCACTCCGGCAAGCGGCAGCTTGTGGTCGACGGTTTTCGCTCGCGCCCGCGCCGCCTCAAAAAGCGGTTCGGCGATGGCGTTGATCTCCGGCAGGGTGGCCTCGGCCCGGGCGATCGCCGCATCGACGAGATCTTGCGGTGTGATCTCTCCCTTGTGCACGAGTGCGGCCTGGCCGGTTGCGTCATGCTCCCACAGAACCCGCTCGATCGACATGGTCGCCCTCCCGCTCATTGCAAGCTAGCGGGCGGCGATTTCATTGGCAATCGACGCTGGCGCTGCCGGTGCGCAAGACCATTTCAGTCGTTGCAAATGCATTGCAATCGCCTAATTTGGCGGCGGATGACGCCGCAGGACATCAGCAACCTGATTGTCCGGACTTCGATGAAGGACCGGGCTGCGTTCGATCTGCTCTACCGGCAGACCAGCGCGAAACTTTTCGGCGTCTGCCTTCGTGTATTGAAGGATCGGGGAGATGCTGAAGAAGCGCTTCAAGAGGTCTTCGTCAAGATATGGACGAAGGCGGACCGTTTCGCCGTTTCGGATCTGAGCCCGATCTCCTGGCTGGTGGCCATTGCGCGCAATCATGCGATCGATCGGATCAGGGCGCGGCGAGAGCCTGCCGCCTATATCGATGCCGCGCTCGACGTGGCCGATCCGGCGCCGGGGCCGGAGGCCATGGCCGTGGCGGGCAGTGAGTCCGGACGCATCTACCATTGTCTCGAGGAGTTGGAGAGTAACCGGGCGGCGGCCGTCCGGGGCGCCTATCTGGATGGCAAAAGCTATGCCGAGCTGGCGGAGCGCTATGGCGTACCGCTGAACACGATGCGGACCTGGCTGCGTCGCAGCCTGTTGAAACTGAGAGAATGCCTGGAAAGATGACGCTGGCTGACGACAATGGACCGGAACGTGGGGGCGACGACCTGTTCGCCGCCGAATACGTTCTTGGCGTGCTGGCCGCCGATGAACGCGAGATCGCGTCGCGCCGCATTGATGCGGACGCCGCCTTCGCGCGCCTTGTCGATAGCTGGGAGGCGCATCTTTCGCCGATGGCCGCCGCCTATCCGGAGACAGAGCCTCCGATCAGGGTCAAGGAAGCATTGGACCGCCGGCTGTTCACTGCAGAGCCGCGCGCCGGCCTCTGGTCGAGCCTTGGCTTCTGGCGCGGTCTTGCCGCCGTCGCCATTGCAGCGCTGGCGATCTACATCGCCGTGCCTTACTTCCGCCCGCCCACCGAACCGCCGCAGACGCGGCTTGTCGCCTCGCTGGCGGCCGAAGGCAGCGACGTCAAATATCTCGTTGTCTACGATGCCGCCCGTCACGAGGTCGGTCTTTCCCACGTTTCCGGCGAGCGAGCCGCCGGCAAGGACTTCGAATTGTGGATGATCGAAGGCAAGAAGGCGCCGGTGTCGATGGGCGTTATCCCGGCCGGCGCGACCGCGCATTTGGCCATCCCGCCCGCCGTCCAGGAGAAGTTGGCGCAAGGCGCAGTGCTTGCGGTCAGCGTCGAGCCTGCCGGCGGTTCACCGACCGGCCAGCCGACTGGACCGGTGGTCGCAGCGGGCGATCTGAAGAGCATCTAACCGCTTCTCATCTCCCGGAAGCAGACCTGAAAATCTATCTTCCGCGATTTAAACGCCTGCAAAGCTTGTTGGTGGTTGTCGATCCGCGCCGGGAAAATTTCAGTGGCACAATTTTTTGCGGAGAGGACGAAACTCAGGATTTTTCTATCGCGTATCTCCTTTGCGTTCCCGAATGAGGGAATGATAACCCGAGGAGATTGAAATCATGCGTAAATTCGCCACCCTTTTGCTTGCCGGCACGGTCGCCATTTCTGCGCTCGCCACCATTGCCTATGCCCAAAACCCGATGGTCGGCGGCGCCGCCATGTATGCCCAGAAAAACATCGTCGAAAATGCGGTCAACTCGAAGGACCACACGACGCTGGTCGCTGCCGTCAAGGCGGGCGGCCTGGTCGATACGCTGCAAAGCGCCGGCCCCTTCACCGTGTTCGCGCCGACCAACGAGGCCTTTGCGGCACTTCCAGCCGGCACGGTGGAGACGCTGCTCAAGCCTGAAAACAAGGACAAGCTGGTCAAGATCCTGACCTGCCATGTCATCGGCGCCAAAGCGATGGCCGCCGACGTCGCCAAGATGGTCAAGCACGACGGCGGCACGCACAAGGTCAAGACGGTCGGTGGTTGCGAACTGTCGCTCAAGACCGACGGCGGCAAGGTCACCGTGACCGACGAGAACGGCAACGTCGCCAATGTGACGATCGCCGATGTCGAACAGTCCAACGGCGTCATCCACGTCGTCGACAAGGTTCTCCTGCCGAAGATGTAACAAACGCACGCTGCCGGCGAAGATATCGCCAGGGGCCTCCCTGCGCACACTCCGCGCCGTTCACGCAAGATGGATAGGCGCGGAGTCCCGCTTTGAGGACAGCGATCGTCACCGGCTTTTGATTTCCGTGTGGCGGTCGAATTTGGCACAAGCAGTAACAGGAGGAATGGCCATGAACCGTCGCGAGCTTCTTTTGAGTGGTGCGGCAGCCATTGGCGTTGTCGCAGGCGCCACCGCGCTGCGCATGGGCGGAGCCCAGGATGCACGCGCGGCCGAGACATTCGAGGTTACCAAGACCGAGGCCGAGTGGCGCGCCATCCTGTCCGACGCGGCCTTCAATGTGCTGCGCAAGGAGGGCACCGAATATCCGGGCACCAGTCCGCTGCTCAACGAGCACCGCAAAGGCATCTTCGCTTGCGCCGGCTGCGGCCTGCCGGTCTATTCGTCTGAGACCAAGTTCGATTCCGGCACAGGCTGGCCGAGCTTCTGGCAGGAAATCCCGAATTCCATCGGCAAGACCGTGGACAGGTCGTTGGGCATGACCCGCACCGAGGTCCATTGTCGCCGCTGCGGCGGCCATCTCGGCCACGTCTTCGACGACGGTCCGCCGCCGACCGGGTTGCGACACTGCATCAATGGCGTCGCCTTGACCTTTAAGCCGGCGACGGCGTGAGGACGGCTGCGACCCTTACTTTGTCGGAGCGCGCTAGAGCATCGGACCCAAAAGTGCGAAGCGGTTTTGGGAAAATCCGATGCTCAAACAAAAAGTTGGAGCGGTGGAGTGTCCGCCGCTCCAAGACTTCGTAATGGTTGATTTTGCGCATGACCCCGAAAATCGCTTTTCGGGGTCATGCGCGAGGGCGCCAGGCGGGGGATCCAGCGCGCCTCAATGGCCTCCGCCACCGCCGCCCTGAGCGGCTGGCTTGCGGATCACCAGGGTGAAGAGCCCGAGCGTCGCGAACAAAACCGTCAGCATGAAGAATACGTCCATGAACGACAGCAGCGACGCCTGCTGCTGGACCATGCCTGACAGTTTGGAGATGGCCGCCTTGGAGGCGTCGAGCCCGGCGGTCTGCTCGAAGTTGAGCGTCATGTTCTGCAGCTTCTGCTGCGCAGCGGCACTTCCCCATTGCACGTGCTCGGAGAGCCTGGCGTAGTGGAAGGCATTGCGGTCGATCAGCACGGTGTTGATGACGGCCAGGCCGACGGCGCCGCCGAGATTGCGGGTCAGGTTGAACAGGCCAGACGCATTCTTCAGCCGCTCCGGCGGCAAGGTTCCGAGCGCAATGTTGTTGATCGGCACCATGCACAGCATCATCGAGCAGCCCCGCAGGATCTGCGGGATCAGCAGTTCATAGAAATCCCAGTCGGCGGTGAGATGCGTCATCCACCAGGTTCCCGTGGCGAAACCGAAGAAGCCGATCATCATCATGATGCGCGGGTCCATCTTGTTCGACAGGATGCCGGAGATCGGCGCGGTGAAGAACATGGCCAGGCCGCTGACGAACAGCGCCTCGCCGATCATCATCGAATCGTAGCCGCGGATGCGCCCCAGGAACACGGGATAAAGATAGGTCAGACCGTAGAGGCCGATGCCGACCACGAAGGAGAACAGCGAGCCGAACGCAAAATTGATATTGCTGAAAGCCCTCAGATCGACAATCGGCTCCTCGGCGGTGAACACGCGCCAGAAGAACAGCACCGCGCCGAGGGTCATGATGACGGCGCAGACGAACACCGCCTGATCCTGCAGCCAGTCGTTGTTGGGACCTTCCTCCAGCACATATTCCATACAGCCCAGGAAGGCGGCCATGCCGGCAAGCCCCCACCAGTCGAACTTGCTGAACAGCTTGAGATTGGGTTTGTCGAAGTCGATCAGCGACCAGGCGGCCGTCGTCACCAGAA
The DNA here is from genome assembly GCF_040319475.1 of Mesorhizobium sp. M0904. NCBI lineage: Bacteria > Pseudomonadati > Pseudomonadota > Alphaproteobacteria > Hyphomicrobiales > Phyllobacteriaceae > Mesorhizobium > Mesorhizobium sp. M0904. Next base: position 123,378 of record NZ_JAMYOC010000011.1, on the reverse strand, counting down.
TGCCGGGCACGACGTTGACCAGGAACAGCCAGTGCCAGGACATGGCATGGCTGATATAGCCGCCGACGGTCGGGCCGATGGTCGGCGCCAGCGTCGCCACCAGGCCGATCATCGGCGAGACGACGGCGCGGCGGGACGGCGGGAAGATGGTGAAGGCGGCTGCAAAGACGCTCGGGATCATGCCGCCGCCGATGAAGCCCTGCACGGCGCGGTAAACAATCATCTGGTCGATATTGGTTGCGGTTGCCGCGAGCGCGCTGGCCGCGGTGAAGCCCGCCGCCGAGATTGTGAACAGCACGCGCGTCGACAGCATCCGGCTGAGGAAGCCGGACAGCGGGATCATCACGACCTCGGCAATCAGATAGGCCGTCTGCACCCACGGGATCTCGTCCGAGCTGGCGCTCAAGCCCGCCTGGATCTCGGCCAGCGAGGCTGAGACGATCTGGATGTCCAGGATCGCCATGAACATGCCGAACACCATCGCCAGGAAGGCGATGACGCGGCGGATCGGCATGTGATCTGTCTGGGCCGGAATGGCCGACACCGATCCGGCGGTAATGGTTGCGGTCGCCATGACCCTTGCTCCCGGTTCCGCTTTACTTTGATGCCGAAGGCGCCGTGCGGCTGTCGACGGCGACGACGACGCTCAGGCCGGCGCGCAGTTTGCCCGTCTTCAGCACATCCGCGGGCACGTCGATGCGAACCGGAACGCGCTGCACCACCTTGGTGAAATTGCCTGTGGCGTTCTCCGGCGGCAGCAGCGAGAACACTGCTCCCGAAGCCGGCGCCAGCGACGACACGGTACCCTCGAAGTCCTGGCCATCGATCGCGTCGACCGACACCCTGACCTTTTCACCAGGCACCAGCCGGGCAAGTTGCGTCTCCTTGAAATTGGCGACGATGTAGAGCTTGTCCATTGGCACGATGACGGCGAGCTTCTGTCCGGGGCTGATCAGGTCGCCCTGCTCGACCGAGCGGTTGCCGACCACGCCGTCATAGGGTGCGCGCAGTACGGTGAAGGACAGATCCCGCACCGCCTTGTCGTGGGCAAGCTGCAGCGAGGCCAGCGTACTGGCCGATTCCGCCCGCTGCGCCTCGAGCACGCCGATATTGGCCTGAGCCGCCGCGATCTGCGCGTCGGCGCCGGCTAGTGCGGCATTGGCTTGCTCGACCGCCGTCTGGGCATCGTCCAACTGGGCCTGAGTACCGACGCGGGTCTTGAGCAACTGGGCGGCGCGGACCTGAACCCGCTTCGCATTGTCTGCCGCGGCCTGGTCGGCGGTCTTCTGCGCCTGCGCCTGCTTGAGCGAGGCGCGGGCCGCTTCGGTCTGGGCATCGATGCGGTCGAGCGTCTTGCTCAACGTGGCGATCTGCGCCTCGGCCTGGGCAACGGCTATCTTGTAGTCACCGTCATCGACGATCAGCAGCGGGTCGCCGGCCTTCACCTGCTGGTTCTCAGTCACTTTGACCTGATCGACATAGCCTGAGATTTTTGGCGAGATGAACGCCGTGTCGGCCTGGACATAGGCGTCGTCGGTCGAGATCATGAAGCGCCCGTCGGTCCAGTAATCGTAGCCATACCATGCGCCGGCGCCCAGCAGGGCCAGGCCGATGATGGGCAACAACATCGAGCGCATCGGGCGCTTCTTTTTGGCGGGAGCCAGCGGGGTGATGTCGGCGGGCTTGAGAGGGGCTTCCGGCGCTTCGATCGCAGGCTGGACCTTGGCGCTGGGGAAAGGGCGGACTTCGGCACTGGTAGGCGCGTTCGAGGACATGATATCTCTCTAAATTAACTGGCGCTGAATGTTGTCAGACTGAACCGTTCGGTTCGATCTCGACGTTGACTTAGCGCTTAAACAGGCCCATATCAAGAGCAATCGAACCGGATGGTTCGAATTATTTTACGAGGTGTGACATTATGGCCGAAGCCCCCAAGGCCGCTCCTTTGTCTGATTCAGGCCCATTGTCCAGCGCTGGCAAGGAGCAGTGCGATCTGCTGGACAGTCTGCCGCGCGGCCGCCCGGCCGCGGGGCAAGACCCGGTCAAGCGCAGCCAGATAATCGAGGGTGCGCGCCGTGTCTTCATCGAGAAGGGCTTCGAAGCCGCGTCGATGAACGACATTACGCGCGAGGCCGGCGTGTCCAAGGGCACGATCTATGTCTACTTCGCCAACAAGGAAGAGCTGTTCGAAGCGCTGATCGAGGAAGAACGCGGCACGATCTTCAAGAACATGTATGAGGTGCTCGACCAGATCGGCGACCTTCGCCAGACGCTGGTGAAGTTCGGCATCGTGCTATCCATGAAGATCACTTCGGCGAGGGTCATCCTGGCGCAACGGACGGTGATCGGTGCGTCGGAACGGATTCCGGAGCTTGGTGCGCGATTTTACGAACGCGGGCCGAAGCGCGGCCATGACAGGGTTGTCGTTTTCCTCAACATGGCTATCGAACGCGGTCTGCTGAAGATCGACGACGTCGAGCTTGCCGCCTATCAGTTCACCGAGCTGTGCCTGGCCGGTCTTTTCCGCCAGTGCATATTCGCCTATCGCACCAAGGCGCCAAGTGTGGCCGAGATCGAACATATCGTCAGGTCGGGCGTCGACGTGTTCCTGAAGGCCTACGGCACCGAACAGCTTGCGGAGCAGGAACGGGCCTCCAGCCCCGCCTGACCGGGTATCGGACTCAGTGGCCTAACCGCCGTTGGCGGCGAGCACGATCGCCGCACGCAGTTCCTCGAGGCCTTCGCTCTTTTCCGACGACGTGGCGAGCACGAAGGGAAATGCCGCCGGGCGTTTCTTGATCTTCTGGAGCGTTTCCTCGACCAGTCGCGGTACCCCCGCCGCCTTGATCTTGTCGGTCTTGGTCAGCACGATCTGATACGACACCGCCGCCTTGTCGAGCAGCGACAGCACCTCGTCGTCCTTGGCCTTGATGCCATGGCGGGCATCGATCAGCACGTAGACGCGCTTCAGCGTCACCCGGCCCTTCAGATAGTCGAACACGAGCTTCGTCCACTCGTCGACCTTTTCCTTCGGCGCCGTGGCGTAGCCATAGCCCGGCATGTCGACCAGGGCCATCGGCGGCAGGTCGGCGCCTTCTCCCGAAAATCCGCCCGGCACGAAATAGTTGAGTTCTTGCGTGCGGCCCGGTGTGTTGGAGGTGCGCGCCAGCCCCTTCTGGTTGACCAGCGCGTTGATCAGCGACGATTTGCCGACGTTGGAGCGGCCGGCAAAGGCGATCTCGGGCGGACCCTCCGGCGGCAGGAATTTCATCGCCGGCACGCCGCGGATGAATATCCAGGCTCGCGTGAACAATTCGATGCCGATCGTGGTCTTGTTCAACGCGTTCAAACCGCTGCCTCCAGAAGAAAAATGTTGCTGCCACGAATGGCATCGAGATTGCGGCTGATCTTTTCCACCGGCCAGTGCCACCACGCCAGCGCCAGCAGCCGCCGGATGGTCCTGTCGTCGAAGCGCATCTTCACCACCTTGGCCGGATTGCCGGCGACGATCGCATAGGCCGGCACATCGTGCGTCACCACCGACTTTGCCGCGACAATGGCGCCGTCGCCGATCTTCACGCCCGGCAGCATCACCGCTTCCATGCCGATCCAGACGTCGTGGCCGACGATTGTGTCGCCACGCACCTCCTTCGACCATGTCGCCGGGTCGAAGCCTTCCTCCCAGCCGTGACCGAAGATGTTGAACGGATAGGTCGAAAAGCCGGACATGGCGTGATTGGCGCCGTTCATGATGAAGCGCGCGCCTTCGGCAATGGCGCAGAACTTGCCGATGATCAGCCTGTCGCCGATGAACGGATAATGATGCAGCACGCATTTTTCGGCGAATTTGTCGGGCCCGTCAGGATCGTCATAGTAGGTGAAATCGCCGATCTCGATGTTCGGCGCCGTCACCAGCGGTTTCAGAAAGCCGACGCGCGTGTGCAACGGGATCGGATGCTTGATCGATGGATTGGGTCCGGTCATATCGAGCTCCGTCGGGCAACTGCCAGCCAGGTCAAAATAGCGCGATCCGCCCGGCCGTACCAATCGCTTAATCCAGACCGCCAGCCTGTACAAAAAGCCCCGGACGAACCGGGGCTTTCTGGTTTCGCATCATCGGAGCGCCGGCTATTCCGCCGGCGACGGTTTCTTGCGGAACAGCGCGACCAGATTGTCCCACAATTCGATCTTGGCGCCCTGCCGCTTCATGATCACGCCCTGCTGCAGGATCGATAGCGTGTTGTTCCAGGCCCAGTAGATAACGAGACCGGCCGGAAAACCCGCCATCATGAAGGTGAAGATCACGGGCATCCAGGTGAAGATCGCTGCCTGCGTCGGGTCCGGCGGCGTCGGGTTCATGCGCATCTGCAGGAACATCGTCACGCCCATGATCAGTGGCCAGACGCCGATCATCAACATGTGCGGCAAGGTGATCGGGATCAGCCCGAACAGGTTGAAGATCGATGTCGGGTCCGGCGCCGCCAGATCCTGGATCCAGCCGAAGAACGGCGCGTGCCGCATCTCGATGGTGATGTAGAGCACCTTGTAGAGCGAGAAGAAGACCGGGATCTGCAACGCCACCGGCCAGCAGCCGGCGAGCGGATTGATCTTCTCGGTCTTGTACAGCTCCATCATCGCCTGCTGCTGCTTCATCTTGTCGTCCGCGTATTTCTCGCGGATCTCGAGCATCTTGGGCTGCACCTTCTTCATGTTCGCCATCGACGCATAGGACTTGTTGGCGAGCGGGAAGAACAGCGCCTTGACGATGACGGTGGTGGCGAGGATCGCCAGACCGAAATTGCCGAAGAATTTGTAAAGCGTGTCGATCAGCCAGAACATCGGCTTGGTGATGAAATAGAACCAGCCCCAGTCGATCAGCAGGTCGAACTGGCGAATATGACGGTCCTTTTCATAGGCGTTGATCGTCGAAACTTCCTTAGCGCCGGCGAATATCTCCGACTCCACGGTCGTCGATTGCCCGGGAGCGATTGTGACGGGATCGGACAGGAAATCGGACTGGTAGCTATGCGGGTGGGGTCCGCTTTTGAACTCGAAATAAGAGAATTTGGCCTGAAATTCGCGGCCGCTCGGCGGCACCAGGGTCACCGCCCAGTATTTATCCGTGATGCCGAGCCAGCCGTCGCTCGACTTGCCTGGTTTGTACTCCTTGTCCGATTCGACGCTGGAGTATTTGTATTCCTGCAGGCCCTCGCTTCCGGTAACGCCGATCAGGCCCTCGTGCAGCACATAGGTGCTGGCGATAGCCGGCTTGTCGAAGCGGGTGACGCGGCCATAGTTCGACAACGTCGCGGGTGCCGAGCCGCCGTTCTGGACCGTGTCGGACACGGTGAACATATATTGGCTGTCGACCGAGAAGGTGCGCTTGAAAACAAGGCCCTTGTCGTTGGTGAAGGTCAGCGTGACCGGCGTCGCTGGTGTCAGCGTCGCATTGCCGTCGGTCTGCCAGACCGTGTCGGGGCCGGGCAGCCTGCCCACATCCGGCGTGCCGGAAAAGCCGATCTCGGCGAAATAGCCGTTTGGCAGGGACGCCGGGTTGAGCAACGCGATCTCGGGCGAGGTCTTGTCGACCGTCTCCCTGTAATGCTTGAGCCGGAGATCGTCGAGGCGCGCGCCGGTGAGGTTGATCGAGCCTTCGAGGCTCGGCGTGTCGATCTTGACGCGCTTGGTCGAAGCAATCGCCTGCTCGCGGCCGGCCGGCGTCACCGCGTCGCCGCCGGGCGCGCTCGGAATGGCGCCCGGCTGCACCGGTGTTTCGCTGGCGCCCGGACTGGTGCCTTGGGCTGCCTTCTTCTGCTCCGCCACGCGCTGTTCTTCGATGCGGGCGGCTTCGCGCTGCATCTCGCTGCGCGGCATCACATAGAAATATTGCCAAAGCGCCAGGATCAGCACCGACAGTGCGATGGTGATGAAGAAGTTGCGGTTGTTTTCCATCGAAGCCCTTGGCCTATCGTGTTCCACGCAATCTGCGGGAGAGTTCGGCCTTCAACTGGCCGAACGGAGTCGTAAGCACGTCTTCGCGCCCGACGATGACATAATCATTGCCCGGCGCCATGTCATCCGCGGCATGCGTGCGCACGGCCTCTCTCAGCCGCCGCCGGATGCGGTTGCGAACGACGGCGTTGCCGACCTTCCTGGTGACGGTATAGCCGACACGCGGCGCCTCGCCGTCGCCGCGGCCCAGGACTTCGACGAGGAAAAGCCGCCCGCGGCGCTTTTCGCCACGGCGGACGGCCAGGAATTCCGCGCGCTTCAGAAGCCGCTTGGGATGGGCACCCGTTGGCTTGCCGGTTGCGGGCAACGATTTTGTCTCTCGCTCGGTGCTCAGGCGCTGAGACGCTTGCGGCCGCGGTTGCGGCGGGCTGCGACGACGCCGCGGCCACCCTTGGTGGCCATGCGGGCACGGAAGCCGTGCCTGCGTTTGCGAACGAGTTTGGACGGCTGGTAAGTACGCTTCATTTGTTTAAATACCGCGGGGTGCGGCCCTTCTTGATTCTGTCACTTTGTAACAGGAGCTTTGCCGGGCCGGTTTTGGCGCGATCGAAACCGCGCCGGGACGAATGGCCCGAGCGTGAGCGGGCTTATAGAAAGAAGGGTTTTGGAAGTCAATCCAGCCTGTCGGGCCGGCGTTGTCGGACTGGCAGGGAAGTCCTTGCGGCCTCTTTCCGGCTTCGACCAAGGATGAATTTGGCAAAAAAGCCGCAATCGCCTAATCTTGCCCGATCAAGCGATCGTGAAGACGAGCAGTCCTTAAGACAAGCAGCCGTGATGACAGGCAGCCGTGACGACGAGCATGAGTGAAGTCCCAGCAACCGACGAAAGCATCGCCCGGGCGAAGGCCGCCACCCGCAGGGTGCCGCTGGCGCGCGGCCTGTCGACGAAGCTGTTGCTGCTTACCATCGTCTTCGTGCTCTTGGCCGAAATCCTCATCTTCGTGCCCTGGATCGCCAGCTACAGGCTGAGCTGGCTGAAGGAGAGGCTGAGCACCGCCGCCGCGGTTTCCATCGTCCTGGTGCAGGGCGAACCTGCCTCGCTGTCGCGTGCCGCCCAGAACGACGTACTGATGGCGATCGGCGCCAAGGCGATCGCCGTGCGCGACGGCGGCGTCTCGCGGCTTCTGGTCGTGGCCGAAATGCCGCCGCAGGTCGACGAGCATATCGATATCGCCAATGTCGGCATGATCAAGGGCATGACCGGCGCGCTGGACACGCTGTTCTTCGGCGGCAACCGCATGCTGCGCGTTTTCGGGCCGGTCGGCGACAGCGACAAGGAATTCGAGCTGATCATGCCCGACCACCGCCTGCGCAATGCCATGCTGATCTATTCGCGCAACGTCGCCTTCGTCTCGCTGCTGATCTCGCTGTTCACCGCCATGCTGGTCTATGCCGCGATAGACCTGATCATGATCGGCCCGATCAGGACGATGACACGCTCGATGCTGTCCTTTTCCGAGGCGCCCGACGATCCCGGCCGCATCATTCACCCCGCCGCACGGGCCGACGAGATCGGCGTCGCCGAACGCGAACTGTCGCAGATGCAGGAGCGGCTGCAGAAGATGCTGACCGAGCAGAAGCACCTGGCCGATCTCGGCCTGGCCGTGTCGAAGATCAACCACGACATGCGCAACATTCTCGCCTCGGCGCAGCTGATGTCGGACCGCCTGCGCCAGGTCAAGGACCCGACCGTGCAGGCCTTCGCGCCAAAACTGCTGCGCGCGCTCGACCGTGCGGTGTCCTATTCGGAGGGCGTGCTGGCCTATGGCCGCACCCAGGAGCCGCCGCCGTCGCGCCGCAGGCTGCGGCTGCGCCAGCTGGTCGAAGACGTCCAGGGTCTGCTCGACATCGAATGCGGCATCGAATTCGTCAACGCCGTCGACCCGGTGCTCGAGGTCGATGCCGATTCCGACCAGCTGTTCCGCGTGCTCACCAATCTTAGCCGCAACGCCGTGCAGGCGATGGCGGCGGACACCGAGAGCGCCGTGGTGCGCCGCCTGACCATATCGGCCGAGCGCATCGGCAGCGTCAGCCGCATCGTCGTCACCGACACCGGCCCCGGCCTGCCGCCAAAGGCGCGGGAAAACCTGTTCGCGGCATTTCGCGGCTCGGCCCGCAGCGGCGGCACCGGCCTTGGCCTGGCGATCGCCCATGAATTGATCCGCGCCCATGGCGGCACGGTGGAGCTGGTCGAATCGATCGGCGGCCGCACCACATTCGCGGTCACCATTCCCGACCAGCCGGTCCGGCTCGACCAGGCCCGCAACGGGCTGCGCCGCCCGGCGTAACGAACCGTATCGTTACGGATCGTTTCAATTCGCGAAGCGTTGGTCCGAGACTACGAGCCATCGGCTCGGCCGCCGTGCAACGGCTCGTTTCGTTACGGACCGTTCCGATTGGCAAATGACCGATCCAAGACTACGACTTGTCGGCTCGGCCGCCGCGTGAAGCGGTCTTGCCTTCGCCGGCCGGCGCATGACGGCAAAGCATGACTGCAAAACTTTTGGCCAGGATCGGCTTGCTTTTCGCAAATTCAGTCGCTAGGGAACAGCTCACATCGCGGCCGGTCGCCAGGATCGGATCGCGGGGCTATGCCAAGCATGGCCTGTTGCGCGCCCGTAGCTCAGCTGGATAGAGCACCAGACTACGAATCTGGGGGTCAGGAGTTCGAATCTCTTCGGGCGCGCCATTAAACTCATGCCGACCCGGGAACATAGGTAACAGAATCTACCGCCGGTGGCCGTAAGGTCGCGAGGGGCTGAACGCCATCCCTGCCAAAAGAGCGGTGTCGGCTGAAGTTGGTCAGTCGGCCTGCTTAATCTCCGGACCTGGTTCAGTCGGCGGAACTGGCGTGCAATCTTGGCCGGTGCATTCCTGCACGGGATCTTGCGCCGGCGGGAGACAATTTTGGCCTTCACAATGAACGGGCGGCTGCGCTGTTGCGGCATTATTGTTCGGCGGCACAGGCCGATCCTCCGCGCGAACGGCCGGCATTCCAAGGTCGATCATGGCCGTGCACAAGAGCGCAATCCGAAGCAAATTCATTTTCGCCTCCGCACCTGACAGCGAGACGCAGACTATACCTTCGAACTGCGGCCAACATCCTGTCACTCCCGAACGGCGTTAACAGCGCGTTACACGCAGCGGCAGCTTGAGGGCGGACATACGGGTGCTGTTTCCGGCGAGCCGTCTTCGAAACGGGCGCCAGATCGGTATAGGTCTGCACTTCGAAATGCCGTGCTTCCCGGCTCCCTCACCTAAACCGCACATTTTCCCTGGAAAGCTCTGCCACCGACCTGCATCCCATCAGCCGCATGCCGCGTTCGATCTCGGTTCGCATCAAGCCGAGCGCCCGTTCGACACCGGCCTGTCCGGCGGCTGCCAACGGGAACAGATAATACCGCCCGACGCCGACGGCCTTGGCGCCCACCGACAGGGCTTTCAGCACATGTGTGCCGCGCTGGACGCCGCTGTCGATGATCACGTCTATCTTGTCGCCCACCGCGTCGACGATCTCGGACAGCTGGTCGAAGGGGCTGCGCGAGCCGTCCAACTGCCTGCCGCCATGATTTGACAGAACGATGCCGGTGCAGCCGATTTCGACGGCCTTTCTGGCATCGGCGACGCTCATGATCCCCTTCAGGCAGAACTGGCCGTTCCAGAAGCGGACCATGTCTTCGACGTCCTTCCAATCCAGCGACGGGTCGAGGATCTCCGTGAAATAGCGGCTGATGGAAAGCGCTCCGCCACCGAGATCGATATGGCCGTCCAACTGCGCCAGGCTGAACTTTTCGTGGGTCATATAGTCGATAGCCCATCTCGGCTTGATCGCGAACTGCATCATGCCGCCGAGCGTAAGCCGAAAGGGGATGGAAAAGCCGGTCCGCAGGTCACGCTCGCGGTTGCCGCCGGTGACGCTGTCGACCGTCAGCATCATCACCTCGACGCCGGACGCCTTGGCGCGCTCCATCATGGCGCGGTTCAGGCCGCGATCCCTGTGGAAATAGAACTGATAGACCTGTGGCGTCCTGTGCTGGCGCACTTCCTCCAGGCTGACCGTGCCGAGCGACGAGACGCCGAACATCGTGCCGAACTTCTCCGCCGCCGCGGCGACGGCGCGCTCGCCGCTATGGTGAAACAGCCGCTGGAGAGCCGTCGGCGAACAATAGACCGGCATCGCCAGCTTCTGGCCCATGACGGTGACCGACATGTCGACCTGTCCAACGCCGGCAAGGACGTTGGGGACGAGATCGCAGTCCTCGAAAGCCGCCGTGTTGCGCCGCAGCGTCGTCTCGTCGTCCGCGCCGCTATCGATATAGTTGAAGATCGGGCCTGGCAGGCGCTGTTTTGCCAGCCGGCGGAAGTCCTGAAAATTGTAGCAGTTTTGCAATCGCATGAAATCAATCGGGTATATGCCGGGCCTGATGTCAAGCCTGTGCCATTGTCGATCGCCGGCGCTCAGCCCGCCACAGCGCCAGCCGACTCCCGCTCCACCAGCGGGCATTCGAGCTTGGTTACGGGATAGCGGCTCCGGCCGCGACCGGGAGCAGCGGGGACTTCCAACTGCTCGATCGCCCATTGTCCCATCGCCATATGCGGCAGGATCGACGTCGTCAGCGGCGGGAACAGATGCCGCGCGATCTCCTCGTCGTCATAGCCGACCACCGAAATATCTCCGGGGATGTGCAGGCCGGCCTCCTTCAGCGCCTCGTAGCAGCCGATCGCGGTCCGGTCGTTCTGGCAGAAGATGGCGGTCGGCCGGTCCTTCAGCGCCAAGAGCTTGACGGTCGCGGCATAGCCGGCGCTCGCTGACCAATCGCCTTCGACGACCAGCGCCGGGTCGAACGGGATGTCGGCCGTCGCCAGCGCCCGGCGGTAACCTTTCAGCCGGTGCTGTGCCGCCTGCATCCAGGGCTCGCCGGTGATGGTGGCGATACGGCGATGGCCATAGCTGATCAGGTGCCGGGTCGAGCTCTGGCCGCCGGCGATCTCGCTCGGCACCACGGCGGGGAAGGCATAGTCGGCGGTGTAGCAGTTGAGCAGGATGACCGGAATGTCGAGGCCGTAGAGATAGTCCGGCGCGACGATCTCGCGGGTGAAGATGGTCATGTAGATCAGCGCCGAAATGCCCCGCTTGGTCAGTGCCGCGATGGCCCGGGGCTCCATCACCTCGTCGCCCATGGTCTGCGCCACCAACACTACATTGCCGGCGTTCCACGAGGCTTGCCGCGCCCCTTCAATGGCGACGACCGCCTCCGGGCTGGTCGCCAACTGGTCGACGGCGAAGCCGATCACGCCATCCAGCCCGTCGAATGCGGCAACCGGGGCTCGCAAGGCAGAAAACACCGGCGGCGAATAGCCCAGCGTTCGCGCGGTCTCGATCACCCGCTCTCGGGTTTGCTGCGACAGCCTGATGCCTGGCGTGTTGTTGAGCACGAACGAAACCGTCGCCTGCGAACAGCCGGCGACCCTGGCGATGTCGGTCATGGTGACGCGGCCCTTGGGGTTTTTCCCGGACGGCTTGCGCCGCCTGGTACCCTCAAGGACGGGATCACGCAGTGGTTCGTTCATGTCATTGGTCCCTCGAATCTCGCATTTATAGGGCGAAGCGCTACTAATAGATATAATCGACCTCTTAGGCGATGTAGTCCCCGGGTCAAAACGGTTGCGACTGGGGAGGCCTCTCTCCTTTGTTGCGAGAATCTCGACCAAACTAATACTCTTTACTAATATCCGGCATCCCTATAACGTCAATCCATCATGCCCGGACGATGTCGGACCGCGCATGTTCGGAACGCAAGCCAGCCTGGTATCGGACGGTTCCCGTCGGCCGAAGCTTGCCTGCTGCTCCGGGAAATGTCAGACAAATCGGACTATTTACGAACGGCGAATGAGTCTCTAAAGTCGACGATCGCGGCTGGAATGGCGTCGTTCTTCGCTGCCGGAAACCCTTGAGGAGGAGGGCGTCCAAGCCGTGCCGGCACGTTCATCATCAGCGAAAATTACTGAGTCAAATGGGAGGTTGAATATGAAATCTGTGATACGAAATGCGTCCGTCGCCGCCGCGGCCCTGCTGCTCGGCCTGTCCGCCAGCGCAATTGCGCGGGCCGACGACAAGCCGACACTGGCCTTCGTCGTCAACGGCGCTTCCGATTTCTGGAAGGCGGCGGAAGCCGGCGTCAAGAAGGCTCAAGGCGAACTGCCCAGCTACAAACTGGAACTCAAATATCCGGAGCAGTCCTCGGTCGCCATCCAGCAGCGCCTGATGGACGATCTGGTGACGGCCGGCGTGAAGGCGATCATGGTCTCGGCCGTCGATCCCAAGACGTCGACCGACGGGCTGAACAAGATCGCCTCGGAAACGGCGTTGTTCACCACCGACAGCGACGCGCCGCAGACCAAGCGTGTCGCCTATATCGGCTCGTCCAATGTCGATGCCGGCAAGCAGGCGGCAGAGATCGCCAAGAAGGCAATGCCTGACGGCGGCAAGTGCCTCGGCTTCGTCGGCCTGCTCGGCGCCGACAACGCCAAGGAGCGCATCCAGGGCATGAAGGAAGGTCTCGCCGGCACCAAGATCGAATTGGTCGACGTGCGTGGCGACGACATCGATCAGGCCCGCGCCAAGAAGAACGTCGAGGACGCGCTGGTCGCCAGCCCCGACGTCACCTGCATGGTCGGCTTCTATTCCTACAACACGCCGCGCATCTATGAAGCGCTGCGCGATGCCGGCAAGCTCGGCCAGATCACCGTCGTCGGCTTCGACGACGATCCGATCACGCTGGGCGGCGTCAAGGAAGGCACCGTCGCCGCCACCGTCGTGCAGCAGCCCTTCGAATGGGCCTATCAGGGCATGAAGCTGATGGCTGCCTATCTCGAGGGCGACAAGTCGGGCATTCCCGCCGATGGCCTGATCATCATCCCGACCAAGATCATCGGCAAGGACGATGTCGACGCCTACGCCGCCAGCCTCAAGGCGATGTCTGGAAACTGAGCGAATTAGATTGCGCCGGCTCAAGGTTCGCCTTGAGCCGGCGTTCTATTGACGGGCCTCGCGAGGCTCGTCAGTCTGAGACCAAACGGCTCACCGGCTGCTGTCAGGCGTGATGAATTATTCCGACCCATCCATCGTTGCATCTGCGGACGCTCCGTTCCTGAGCCTCGACGGTGTGCGCAAGACCTATCCCGGCGTCGTTGCGCTGGACGGATTCTCGATGGAGGTCAGGCCCGGCGAGGTCATTGGCCTGGTTGGCGAAAACGGCGCCGGCAAATCGACGCTGATGAAGATCCTCGGTGGCGTGACCAGGCCGGACACCGGCACCATCACCGTCGATGGCGTCGCCCATGACGGGCTGACTGTCGAGGCCAGCATCGGCTCGGGCATCGCTTTCGTCCACCAGGAACTCAACCTGTTCGAAAACCTCGACGTGGCCGCCAATATCTTCTTCGGCCGCGAACCGCTGCGCGCCGGGCCGCTCAAGCTCGTCGACCGCGCCAGGCTGCGAGCGCAGGCGGCGCCGCTGCTCAAACGCGTGGGCGCCAATTTCTCGGCCGATACGCCGGTGTCGGCGCTGTCGCTGGCGCAGCAGCAAATGGTTGAGATCGCCAAGGCGCTGTCGATCAAGGCACGGCTGGTTATCCTCGACGAACCGACGTCCAGCCTGCCGATCGCCGAAACCGACAAGCTGCTCGGTGTCATCAAGGCGCTGAAGGCAGACGGCATCGGTGTCATTTTCATCTCGCACCGCCTTCACGAGGTCGAGCGCGTCGCCGATCGCGTCGTCGTGCTCAGGGACGGAATGCTCGCCGGAACCTTGCCGAAGAGCGCCATCAATCACGACCAGATGGTCAAGCTGATGATCGGCCGCATGCTGAAGGAGCGCGAGAAGGCCGCAGAATCGGCGCGCCCGCCTGGCTCTGTCGCGCTGTCGGTCAAGGCCATTCGCACCGCCGCCTATCCTGACCGCCCCGTCGACCTCGACGTTAGGCATGGCGAGATCCTCGGCCTGGCCGGCCTCGTCGGCTCCGGCCGGACGGAACTGGCGCGCGTGCTGTTCGGCATCGACAGGAGCTTTGGCGGCTCGTTCCAGCTTGACGCAAAAGATCTGGTTCTTGGTTCGGCCGCCGACGCAGTGGCCAACGGTATCTTCCTCGTCCCGGAAGACCGCAAGCTGACTGGCATCCTGCTCGACTTGTCGATTGCCCAGAACATCTCGCTGCCCAATCTGCCGGCGCATTCGCGGCGCTCGCTGGTCTCGGCCAGCGCCGAGACCGCCACCGCCGAAAAACAGAAGACCGATCTCGGCATCAGGGCGCCCTCCGTGCAGACGCGCACCGGCACGCTGTCGGGCGGCAACCAGCAAAAGGTCGTGCTGGCCAAATGGCTGGCGATGAAGCCGAAGGTGATGATCCTCGATGAGCCGACGCGCGGTATCGATATAGGCGCCAAGGCCGAGATCTACGGGCTGATGCGGGCGCTGGCCGATGCCGGGGTCGCCGTGCTGATGATCTCCAGCGACATGGAGGAGGTGATCGGCGTTTCCGACCGCATTGCCGTCATGCATGAGGGCCAGATCTCCGGAATTCTCGACAAGGACCGGTTCAGCCAGGAAAACGTGCTGCTGCTGGCGGTCGGCAAGCAGCCGAAGTAATTCGCAGGCGTTGGGAGAAGACGATGAGCAAGAAAGATCTCGGCCTGCTGATCCTGATCCTGGTGGTCGGCGCGGTGGTGGCGATCATCAACCCGCGCTTCCTGCTGCCGATCAATCTCGCCAACACCTCGAATCTGATCGGGCTGTTCGGCATCCTGTCGATTGGCCAAGCCTTCGTCATCATCACCGGCGGCATCGAATTGTCGGTCGGCTCGGTGGTTGCGCTACTCGGTACGCTGTTCATCGATTTCATCGCCGTGCGGGAGATGGAGTGGCCTCTGGCCTTCGTGCTGATCATCGCGCTCGGCGCCATCATCGGCCTGATGCATGGCTGGCTGATCACCCGGCTGAAGTTGCAGCCGTTTGTCGTCACTCTCTGCGGCCTGCTGATCTATCGCGGCGTGGCGCGCTTCTACACTGCCGACGGCACCGCCGGCTTTGCCTTTGGGCAGAACTTCCCGGAACTCGAATTCCTGACGGCGGGGCGGTCCTGGGGCGTGCCGAACAGTTTCATCGCGCTGATCGTCATCGCCGTCGTCATGTGGGTGGTGCTGCACCGTTCGGTATTCGGGCGCTATCTCTACGCCATCGGCAAGAACGAAGAAGCGGCAAAATATTCCGGCATCCGCACCGGCCGCATCGTCATGGCCGCCTATGTCATCTGCGGCGTGCTGACGGCGCTGTCGGCTATCTATTTCGCCATGTACACACGCTCGATCTCGCCGGCGAGCCACGGCCAGTTCTACGAACTCTACGCCATCGCGGCAGCGGTGCTCGGCGGCTTCTCGCTGCGCGGCGGCGAAGGCTCGCTGATCGGCGTCCTGCTCGGCACGGTGCTGCTGCAGGAGCTGCAGAACCTCGTCAACCTGCTCGGCATCCCGTCCTCGCTCAACTTCGCCGTCATGGGCGGGGTGATCCTCATCGGCGTGCTGGTCGACCAGCAATGGGGCGTGTTCAGGGCGCGGCGGCGGATGCTGGAAGCTACCCGTAAGGGCGTGGCGGGTGCTGCCGCGGAATGATGCAAAAATAGCTGGATGAAATGCGCCGACTGCCATTAGCAGGCATCAAAAAGTCGGCCTGAGCTTCGCGACAGCAGTTCAGATTAATCTCCATTTGGAACGAAACCCGTATCGAAGCGTTTATTTAAGCTTTGCTATGCGGAGGCGTCCCATGCCCACGAATCCAGTAAGTACCGCAAAGGTCGGAACTCACCCTCTCCACCCGATGCTGATACCTTTTCCTGTCGCGTTTCTTGTCGGTGCCTTTGTCACCGACCTGGTTTTCTGGGGAACTGCCGATGCTTTCTGGGCACGGGCATCGATGTGGCTGATCGGGGCAGCCATCGTAATGGCCCTTCTCGCCGCGACAGCCGGTTTTATCGACTTCCTCAACGAGCCGCGCATTCGCGCCTTGTCGGACGCCTGGTATCACATGCTGGGCAACCTGACCGCGGTCGTTGTGGCACTGATCAATTTTTATCTTCGCTATGCCCAAGGCGCCGAAGCCGCGGTCCGCCCATGGGGTGTGCTCTTGTCGTTCATAGTGGTCTGCATACTGCTGTTCACCGGCTGGAAGGGCTGGGAAATGGTGTATCGCCATCACGTTGCAGTTCTGGATACACCGGCGGATGCGCCAGTGAAGCCTTCGACAACCACTGCCGCGGATACTCGTCACGCTGGTCGGGACCGGCACGCCGCATGAGGCCATAATCCCGAAAAGGGGATACCGGCTTCCAAAGATATTGGTTAGCGCCCATACCGAATGCACCGGATGGGCGCTACTTTAGATAACGCCCGACATGTCGGAGAAAGCCATGGCCTTGCGCAGCACCTCGGCGAAGCGCTCGCCGGCGGCTTCACGAGGACCGCTATTGTCGATCGAGGTGACACCCGGTCCGGACAGCGCCACATTGGCACTGCGCGCCAGCCGCGCTAGCACTTCGCCGCGCGACTCGCGACCGCGCAATGCCAGCCGCTCGGCCAGGATCTCCGGTGTAGCCGTGATCTCGACGATAGCCAGATTGGCGTAACGCTCCCGCAGCGCCGGAATGATCGCGCGCGAGACGTTGGCGATCGCGACACGGCCGTTGGAGACCGACCAGTCGACTTCGGCCGGGATGCCGTAGCGCAGGCCATGCGCCTCCCAGGAAATGGCGAAGGCCCCATCCGCTTCGGCCTCGACGAAGGCAGCATCGGCGAGCGTATCGTGATCCTCGGTGGCCGCATCGCTCGGCCGGGTGATCACCCGGCGCACGAACTCCAGCCGGCTCTCGCCGGCAAAGACCGCGCGCGCATAGCCGATCACCGTGTCCTTGCCGGCACCGCTCGGCCCGACGACGGCGACGAAGACACCGTCGCGGATCGGAAATCCCGCGGCGGACAATTCACGCTCGACCGATGCCGACACCATCATGCGACCCGGCGTCCCTGCCGCCAGACCGTGCGGACGACCGGGACATGGTCGTCGACGCGCACGCGAACCAGATCGGCGCGCCGGCCGGGCTCGATGACACCGCGATCGGTGAGGCCGACCGCCTCGGCCGGGTTCTTCGAAACCATGGCCACAGCCTGCGGCAGCGAGATACCTTCGACCACGTCGCCGAGGAAGAAGGCCGACTGGATCAGGCTGAACGGAATGTAGTCCGATGACAGTATATCGAGCAGGCCGTCGCCGGCCAGCGTGCGGGCCGAGACATTGCCCGAATGCGAAGCGCCGCGCATGACGTTCGGCGCGCCCATCAATACGCCGAGCCCTGCCTTTTTCGAAGCCCTTGCTGCCTCCTCGGTGGTCGGGAACTCGGCGACGCGCACACCTTGCTCG
The DNA here is from genome assembly GCF_040319475.1 of Mesorhizobium sp. M0904. Lineage (NCBI taxonomy): Bacteria > Pseudomonadati > Pseudomonadota > Alphaproteobacteria > Hyphomicrobiales > Phyllobacteriaceae > Mesorhizobium > Mesorhizobium sp. M0904. The sequence goes on along the minus strand of NZ_JAMYOC010000011.1, from coordinate 105,899 downwards.
ATCGCTTCGTCGACATGGCCGACGGTCGCGTCGTCATGGCTGGCGAGCACGATGCCGCGCTCATGACAAGCCGCGGCGATGAAGCTGCGGTTCGGGCTCGAGTTCCTCGCCGATTCAGCCATCCGCTTTTCGCAGAATTTCTGGAAATCGCGATCCGTAAGCTTCAGCTTGCGCTGATAGTAGTAGGCGTAGGTCTCGAGATCGACGAATTGCCGCTGTCCCGGCGCATGGTCCATCAGCGACGCCAGCCTGACCCGCTCGTCACCGTCGAAATTGGCGAAGGCTGGAAGGCAGTCCGGCGCCGAAACCTCGCAGCGCAGATGGATGAAATGGTCGGCCCTGAGCCGGTCCTGCTGGACACTGTCCTCGATCGCGTCGGCCAGCTTGCGTATGTCGGCAGCCGTCAGGTCCGCATCCTCGTCCATGCCGACGCGCAAGGCGTCGAGCACGGTGGTGATGCCGGCGGTCGCCACCTGCGCGTCATGGGCGAGCACCGCGGCGATCGGGTTCCAGCGCACTTTCGGCCGTGGCGCGTAATGGCCTTCGAGATGATCGGTGTGGAGTTCGACCAGGCCAGGGATGATGAAGTCGCCGCCCATGTCCTCGCCGGTTCGGCCAGCGCCGGGAGCAATGTCGGCTATCACGCCGTCGCGCAGCACGATCGACCCTTGGACGATCTGGTCGGCGAGCACGATCCGGGCGTTGTCAAGAACAGTCTCGGCGGTCATTTCAAGCAGTCCTTGCAGGATTTTGCAGCCAACTGGAACCAATTGGCGTCGCACAAACGCGGTTAGAGCAAATAGTCATTAGGCAGTTCTTCTGGCCGGGCGGCGCCCGAGCGCGTGATGGGACAGCACCATGAACGGCGCGCCGGGTTCAGTTTCCACAAACAGCGTCAGCGCGTCCACCGGCACCGGCCTTTGCAGCACGCCCGCAAACAGACTGTCGATTGCTAAGCGAAGACGAGGGCTTTCCTGTGACGAGACCCGGCCGGACAGCGTCATGTGGAAGCGAAACGTCTCGAAGACATAGGGATAACCCCATTGGCAGAGATTGCGGAACTCGTCGGGCTTCAGCGAATCGGGGCTGCGCCGTTCGATCTCGGCTTCCGTCAACGGCGCGCGAAAGCGGTCGAAGTCGCGCACCACATCATCGGCGAAGCGGTTGAGCGACGGCAGCGGTGCTTCCGGCACCAGCGCGAAGAAACCGTCGATCTGGCTGACGACGAGGCGCGGGACCGTAACCACCGGCGTTGCCTCGGCAAAATCGTCGAGTGCCGCGCGAAGCGAGGTTTCCGTCTCATTGGAGGCCAGTCGAAAGGGCGCCTTCAGCGTAGCATGAAAGCCATAGCGGCGCGCCGAAGCGGTATGGAAGGCAACTTCTGCCGCCGACAACTCGCCCACTGCCTCGACCGGCTTTGTGGCGGCACCGAATGGGTCGCGGCCGAGCCAGTTGGCGGCGATCCGTGCCAGCGGTTCGTCCTGTCGGGGGGTGAAATAGATCGCGTAGCGCATCGAAAGTCCTCGTCAGCCCCGCTGCCATAGGTGATTTCCATGACGAATTGACGAAGCTTTGCGGCGTTTTCGGTAACAAAACCACACAGCCGGGTCGTTAGCCGACGATTTTCGCTTGGACCAGCGATTGGGGCGAAGGGGAAGTGGTTAGGCCTTCATCAGCCATTCGTGCTCGGGCGCGTTGTGGAATTTCCACGTCCGCTTCGGTCCGGCCATGACGTTGAGATAATAGAGATCATAGCCGTGGCAGGCTGCGCAGGGGTGATAACCCCTGGGTACCAGCACGACGTCGCCGTCCTCGATCGCCATCGCCTCGTCGAGCGAACGAGCACCGCTCTGGTCGGCGTCGGTGTAGACGCGCTGGAAAGCAAAGCCCTGTGGCGGGTTGAGGCGGTGGTAGTAGGTTTCCTCCAGATAGGATTCAGCCGGCAAATTGTCCTGGTCGTGCTTGTGCGGCGGATAGCTTGATGTGTGGCCGCCGGGTGTGATGACCTCGACCACCAGCAAGGAATCGGCCGGCTTGCCCTCCGGCAGGATGTTGGTGACGTAGCGCGTGTTGGTGCCTTTGCCGCGAACCTCCTGGCCGAGATCGTCGGGCCCGATGACACGGACCGGCAGACCGCCGCCCAGTCCTGGCGCCGAGCAGACGGCAAGTTCGAGATCGGTATCGGCGCTCACCGACCACTCCGACCCCTGCGGCACATAGACCGACCAAGGCTTGCCTTCGAACGGCGACATGCGTTCGCCCAGCAGGCCGAGATCCTTGCCGCCGGCTTTGGCCTTGCCCTTGCCGGTGACGAACACCAGGCAGACCTCACGATCCGCGGTTTGCCCGGAAGCGCTCTCGCCGGGCCTCAGCCGATGCAGATCGAAGCCGACATAGGTCCAGCCGGCGTTTTGCGGCGTCACATGAGCGACGCGGCCGTGGCCCTTATTGGCTTTGATGAGCAGCTTCGACATGGTCATTCCTTCGGTCTGGCGTCCGCCGATGGCTTGTCCTCGTCAGCCGGCTTGTAGAGATAGAAGAATTGCCAGACGGCATAGCCGGCGAAGCCGAGCGCGATCACGCCCCAGAACGGCGTGCCGGTGGCGAATTCGATCACCGACCAGACCAGGCAGACCGCGACAACGGCAACGCGCCGCCACAGCGGCCGGAAAAACGGGTGCTCGGAGTCCTTCATCGGATCACCCCCGGCATCGGATCAGCCCTTCCGCGCGAGCCTCAAGCATTGGGAAAGCCTTGTGTCTCCACCGTGTAGCCGGCCGCTGTCATCACCCGCATCAATTCCTTGTAGCCGACCTGCGCCATCTTGAGCGGCGGGTTCTTCTTCGGATTCTGCTCGGCCTCCACCACGAACCAGCCTTCATAGCCATGGTCGGCGAGCCTCTGGACGATGGCGCCAAAGTCCAGCGAGCCGTCTCCCGGCACGGTGAAGGCACCAAGCGCCACCGCATCGAGAAAGGATTGCCTGCTACGATCCAGCTTGTTGATCACCTCCATGCGCACGTCTTTCACATGCACGTGGTTGATGCGCCGGTGGTGATTATCAATAGCGCGCAGCACATCGCCCCCGGCAAAGGCCAGGTGACCCGCGTCGAGCAGCAATGGAATGCCTTCTCCCGAATAGCGCATGAAGGCGTCGAGCTCTGGCTCGGTCTCGACCACCGCCGCCATGTGATGGTGATAGGAGAGCGGCATGCCTTGCTCGGCACACCATTCGCCGAACTGCGTGAGCTGCTTCGCGTAGGCTTTCATCTCATCGTCCGAAAGCCTGGGCTTGCTGGCGAGGGGTTTCGAACGGTCGCCCTGGATGGAGCGGCCGACTTCGCCATAGACGATGCAGGGCGCATTCACCGCCTTGAACAGGTCGATCATCGGCTGGATACGATCCTTGTTCTTCGCCATGTATTCGTCGACCAGCGTCCCCGAGAACCAGCCGCCGCAAAGCGTCACGTCGGCCTCTTTCAGGATCGGCAGCATGATTTGCGGATCGTTGGGAAAGCGGCGGCCCATTTCCATGCCGGTAAAGCCAGCCGAGCGCGACTGGCGCAGGCACTCCTCCAGCGACACATCATCGCTGAGTTCGGCAAGATCGTCGTTCCACCACGCAATGGGGGACATGCCCAGTTTGGCTTTCAAGTCGTCACTCCAGTTTCGGACATTTCGAGGCGCGTTCGCGGATGGCTCAAAGAACCCGCCCGCTCAGCGCTTCCTCGTATTTCTTGCGCGCCGCATTCACTTGCGGCCGTGCCGAGACTTCCGGCACTGCTACATCCCACCAGCTTCCACCGGCCTCCGTCGAAACCAACGGGTCGGTGTCGATGACCAGCACGGTCGTTCGCGTGTTCTTCTTCGCTTGCGCCAGCGCCGTTTCCAGCCCGGCGATCGATGGCACTTTTTCGGCAATCGCACCCATGCTCGCAGCATGCGCGGCGAAGTCGATCTCGGGCAAGGTTTCGTGACGGGCGTCCTTCAGCAGATTGTTGAAGTTGGCGCCGCCGGTCGCCATCTGCAGCCGGTTGATGCAGCCATAGCCGCGGTTGTCGAGCAGCACGATGGTCAGCTTGAGGCCGAGCATCACAGAGGTCGCGATCTCGGAATTGAGCATCAGGTAGGAGCCATCGCCGATCATCACGACTACCTCTTCGTCCGGCTTGGCCATCTTGACGCCGAGTCCGCCGGCGATTTCATAGCCCATTGTCGAGAAGCCGTATTCTGCGTGGTAGGAGCCGGGCGCGCCCGCCTGCCAGAGCTTGTGCAACTCGCCGGGCAAGCCGCCGGCGGCGTGGAGCAGTACCACGCCGGAGCCCATGGAGCGCTGTACGGCGCCGATCACCTGCGCGTCGGACGGATAGGCGGCATTGGTCGACGCAGTCACCTTGCCCGCCTCCGCCTGCCATTCCTTTTTGCCCTTGATCGCATTGTCGGTCCAGGCGGCAGGCGCCTTCCAACCCTTCAGCGCCTCGCCGAGTTCGGCGAGCCCTTCCGCCGCATCGGCGACCAGCGGCAGCGCCTGGTGCTTTCCGGCGTCGAAGGGCTGGACGTTGAGTCCGATAATGGTCCTGCCGGCATTCTTGAACAGTGCCCAGGAGCCGGTGGTGAAGTCCTGCAACCTGGTGCCGACGGCAAGCACGACGTCGGCCTCTTCGGCCAGCCTGTTGGCAGCCGAAGTGCCGGTGACGCCGACCGCCGCCATGTTCAGCGGATGATCGTCGGGCAGCGAGGATTTGCCGCCTTGCGTCTCGCAGACCGGAACACCGGCGTCCTGCACCAGTCTGGCCAGTTCACCCGACGCCTGCGAATAGAGTACGCCGCCGCCGGCAATCACCAATGGCTTCTTCGCCGCTTTAAGTGCTGCCACCGCGGCGGCCAACTCCTGGCGATCCGGACGCGGTCGCCGCTGATGCCAGATTCGTTCGGCAAAGAAGCTCTCGGGGTAGTCATACGCTTCTGCCTGCACGTCCTGGCACAGCGCCAGCGTCACCGGGCCGCACTCGGCGGGATCGGTCAGCACCTGCATGGCGCGGTTGAGCGCCGGCATGATCTGCTCCGGCCGGGTGATGCGGTCGAAATAGCGCGACACCGGCCGGAGGCAGTCATTGACGGTCGCCGTGCCGTCGGAGAAATCCTCGGCCTGCTGCAGGACAGGGTCGGGAATGCGATTGGCAAAGACGTCGCCGGGCAGAAACAGGACAGGCAACCTGTTTACATGCGCAAGCGCCGCAGCGGTCACCATGTTGAGCGCGCCGGGGCCGATCGAACTGGTCGCAGCCATGAAGCGGCGGCGGAAATTGGCTTTGGCATAGGCGATAGCCGCATGCGCCATTGCCTGCTCGTTATGGGCACGGAAGGTCGGCAGCTCGTCGCGAACCTGGTACAGCGCCTCACCGACGCCGGCGACATTGCCGTGGCCGAAGATCGCCCAGACGCCGCCAAAGATCGGCACCTTCCCCCCGTCCATCTCGGTCATCTGTCGAGCAAGAAAGCGGGTCAGAGTCTGCGCCATCGTCAGGCGGATTGTCTTGGTCATGTCGGTTCCTCCGCAGTCCTTATGCCGCGCCTTCTTATGCTGCTTTGCGGCCGCGCGCGGCAAGCCACGCCTCGGTCAGTCTCTCGAAGCGAGATGCCATGTCGGCAACCGCTTCATCGTCCGACATCTTGCCGGCAAGCCATTGTTCGGCCGCGTTGATGAAGATGGTGCGGCCGACGGCAAAGCCCTTGACGATGGGCGCCTTGGCGGTGGCGGCAAAGGCCGCTTCCAGCTCGTCCTGCGGCGCTTCCAAACCGAGCAGCACAATCCCGCGGCACCACGGATCGTTTTTCAGGATCACCGCCTCGATCTTTGCCCATGCGCCGTGCGATGCCTGCGGTTCGAGCTTCCACCAATCGGGCTTGATGCCGAGTGCGTAGAGTTCCTCGAGCGCGCGCGGGATGGTCATGTCGTCGAGCTTGCCATGCTTGCCGGCGATGATCTCCACCAGAAGTTCTCTGCCCACTTTCCGCGCGGCCTCGAACAAAGCGCGCAGTTTCTGCTGCTGTTCGGTCTTCAGCTCCGCCGGATCATCGGGATGATAGAAGCACAGGCACTTGATGCAGTGGTCGACCGGCCATTCGGTCAGTTGCCAACCAATGTCTTGCGAGAACTCGAAGCGAAGCGGCCGCGAACCCGGCAACTCGACCGGCCGGCCGAGCCAGGTGAAGGAATGGTGGGCGAATTCGAACATCGCCTCGCGTCCGTATTTTTCGTCGAGCAGCATGCCATAGCCGGCGCGGCCGGCCGCGACTTTGGCCGCAGCCTTGACAGTCAGCACCTTGAAAGCCGGGATCCGCGACGGATCGGCGCCGGCTTTTGCCGCGACGTCCTCCAGCTGGACGCGGTGGTCGCAGGCGAACGCCATCAGCGAGGGGATGTCGCGCCGGCGCGTGGTCGCCCAATGGATGTGGTTGATCGCCTCGTCCTTGCGCAGCGCCAGGTGCTTGCTGCCGTTTTTCAGGAAGAACTGCAATTCCTCGAAAGTCGGGTATTCAGGAGCGCAGAGGAGCCGCGACACGGCAAATGCCCCGCAGGCATTGGCCCAGGTCGCCGCTGTCGCCAGGCTTTCCTCGCCGAGCCAGCCGCGCAGGAAGCCCGACATGAAGGCGTCGCCGGCGCCAAGCACATTGTAGACCTCGATAGGAAACCCCTTGCCGACGATGCCGTCCTCGAGATCGTCGCTGATCGGCCCGTCATAGACGATGCAGCCCATGGCGCCGCGCTTCAGCACGATGGTTGCCGCCGACAGCGAGCGGATGGTTTTCAGCGCGCTCAGGCAATCGTCTGCGCCCGACGCGATCATGATTTCCTCTTCGGTGCCGACGATGAGATCGCAGTCGGGCAGCACCGTCTTCAGCCGCGCCGAGACGCGGTCGGATTTCACATAGCGCTCGAAACCTTCGGCGTGGCCGGCGAGACCCCACAGGTTGGGGCGGTAGTCGATGTCGAACACCACCTTGCCGCCCTTGGCTTTCATGACACGGATCGCCTTGCGCTGGGCGGCGTCGCTGTTGGGTCGTGAAAAATGCGTGCCGGTGACGACGATCGCGCGTGCCGAAGCGATGAACGCCTCATCGATGTCGTCTTCCGAAAGTGCCATGTCGGCGCAATCGCTGCGATAGAAGATCATCGGCGAGACGCCTTCATCCTCGACCGACAGCAGCACCAGGGCGGTCAGCCGCTCCGGATCGGCCTTGAGGCCTTGGACCGAAACGCCCTCGCGGGTCAGCTGCTCGCGGATGAAGCGGCCCATCTGCTCATTGCCGACGCGGGTGAGCAGCGCCGAGCGCAGGCCTAGTCTGGCAGTGCCGACTGCGATATTGGCCGGACAGCCGCCGACCGACTTGGCAAAGGAAGTAATGTCCTCAAGGCGCGAGCCGATCTGCTGGCCGTAGAGATCGACGGAAGCGCGGCCGATCGTGATGATGTCGAGCGGCGAATATTTCGCTTCCACGGCCTCGCCCATTCGAACCTCCCATCGGCTTTGTTGTCTTGGGTAACACGCGCGAGCGGCAGCGTGGCGCCAGCAATATGAAATAATAATTCCAATTCATAGTCAATATGGAACGAGCATTCCCAAGCTGAAAAGTGCTGTGCAAGGCTCGCGCGTTCAGAAACTTTGAAGTCAGACGAACGTCAAGTGTCTACCACTGAGACCAGCTGATTTACCAAGGAAGTGGGCCATCATCGTTGAAGTACCCGGCGGTCGGGCCATCGGCGTCCAAGGTCGCCAGGTGAATGACGACCTCCGCCGCCTGCTCCACCGTACGGTGACCTTTATAGCCGTTGAGATCGGTGGCAGTGTAGCCAGGCGCGGCGGCGTTGACCTTGATGCCTTGCGGTGCGAGCTCCCTGGCGAAGGCCACCGTGATGGCGTTTAACGCTGTCTTGGAGCTGCCGTAGCTCATCATATTGACGGCGTGGTTCGCGGTGGCGGGATCCAGCGCCCGGCCGATGGAGCCGGTGGAGCTGCTCACCATCACGATCCGGGCAGCAGGTGCTGCCAGCAGCAGCGGCAGGAATGCCTGGGTCACGCGGATCGGGCCGAAGACATTGACGTCGTAGGTGGCCTGGACATCGGCGATCCGCTGCTGGCTCGGCGGCAGGTCGTAGTTGATGGCGACGCCGGCGTTGTTCACCAGCACGTCAAGGCGGGGGCTGGCCTGCCCGAACGCCTCGGCTGCCGCCTTCACACTGTCATCCCTCGTGACGTCCAACTCAAGCCACTCTACGTCGTGGCCTTCGGCACGCAATGCCTGCGCCGCCGCCATGCCGCGTTCGGCGCTCCTGGCTCCGAGCCAGACCTTGAAGCCCATGGTCGCCATTCGCCGGGCGATTTCACGGCCTATACCCTTGTTGGCGCCGGTCACCAGCGCAGTTTTCGATGTCGTCATATCGTGTCTCCATGTTTGCTGTGGAAGACCCACAAATGGCGCGAGGCAGCGGGCGCCGCGCGCCGGAAACTCTCCGGCTGTTGCCTAATCCTCTCACGCTGTTGCGCGGCTGGTGCGAATGCGCGATGCTGGCGCAATGAGCGAGGCGCTGCAGGAGTTGATCGAAATCGCCGGCCGCCATGCGCGCGGGCGAAGAATAGGAACGGCGATTCCCCGCGTTTCGATCGGCCGCAGCGAAGTCGCGACGGCGCCATTGCCGGGTGTGTGGGGGTCGGGGGTCTTATTCGTATTGCAGGGCGCGAAGACGGTTCTGATCGGCGACCGGGCTCTTCGTTACGACCCGGCCAGCTATTTCATCTACACTGTCGAGACGCCCAGCATCAGCCAGATAGTCGAAGCGAGCGCCGCACGTCCTTATCTGGCCATTGGCTTGACCCTTGACCTGCAGGCTGTCGCCGCACTCCTCGTTGAGCACGGGCCGGTCCTCGGCGGCGACAGGTTCTCCACCTCTCCCGTTGATGACGACCTGCTCGACGCGTTGCGCCGAATGCTGCGGCTGCTTGACCGGCCAGCGGAGATTCCCGTGCTTGCGGCCATGCTCGAGCGGGAGATGCTGTTTCGGCTCCTGCAAGGCCCGCAAGGCGGAAAGCTTCGTGAACTTGCGCGCGCCGACGGCCATCTGTCCCGGATTGGCCAGGCGATCGCCTGGATCCGCTCGCATCCCCATCAGCCAGTCCGGGTCGGGGATCTGGCCGAAATCGCCCATATGAGCAGCGCTGCGTTCTATCGTCACTTCAAGGCGGCGACGGCCATGAGCCCAATCCAGTATCAAAAGCAAATCCGCTTGCTGGAAGCCCGCCATCTGCTGATTGCCCAGCCGGGCAACGTGGCGCGTGTCGCCTTCGCTGTCGGCTATGAGAGTGCTTCCCAGTTCAGCCGGGAGTATGCCCGCCAGTTCGGATCGCCGCCTGCCCGCGACGCAGCGCGGCTTTTGGCAGGAGGCGAAACGGCAATAGAGGTGCTCTAAGGCTTGCGCTTCCTGCCGCTATCGCGCCGCTTCTCGCCGACGGCGACAGTCAGCGCCATGGCCAAGGCCATCGTCGCCGACAGCGAGCGGAAGCCGGCGAAATCGGCCTCGGCGACCTCGAACCAGACCCTGGCGAACTGGGCGAGCGGCGAAAAGGAGGAGTCGGTAATCGCCACGATCGGCACGCCTTGTTCCGAAATGACGCGCGCCTCCTCGATGGTGGCCGGGGCATAGGGTGAAAAGCTTATGGCGATGACGGCGTCCCTTGGAGAGGCAAAGCCGATCATCTCCGCATTGAGGCCGGCGGCCGATTCGATAAGCTGGTTGCGGATCTTGAGCTTGCCCAATGCGTAGGCGATATAGGAGGCGACCGGGTAGGAGCGCCGCTTGGCCAGGACGTAAATGGTTTCGGCCTTGGCCAGCACGGCGATCGCATCTTCGAAATGGTCTTCATTCAGCGTGCGCGAAATGTCGTTGAGCGAGGTGCTGGCTGCGGCAACAAAACCGTCGAAAATCGCGCGGTGGCCGGCGCCTTCCTCGGCCTTGGCGCGCAATGCCGCCAGCCTTTCATCATAGGACGAGTTGCGCTCGCGCAGACGCTCGCGAAACACCAACTGCAGGCTGGTGAAACCATCAAAACCAAGCTGCTGGGCAAAGCGGATCAGCGTCGAAGGCTGGACACCGGCGGAAGCGGCGATGCTGGCGGCGGTGCCGAAGGCGATATCGTCTGGGTTGTCGAGCGCATAGGCGGCGATCTGGGCGATACGTTTCGGCAGGCTCTGGCGCCGCTCCAGGATCGTCGCCCGCAGCGTCTCGAAATCGCGCGGCACCCGTTCGTCCATCGTCGCTCCGCCCCGGCTCATCGTCTGGTTCCCTCTGTGCCCCATCATAGCGGGCCTGTGCAAGAACACCATAAAAAATGAGACAAGCGTTCCATCTGCAGACAAATTGGACTAATTCATCCACACAAACTTTGCACACAGGGAGGCAAGCGGATGGTCGGGGTAGGTCTTATCGGCACGGGCTTCATGGGTAAGTGCCACGCCATTGCCTGGAACGCGGTTGGTACCGTCTTTCCCGATGTGGACAAGCCAAGGCTGGTTCATCTGGGCGAGGTCAACGAGGACCTTGCCAAACGCCGTGCCAGCGAATTCGGCTTCGCCAGGGCCTCCGGTGACTGGCGCGCGGTGGTCGACGATCCCGACGTCGATGTCATCTCGCTGACCACGCCGAACCAGTTCCACCCGGAAATGGCCATCGCCATCCTCGAAGCCGGGAAGCATCTGTGGTGTGAAAAACCGATGGCGCCGAGTTTTGCGGAGGCGCAAGCAATGGCTGCGGCAGCCCAAAAGTCCGGCAAAGTCGCCGCGCTCGGCTATAACTACATCCAGAACCCCGCAATCCGCCATATCGGCGCGCTGCTCGACGAGAAGATCATCGGCGAGGTCAACCATCTGCGCATCGAGATGGACGAGGACTTCATGGCCGATCCGGAGGCGCTGTTCTTCTGGAAGCACGAGGCGGCGTCCGGTTACGGCGCGCTCGACGATTTCGCCGTGCATCCGCTTTCGCTCATCGCCGTGCTGTTCGGCCGCGTTGCCCGCGTCATGTGCGACATGGCCAAACCCTATGCCGAACGCCGCGTCGCCTCGGGCGGGCGCCGCACGGTCGAAACCTACGACATCGCCAGTATCCTGATGCATCTCGAAAACGGCATCGCCGGCACGCTGCTGGTCAACCGTTCGGCCTGGGGCCGCAAAGGCCGGATCGCCATCCAGATTTTTGGCTCGAAGGGCTCGATCCTGTACGATCAGGAGCGGATGAATGAGTTCCAGCTCTATCTGACAGCCGACCGGCCGACCGAGCAAGGCTATCGCACGATCCTGGTGGCGCCGCACCACAAGCCCTACGACGCCTTCCTGCCGGCACCCGGCCACGGGCTTGGCTTCAACGACCTCAAGATCATCGAATGCAGGGAACTTTTGACGCGGCTGGCCGGCAAGCCGGCGCGCATCATCGATTTCGAAGAAGGCCTGGAGATCGAGCGCACCGTGCACGCGATGGCCAGGTCGTTCAGTGAGAGCCGCTGGGAGGACGTGAGGTAGCCCTCCCCGGCATCCGCTTCACAGTGGCCGCTTCAGCCGCCTGCGGCCGAGGTGTCCGTTTCCCACCCGTTCACCCAGACCTGCCGCAAACCGTCGCCTTCACCCTTGAACCATAGTCCCGTCGCCTGGCAATCCTCGATCCGGTCGCTGCGGAAATTGCGGATTGCCTGGCGCAGCTCGCACCAGGCAACGATGTTGGCGGTTTCGGAGTAGTAGATGAGGGCGATCGGACAGATGATGCGCTCGGTGGCTCGGCCCAGTTCGTCGCGGTAGGAAAGGTCCAGCTTGGCCTCGTCGCGGATGGCACGGCGCACCAACGCCAGATCGACCGCGGAGGCCGATGGCGTGGCAAAACCCCATGCATGCAACTGATTGGCGTCGAGCGTTTGGCGCAAAGGCGGCGGCACCGCGCCGGCGATCTTGGCGCTGACGCGCTTGGCCGCCTGCTTGAGCTCGCTGTCGCCCGTGCGTTCGAGCAGCGCGAGAGACAGTACGATCGCCTCCATCTCCTCGATCGAAAACATCAACGGCGGCAAGTCGAAGCCAGGACGCAGTATGTAGCCGATGCCGCGCCCGCCCTCGATCGGCACGCGCATCGCCTGCAGTGCGGCAATGTCGCGATAGACCGAGCGCACCGTCACCTCCAGCCGCTCGGCGATCATTGCCGCCGTCACCGGCTTCCTCGCCAGCCGCAGGATCTGGATGATCTCGAACAGACGCGACGCCTTGCGCATTCCCTCACTCGGCCCGAAGGCAACTGACAACACCTCGTCAGTTGGACTGACCTATAGGATCGCCTATCGAATTGAAAATCAACAAGTTCCTCTGCAGCTCGCCTGCATGAGGCGACAGGCAACTGACATGGACTACGCGGCAAACCTCTGGCTCTTCTTTCTCCTCCTTCTCGGCATCATCATCGTGCCCGGCATGGACATGCTTTTCGTGCTTGCCAATGCGCTGACCGGCGGCAGCAGCAGAGGGCTTGCGGCGACCGGCGGCATCATGCTGGGCGGCGTGGTGCATACGCTGAACGGCGCGCTCGGCGTCGGCCTGCTCATGCATTTCTTGCCGATCCTCTTCAATCCGCTGCTGATTGCCGGCGCGGCCTACATGGCCTTTATCGGCATCACGCTGATGCGCAGCTCCATCACCGTCGGCCATGACGGCCCTGCCGCCAGCCGCTCCGCATGGAAGGCCTTTCGCCAGGGGATCATGACCTGCCTGATTAATCCAAAGGCCTATCTCTTTGTTCTTGCCGTCTATCCGCAGTTTCTGAGGCCGGATTACGGCCCGATCTGGATGCAGGCGATCATCATGGGGCTCATGACGATCGCCACGCAGTTCGCTGTCTATGGCGGACTCGCAATTACCGCCGGTCGCAGCCGCGATCTGCTGGTCGCCAATCCAAGGGCAACCGCTCTTGCCGGCCGGGCGGCCGGACTGCTTCTCGTTGCGGTTTCGGCGCTCACCGTCTGGGAAGGCTTGAAGGCGGCGTGAATTCCGCGCCCGAAGGGCGCAACGTCCATGGCAGCGGCGCCGGCCGGGTCAGGCGGCTCCCGGACGGCTTGATATCATGGCGCGGCGCACCGACCGGCGCCGCTCGACGGCGTCGGCAAGGCCGTAAAGCACCGTCTCGGTGGTTGCCCAGTCGATGCAGCCATCGGTGATGCTCTGGCCATAGACAAGCGGCTTGCCGGGCACGACATCCTGCCGGCCGGCGACAAGGTTGCTCTCGATCATGACGCCGATGATGCGCTCGTCGCCCGCTGCGACCTGGCCCGCCACCTCGGCTGCCACCCCTGGCTGGTTTTCCGGCTTCTTGCTGCTGTTGGCGTGGCTGACATCGATCATCAGCCGCGGCGCCACGCCGATCCGGCCGAGTTCCGCGCAGGCAGCAGCAATGCTGGCCGCGTCATAATTCGGCACAATACCGCCGCGCAGGATGACGTGGCAGTCCTCGTTGCCGGTTGTCGTAGCGATGGCGCTGCGCCCACCTTTCGTCACCGCCATGAAATGATGCGGCTGGGCGGCGGATTTCACGGCTTCGGCGGCGATCCGCAAATTGCCGTCGGTGCCGTTCTTGAAGCCGACCGGGCAGGACAGGCCTGACGCCAGTTCGCGATGGATCTGGCTCTCGGTCGTACGCGCGCCGATCGCGCCCCAGGCGACGAGGTCGGCAATATATTGCGGGGTGGCCATGTCGAGGAATTCGGTGGCCGCCGGAAGGCCGAGATTGTTGACCGCGGAGAGCACGTTGCGGGCCATCCGCAACCCCTTGTCGATGTTGAAGCTGCCGTCGAGATCGGGATCGTTGATCAGGCCTTTCCAGCCGACCGTCGTGCGCGGCTTCTCGAAATACACCCGCATCACGATCTCCAGCCGGTCCGACAGGCTTTCGCGCAGCGTCGCCAGACGACTGGCATAGTCTACGGCAGCGGCCGGGTCGTGGATCGAACAGGGGCCGACGACAACCACCAGTCGGTCGTCGGCGCCGGTCAGCACGGCGTGGATCGCGTTGCGTGATGCGGCAACGGTGCGCGTCGCCGTCAGCGTGCGCGGTATCTCCCGCATCACCTCGTCCGGCGTGCTCAATTCCCTTATTTCTTTGACCCGAAGATCGTCTGTGGTCGTCAACACGGCTTTCTGCTCCTGTTTGTTTGGAGCATGATCTTTTCCGAAAACCGGATGCCACTTTTCGGGATCATGCTTTAGGAGACCTGCCGGCAAACAAAAAAGCCGCCAGGTCTGGCGGCTGTTCGGATTTTTGATGCTGCAATCTTCAGATCGAGCGCAATCCTCCCGCCGCCAGCGAGCTGCTAAAGTACCAATAGGTGGCGGTCAGGTTGATCATGCGGCTCATATAATCGATGCCGGGGCGCTTGTCACGTGGGTGATGAGGCGAAGCAGTGTCTCAGTTTGAAATGTGCTCCTGGCCTTGGGGAAACCAGATGCCACGCCGAAACCAGTTGGCCACGCCCAGATTGGGTATGACGTGATTCTGGTCAAGGTCATTCATGTCCTTGATGATCTCGATGCCGACAACATTCTCGGCAGACCCAAAGGCAAGCGAAAAGAGTTGTAGCGCGTCGGCTTTCGATTGCGCGGTGACGCCAACCCCGAGGTGGCCGCTTACCTTGATCCAATAGGGATGCATCAGACGTGCTCTTGCCGCCCCAGCGGTTCGTCACGCTGACGCCCAAGGTTGAGATCGGCGCCGCGCAGCGGGGAGTCCAACAGGAACTCCGCAAGCGTACCCTTGCGTGCGGTCTTGCGCTGCCATTCCTCGGCCGAGACGACAACCACGATCGGTTTGCCGTTTCTGGTGATCGTCTGCGGCGCCGACTGCGCGCGCTCGATGACCTCTGAGAGCCGGGCTTTTGCCCCGGCGACCGTCCAATTGGTATTCTTAGGTGCAGGCGGCATCTTAATCCCGTGACTAGTCCGACTACGTTGACTATGCGGGAATGGCGATGCCGACGCAACAGACGCAGGGCCACTCAGCTGGCCTTACTCCGGCGACGCCCCCGCGATGCTCTGGTCGTAGTCGACCAGCGATCCGGTCATGACGCCGGACTGCGGGCTGATCATATAGCTGATCAACCGGGCAAGCTGTGCCGGTTTCACCAATTGACCCATCGGCTGCGCGGCCTCGGCCCGTTCCAGCCAGTCGTCCGGCGCGTCGTGCCATTTTTTCTGCACGATCGCTTCGCCCTCGGTGTCCATCCAGCCGGGCAGCACCGCATTGCAGCGGATGCGATTGCCGCGATAGGCATTGGCGACATTCTTGGTCAGTGTCGCCAGCGCACCCTTGCTCGACGAATAGGGTGCCAGGAACGACTGGCCGCAATGCGCCGACATCGACAGCACGTTGACGATCGAGCCCGGTGCCTTGCGCGCCAGCAAATGCGCCACCACGCCCTGCATCAGGAAAAACGGGCCGCGCACATTGGTCTGGAATATCTGGTCGAAGAGATCCTCGGAGGTCTCGACCAGCGAGCCGCGAGCCGAGGTGGCAGCGGCGTTGACCAGCGCGTTGACGGTACCGAAATGGCCAATCGCCATTTCGACCGCACGCTTGCAGTCGGCCACCTCTGAGACGTCGGCACTGATGAAGATGGCATCGACACCTGCCCGCTTGAGAGTGGCGACAGCTTTGTCGCCTTTCTCTTGCGAGCGGCCGATCAGCGCCAGCGCCCGGCAGCCCTCATCGGCCAGCGCTTCGGCGACGGCAAAGCCGATGCCTTGTGCGCCGCCGGTGACGATGGCGCGTGTTTCGGAATTGCGACCGGCGGAACCGTTCATCGCCTTGCTCCTGTGTTTGATAGTCAGATTGTTTTGTCGAGGCGGACGGTCTTGCCTTCCTTGGCCGATTTCAGCGCCGCATCTGCCAGCCTGAGCGCCACCAGGCCATCCTGGCCGCTCGGCGCCGCCTTCTTGCCCGACGTCGCTGCCGCGATGAAGGCGGCGATCTCGTTGGCATAGGCGTCGAGATAACGGGTCATGAAGAAATCGTGCAGCGGCGGCCGCGTATAACCTTTCTCGTTGGCCAGTTCGATCGACACCGGCCGCTGGTTTTCGGCCGCGATCATGCCTTTCGAGCCATGCACCTCGATGCGCTGGTCGTAGCCATAGGTGGCGCGGCGCGAGTTGGAGATGACGCATTGCTTGCCGGAGGCGGTTTCGAGGATGACGCTGACGCTGTCGAAGTCGCCGGCTTCGCCGATCTTCTTGTCGACCAGCACCGAAGCGTGCGCGCTGACCGCCACCGGCTCCTCGCCGAGCAGGAAGCGCGCCATGTCGAAATCATGAATGGTCATGTCGCGGAAGATGCCGCCCGAGCGGCCGATATAGTCGAGCGGCGGCGGGCCGGGATCGCGCGAGGTGATCGTCACCATTTCGACGGTGCCGATGGCGCCGTCGTCGATCGCCTTGCGCACGGCGGCAAAATGCGGATCGAAGCGGCGGTTGAAGCCGACCATCAGGGTGGCGCCGGCCTTGTCGACGACGGCCAGGCAACGTTCCACCCTGGCGGCGTCGAGGTCGATCGGCTTTTCGCAGAAAATCGCTTTACCCGCTTTGGCGAAGCGTTCGATCAGATCGGCATGAGTGTCGGTCGGCGTGCAGATGACGACCGCATCGATATCGCCGGCCTTCTCGATGGCATCGATGCTGCGCACTTCGGCGCCATAGGCAGAGGCCAGATCGGTCGCCGCCTTCTCGAAGGCATCGGCAACTGCAACCAGCCTGGCCTGCGGATTGGAACCAACGGCGCGAGCATGGACCTTGCCGATACGGCCGGCACCGAGAAGAGCAAAGCGAAGAGGCATGAAGAATTTTCCTTTGAGGATGGTTGGGAAGGGAAGGCGTGTCAGCGCCTGTGGCCTGGCGTTGCCGTTACGCCGCAAGCTCCGCCCGCCCGGTCTTGGCACCGGTGATGTAGGAGACGATATCGTTGCCGTCGGTGTCTTGCTTGCGCAAATTGGCGACGATGCGGCCGCGCCGGAAAACGACGATGCGGTCGACCAGGTCGAACACCTGGCGCATGTTGTGAGAGATCAGGATCAGCGGTTCGCCATTTTCCTTCAGCGTGCGGATGATGTTTTCGACCTGCATCGTCTCCTGCACGCCGAGTGCCGCCGTCGGCTCATCCATGATGATGAGCTTGGAAGCAAAGGTCGCGGTTCTGGCAATTGCCACGCACTGGCGCTGGCCGCCCGACATATGGCGGATGGTGTTGGAAAGATTGGGGATCTTGACCGCCGTGCGGACCAAGGCTGCCTCGGTCGCCTTGCGCATGAACTTGCGATCGAGGATCGAGAAGGGTCCTAGATTGAACAGCACCCGCTCGCGGCCGAGGAACAGGTTCGACGGCACGTCGAGATCGTCGGCGAGCGCCAGGTTCTGGAACACGGTCTCGATGCCCGCCTCGCGGGCTTCGATCGGGCCGGCAAAATTCACTTCCTTGCCGTCGAACCACATCCTGCCGCTAGTGCGCTGCTCGACGCCGGTGATCTGGCGTACGAAGGTCGATTTGCCAGCGCCGTTGTCGCCCATGATAGCGACATGCTCGCCCTTGTGCAGCTCGAAGTTGGCACCCTCCAGCGCATGGACGCCGCCATAATACTTGGTCAGGTTTTCCGTCTTCAGGACGATGTCCGACATGGTCAAGCCCTCATTGCCCGCAGGCGTTGGCGCCACTGGTCGAGAACGACTGCGCCGACGATGATCACGCCTTTGACCATCTCCTGATAATAGGCGTCGAGGCGCAGAAAGGTGAAGCCGGAGATGATGACGCCGAAGATCAGCGAGCCGATCACCGTCCCGATAATCGAGCCGCGGCCGCCCGACAGCGAGACGCCGCCGATAACCGCCATGGCGATCGCGTCGAGCTCGTACATCACACCCATGCCGGCCTGGGCGGTGAGATTCTTCGAGCTCAGCACCACGGCGGCGAGCGCGGCGAGGACGCCGGCAATGACGTAGACGAGGATCTTGTGGTTGGCGATGTTGATGCCGGACATGCGCGCGGCGTCCTCATTGGAGCCGATTGCATAGCAGTGCTTGCCATATTTGGTGTAGCTCAGGATCAGCTGAAACAGCACCGCGAGCGATATGAAGATGATGACCGGCATCAGCCCCTTGCCGATGGCGGCGAAACTCTCGGTCGGAAACGAGATCGGCTGTCCCTTCGACCACCATTTGGCGATGCCGCGCGCGGTCACCATCATGCCGAGCGTGGCGATGAACGGCGGAATGCGGGTGTAGGCGATCAATGCACCGTTGACCAGGCCGGCCAGCAGTCCGCAGCCGATCGCGACCAGCACCGGCACGATCACCGGCAGGTCGGTCCAGCCCTGGGCGATGAACATCGCCTTGGGGTTCGGGTTGCCGTTGACGGTCGCCACCTGGGCGAAGCTCATGGCGATCATTGCCGTGGCGCCGACGATCGAACCTGAGGACAGGTCGATGCCGCCGGTAATGATCACCTGCGTCACGCCGATGGCAATGATGCCGACGATCGACACCTGCAGGATGATGATCTGCAGGCGCGCTTCGTTGAAGATCGCATCGATATTGTCGCGGGTATTGAACAGGAAGCTGTCGCCCAGGAAGACCCGGCCGATCAGCTCGAAAGCGCCGACCAGGATGACGAGCGCCAGGAAGACGTTGAATTCGGCCGGCCATGCGCGCCGCTTCGCATCATAGCTGAGCCCGCCGACGCCGTGAGATGTCTGTGCCAATCGTGCTTCCTCCGTCAGCCACAGTCTCTTTCGGCCGCTCTTCAGGCCGAGAGAGAGAGAAGGAGGAGCGGCGCTGGTGCGCCGCGCCGGTCCGCGGCCGCAGTTCTTCGTCAGGAACTTGTCGATATTCGCCGGCGTGACCAATTGGAACGGGATATAGACCTTGTGCTCGACCTTTTCGCCCTTCGCCAGCTTGAGCGCCGCGTCAAGCGCGCCGGCGCCTTGGCCGGCCGCGTCCTGGAACACCGTCACATCGAGATCGCCCGCCTGCATCGCTGCAAGCGCGTCCTGGGTAGCGTCGACGCCGCCGACGACAACCGACTTCATGTC
Source organism: Mesorhizobium sp. M0904 (assembly GCF_040319475.1). NCBI lineage: Bacteria > Pseudomonadati > Pseudomonadota > Alphaproteobacteria > Hyphomicrobiales > Phyllobacteriaceae > Mesorhizobium > Mesorhizobium sp. M0904. The sequence continues at coordinate 86,754 of NZ_JAMYOC010000011.1, read as the reverse complement.
GATGTTGGCGGCCTTCATCGCCTGGATGGCGCCGATCGCGCTTTCGTCATTGTTGGCGATGACGCCGTCGAACGGCTTGCCGGTCGACAGCCAGTTGGTCATCAGGTTCTGCGCTTCTTCGCGCTTCCAGTTCGACGTCTGCTTATCGATGATCTTGATGAAGCTGCACTCCGGCGTGGCGATCACATCGTCAATGTCCTTGGTGCGCTGCACCGCTGCCTGGTTCGACAGTTCGCCCATGATCACATAGACGTTGGCTTCAGTCTTGCCGGCCTCCTTGAATAGGCGGCAGACCTCCTTGGTCTCGAGCGTGCCGGAATCGGCTTCGTTCGAGGCGACGAAGGCCTGGTTTTCGGGCAGCGTGTCGACGTTGACCGGCTCGCGATTGACATAGACCAGTGGAATCTTGGCGGCGGCGGCTGCGTCCGACATCGCCTGGGTCGCCGAGGTGTCGACCGGGTTGACGATGATGGCGTCGACGCCCGAGGCGGCGAAGTTCTTGATCTGGTCGAGTTGCTTGGCGACGTCGTTCTGCGCATCCTCCACCTGCAGTTCCACGCCGTCCATGCCCTTGGCCTGCTCGATCATGCCGTTGCGCAGCACGGTGAGAAAATTGTCGTCGAACAACGCCATCGACACGCCGATCTTGGCAGCGAAGGCGGACGAACTCATCAGCGCCGCGAACGCGACGCCCAACAGCAGTTTTTTCATTTTATTTCTCCTCCACATTGGTGTCCGGCTGCACCGATCTACCCGGAATCCCCGATCTCGCAGGGAATTCTCTCCCGATTGCCATTTTAGTTCCGGAGGCATTTGCCTGAAACAGATCTTCCGGAACGAAAGAACCAAAATGCTCTGTCGGTGAAATATTTATTCCATTTCGCGTGGGCGTCAAGCGAGATTTCGCCATGAAGGATGGATTTTCGGCATTTCAAGCGCATTTGGACGGACGCTCAGGCAAGCCAAGCCTGAAAGCGTTCTGATAGATTACATCATGTCTGCCGCCAATGACCGCGACGTCAGATGTTTTCCGGCAGATAGATGTCGAAGGGCAGAAAGGTCTGGCCCGGCGCATTCGCAGCGCCGGTCTCGATGGCATGCGCCATCAGCCCGACAAGCTCGCGGCAAAGCGCTGCCAGTGGCGTCGAGATCACCATCGTCAGGAAATTATCCGCCAGCGCCGAGCGGGAGTCGGGCGTGATCTCGTTGCAGACGACCGCCGGCACCTCTGCCGGCTTTGCCTCCCTCAGCGCCGAGATCGCGCCTTCCATGCCGCCACCGGCGACATAGCAGCCGACGAGATCAGGGTGGCGGGCTAGAAGCTCGATCATTGCATCATGCGTGATCTGGTTCGCTTCCAGATTGACCAACGTCTCGAGCAGGGTGAATTCCGGCGCCTGCTCGCGAAAGAAGGAGCGAAAACCGATCTCGCGAAGCTCATGGCCATGGAAGCGATGGCTGCCGACGAAGAGGGCAACCTTGCCAGGCCTCTTCGCAGCCTTCGAGATCATCCAGGCGGCGGTGCGGCCGACCTTGCGATTGTCCAGGCCGACATAGCCCTCGCGAATACCGGACGCAAAGTCGGAAAGCAGGGAGAACACCGGTACGCCATTGGCTTTGAGAGCCTCGACGGCGACCGTCAGCGTCGGGTGATCAGGCCCGACCAGGGCGACGGCCCTGGATTTGGCGGCCAGCTTGCGCATCCGCTCGACGATCTCGTCCGGCGCCAGCGAGCCGGCGAAGTCGATGGTCGCCACGCCGCGAACGCGCGGCGACTGCGATACCGCCAGTTCAAGCTCGCGGGCAAATTCGCTGTAGAAGACGTCCTCCCGCCGCAACAGCAGGAACCCGAGCCGATACTCCGGCAATTCATGGCGCATCCGCTGCTTGATCAGCCCGGCTGCGTGATAGCCAATGCTGGTCGCCGCTTCATAGACGCGGCGCGCGGTTTCCTCGCGCACTGGCAACCGGTTGTTCAGCACCCGGTCGACGGTGGCGACGCTGACCCCCGAAATGCGTGCCAAATCGGTAATCGTCGGCCGTTTCGCCATCGCTGCCTCGCTCTATTGTTCGGCTTTTACACCATTATGATGGAAAATGATAGAAACTATCTTTGTGATATTGAGCCTATCAGGCTTCGGCGTTATTTGAATGCGGACCGACTATGATCGAGGCCTCCGCCATGGTGGATATTGGACTCCGAACCGGGAACACGATCGCCACAGCAGCGTCCCGGCGTGACTACAGCCTGATCGGCCGCGACGCGAAGCTCGCCATCGAGAGCGGGCTGGCGGCGGCCGAGTGGTATCACACGGACGTGCCACGCAAGCAGATGAAGGAGCTGATGCAGCGCTCCGACGGCCCGGCGATCCGCGATACGGTCATCTGGCTCGGCGCCTTAATCCTGAGCGGAGCCGGCGGCGTCTGGTTCTGGGGCAGCTGGTGGTGCGTGCCGTTCTTCTTCGTCTACGGCGTCCTCTACGGCTCCTCCACCGATTCACGCTGGCACGAATGCGGCCACGGCACCGCCTTCAGAACGCAGTGGATGAACGACGTGGTCTATCAGATCGCCTGCTTCATGATCATGCGCAACCCGGTGACCTGGCGCTGGAGCCATACGCGCCACCATACCGATACCATCATCGTCGGCCGCGATCCGGAGATCTCCGTGATGCGTCCGCCCGATCTGCTGCGCGTCGTGCTCAACTTCGTCGGCATTCTCGACGCCTGGCATGCGATGAGCGACATGCTGCGCAATGCAGCCGGTATCGTCAGTCCGGCCGAAAGAACCTTCATTCCCGACCAGGAGCAGCCGAAGGCAATTGGCATTGCCCGCATCTGGACGACAGTCTATGCCGCGACCATTGCGCTGGCGCTCTACACGGGCTCGTTCCTGCCGCTGATGCTGGTCGGGCTGCCCAGGCTTTACGGCGCGTGGCACCATGTCATGGTCGGCCTGCTGCAGCATGGCGGCCTGGCTGAAAACGTCACCGATCACCGGCTCAACAGCCGCACCGTCTACATGAACCCGATAAGCCGCTTCATCTACTGGAACATGAACTACCACGTCGAGCATCACATGTTTCCCATGGTGCCCTATCATGCGCTGCCCAGGCTGCATGAGCTGATCAAGCACGATCTGCCGGCGCCGACACCGTCCATCCTGGCCGGCTACCGCGAGATGATACCGACCTTCCTGCGGCAGCTGCGCAATGAGGATTATTTCATCAAGCGCGAACTGCCGCCGACGGCGAGGCCCTATCGCGAGGACTTCCACAACGACAACGCTGCCGCTGCGGTGGCTGCCGAATGACAAGCCCATGCCGAGGCACCAAAAATCGAGGGACCCGTAAATGAGCGACTGGGTCGAGGCCTGTGACGCCGAGGACATCGACGAAGAGGACGTGATGCGCTTCGACCATGGCGGCCGCACCTTTGCTATCTATCGCAGCCCCAACGACGAGTATTTCGCCACCGACGGGCTTTGCACGCATGAGAAGGTGCATCTGGCCGACGGGCTGGTCATGGACGACATCATCGAATGCCCGAAGCACAATGGCCGCTTCAACTACAAGACAGGGGCTGCCAGGGGCGCGCCTGTCTGCGTCGATCTAAGGACCTATCTGGTCAAAGTCGACGCCGGCAAAGTCCTTGTCCGGATCGGTTGATGATGACGAAGGGAATGGTCGTCATCGGCGCCGGCGAATGCGGCGGGCGCGCCGCCCTTGCGCTGCGCGAGCTCGGCTATGATGGCCCCGTAACCTTGGTCGGCGACGAGCCGCATCTTCCCTATGAGCGCCCGCCGCTGTCGAAAGAAGCGATGGTCGCCGACGCGCCCCTGATCAAGGCGATCGCCAGCGACGCGATCCTGGCCGAGCGCTCTATCCGGCATATCCATTCGGTTCTGGCTGTGGCGATCGACCGCACGGCGCATGTCGTGCGCCTGTCCGACGGTTCCGCCCTGGCCTACGACAAGCTCCTGCTGGCGACCGGTTCGGTGCCGCGCAAATTGCCGATGCCGGGCCTTGGCGGGCGCTGCGTCTATCTGCGAACCTTCAACGACGCGCTGGCCATTCGTGCCCATCTCAACGCCGGCAATCGCATCGCCATAGTCGGCGGCGGCTTCATCGGGCTCGAGCTCGCCGCGGCGGCGCGCAGGCTGGGTGCCGCGGTCACCGTCATCGAGGCGCAGCCGCGCATTCTGATGCGCGGCGTGCCGGCCGAGATCGCGCAGGTCATCCATCAGGCGCATGAAGCCGAAGGCGTAAAAATCCTGTGCGGCGAGGGCATCGCGGCCATTGCCGATGACGGCGCCGAAGTGCGCATCGCGCTTGCCGGTGGACACGACATTGTCGCCGATCTTGCCGTGATCGGGATCGGCGCCGTGCCGGTGACCGGACTTGCCGGGCAGGCGGGGCTGACCATCGACAATGGTGTCGCCGTCGACGCCGAGCTTCGCACCAGCGACCGGGATATCTTTGCAGCCGGCGATTGCTGTTCGTTTCCGCTCGCTATCTATGGCGGCCGGCGCGTGCGGCTGGAAGCTTGGCGCAATGCGCAGGAGCAGGGCGCACTCGCCGCAAGGAACATGCTTGGCGCCGGCGAGGCGCATTCGGCGGTGCCTTGGTTCTGGTCAGATCAGTACGGATTGACCCTGCAGATCGCCGGCCTGTCGGACGAAGGCCGCAGCATCGTTCGCCGCGACGTTGGCGACGGCGCCTTCATCCTGTTTCATCTGGCCGAGGACGGCAGGCTGGTTGCGGCAAGCGGCATCGGCCCCGGCAACGCGGTCGCCCGTGACATAAGGCTGGCCGAGATGCTGATTGCAAAGCAGGCAAAGCCGGCGCCGGAAGCGCTAGGCTCGCACTCCGTCAAGCTGAAGTCGCTGCTGGCGGCGTGAGCTGAGGGCGTGGATAGTTGGCCGAACGCGTTTGGCTAAAACAGCGCTTTCAGCTCCGGCAGCTTGTCGTTGATCAGCCAGCCATAGTAATTCTCCTCAGGCAATTTTTCCGGCTCGCCCGCAGCGCGGCGCTTGTCGTTCTCGGCCTTCAGCGCATAGGCGCGCTGTTCGGGGTTGCCGACATTGTAGAGCGTCGACGTGATGCCGGGGTTGCCTGAGATGTCGAAGCCGGCGATGCTTCTATAGGCGTCGATCGATTTCCGGATCGTTGCTGCGACATAAGGCAGTGTCAGGTCAGGATCCATGATGGTCTTGTAGACCGCGTTGGGGTCGCCGACGTCGAGTTCCGGCAGGCCGGAAACCTTGTGCACGAGGTCGCTCATTTGCAGCGCCGTCAGCGGATTGAGCTGGCCAAGGCCAAAAGTCTGGCCGGCATAATAAGGCTGGAAGAAAGTGGCACCGAAGCGGTCGTTGGGAAAGCTCTCGCCGTTGACGGTCTTGCCGCGGAACGACCGGTTCCACACCTGCTCGCGGCACTCCCATAGGTCGTAGCTATCGGACTTCCCTGCGCATTTGGCGAATTGCGGCCGCTGCACGAAATCGGTGATGTCCTCGCCGTCATAGGCGAAGGAGAGCTTGCTCGATAAATACGAGATCGCCTTGACGTAGTAGGTCTGCAGCCGGTCATAGGCATCGACATTGTAGGTGTGCTCGCCGACGATGGCGCCGACGATATGCATTGGGTCGATGCCATAAGCCGCGGCTGCCTGCTTGATCTTGCCGCGCAGCGCGGCATCGTTCTGGAGCAGCGCAAAGACTTTGCGGTATTTCGCCTGGAAGGTGGTGTTGGTCGCCTGGGTGCGCCGGCTCGATGCGCCCGGTATGTCAGGCTGCTCGGTGTTGCGGTTGCCCGGCGGCACCATCGTTGCCGCTTGCGCGCCGAACATAGCTGTCGCCAGCGTCAGCCCCAAAATGACGAGGATCAGTTTTTTCATGCGCCGCCGCCCAAATAGTCGGCGGCAAACTAGGTAATGCTCCACCGGGAGTCGAGAGACGCCTGCACCGGACGGGACGAAAGCTTGCCGGATGCTTCCATTTGGCCACACCTCCGGAATGCCGGGCCGAATTTGACGGAGGCCGGGAGTAATTCCCCGGCCTCTTGGAGAATCAAGAGTCTCCTACAAGATGAAACGCGACAAGTCCGTGTTTCTGGAGAGGTCGCCGACATGCTTCTCGACATAGGCTGCATCGATTGTCACCGAGGTGCCGTTACGGTCCGGCGCGTCATAGGAGATGTCGTCCAGTACCCGTTCCATCACCGTCTGCAGCCGCCTGGCGCCGATATTCTCGACGCTGGCGTTAAGGTCGACGGCGATGCCGGCCAACGAATCGATCGCGTCATCGGTGAAGACCAGGTCGACGCCTTCGGTCTTCATCAGCGCGATATATTGCTTGATCAGGCTGGCTTCGGTCTCGGTAAGGATGCGGACGAAATCGTCCTTCTCCAGCGCCCGCAGCTCGACGCGGATCGGCAGGCGGCCCTGCAATTCCGGCAGCAGGTCGGAGGGCTTGGCGACGTGGAACGCGCCCGAGGCGATGAACAGGATATGGTCGGTCTTCACCGGTCCATATTTGGTCGCAACCGTGGTGCCTTCGACCAGCGGCAGCAGGTCGCGCTGTACACCTTCACGCGAAACACCGGCACCGATGCCGCCTTCGCGCGAGGCGATCTTGTCGATCTCGTCAAGGAAGACGATGCCGTCATTCTCGGTCGATTCGAGGGCCCTGCGCACCACCTCGTCCTGATCGAGCAGCTTGTCGGACTCGTCGCTGATCAACAGCCCGTAGGACTCCTTGACGGTCGTCTTGCGCAACTTGGTCTTCTTGCCGCCCATCGCCTTCGACAGCATGTCGTTGATGTTGAGCACGCCGATATTGGCGCCCGGCATGCCGGGGATCTCGAAGCCAGGCATGCCGCCATTGCCGGTATCGGCCACTTCGATCTCGATCTCCTTGTCGTCGAGCTCGCCGTCGCGCAGCTTCTTGCGGAAACTGTCGCGGGTGGCCGGGCTCGCCGTCTTGCCGACGAGCGCTTCGAGCACCCGTTCCTCGGCGTTGATGTGGGCACGCGCCTTGACGTCCTCGCGCATCTTCTCGCGCACCAGCCCGATGGCGATCTCGACCAGATCGCGGATGATCTGCTCGACGTCGCGGCCGACGTAACCGACCTCGGTGAACTTGGTGGCTTCGACCTTGACGAAAGGCGCACCGGCAAGGCGTGCCAGGCGGCGTGAAATCTCGGTCTTGCCGACACCGGTCGGGCCGATCATCAGGATGTTCTTCGGCATCACCTCTTCGCGCATCTGGCCCTCGAGCTGCTGGCGGCGCCAACGGTTGCGCAAGGCAATCGCCACCGCACGCTTGGCGTCTTTCTGGCCGATGATGAAGCGGTCGAGTTCCGAAACGATTTCGCGGGGAGAGAAGGTGCTCATATCACTAAATTCCACTTTGCCACTGCCGAATGGATTCGAACGGATGCAGTAGCATGATCACGTTGAGTGTCAGATTGTCCCGGATGAGATAGCCGACACCGAATTCGAAGATGAGGGCGAGGGTGACGATCACCCATATAGGAAGCCTTCGCGCCATGACAAACCCCAGCACCATGGCCAGCGTGTCGGACACCGAATTGATAATGCTGTCGCCATAATAATCGAGCGAGATCGTGCCGGCGCGGTAGCGGTCGATGATGAAAGGACTGTTCTCGAGCAGCTCCCAGCCGCCCTCTATGACGACCGCAAACGCCAGTCTGAGCCCGATCGGCGAGCGCGGGAAAAGGAACCACGCCAGCGCATAGAACAGGAAGCCGTGAATGATGTGCGAGAAGCTGTACCAGTCGGAAATATGCTGGGAATTCTCCGAGCTTTGCACGATGCCGTGCCACAGCTTGACATAGCCGCAGGTACAGATCGGCGTCCGCCCCATGCCATAGAGGACCCCGGTCTGGAAGATGACCAGGCCGAGAACCAGTAGGAGCCCCATTCGCCAACTGTCTTCGTAGGCCGAGACGGTTTTGTCGCTGGATACGCTCATGCTGCTATTGCCCCTCTTCTGCGTCACCCTGTCCGGCATCACCCTCTGGGCCATCAATCGCCATCAGCACGGCATCGCCATATTCCGACTTCCTGCGATCGATAGCCGTGAAACCGGCCTTTTCATAGGCACGGATAGCCCGTGCATTGGCGGGGTCCGGGTCGATGATGACGCGCGGCGTACCTTCCTCGAAAAGCTGCTCGACGAACTGCCGGACGATCGCGGAGCCGTGGCCGACCCCGACAAGCTCCGGCACGCCGATCGACAGATCGATGCCGAGCGTGCCGAACGGCTGGTCGCTATAGGGATGGCCGTCCTCCAGATGCGGATCGTAGCTCTGCAAATAGCCGATGGGCTTTCCGTCCAGCTCGATAATCAGCGGCTCGACTGAAATGCTGTCGATATGCTCGCGGATCTCCGCAATCTCGGTCTCTGGGTCGTTCCACCACTCGGCGACATGCGGCTCGGCAAGCCAGCCGGCGATCATCGGCAGGTCCCTCTGGGTCACCGGCCGAAAACCATAGCGGAGGCTCCGCTCAGGCGGCATCGAGGGTTTCGACGACGAAGTTGTTGTTTGTGTAGACGCAAATGTCTGATGCGATTTGCATCGCCTTGCGGGCGATCTCCTCTGCGCCCTTGTCGCTGTCCATCAGCGCGCGTGCCGCTGCCAGCGCGTAATTGCCGCCGGAGCCGATGGCCATGACTCCAAATTCAGGCTCCAGCACGTCACCGGTGCCGGTCAGCGCCAGCGACACCGACTTGTCGGCCACCAGCATCATCGCTTCCAGCCGCCGCAAATAGCGGTCGGTGCGCCAGTCCTTGGCAAGCTCGACGCAGGCGCGTGTCAGCTGGTCGGGATATTGTTCGAGCTTGGCTTCCAGCCGCTCCAGCAGAGTGAAGGCATCGGCGGTGGCGCCGGCGAAACCGGCGATGACATTGCCGCCCTTGCCGATGCGGCGCACCTTCTTGGCGTTGCCTTTCATGATCGTCTGGCCGAGGCTGACCTGGCCGTCGCCGGCGATCACCACCTTGCCGCCCTTGCGCACGGTCAGGATGGTCGTGGCATGCATGGTCAGTTCATTCGACATTTCCTGCTCCGACAAGCACCGATCCCATCGAGGCGATCGGTGCGTTACGAGTGACTTGATCGGCCATATGTATGCATAGGCCGGACGATTGCAAACCGGCCATCCGCCGGGTCGGATAGTGCTCCGCAGCGGTAACTGGCAATCGCCGGATCATGCTGCTAGAAGGCTTTCGTTTTCAGGCCTGTGAACGCCTGACGTGCAAATCTGAAACAAGGATGAGGTCATGGCGCCCCGTTCCGCCGAGATAAGCCGCAAGACCAGGGAAACCGACATCTCCGTGTCGGTTCAAGTCGACGGCTCGGGCAAATCCGACATTTCGACGGGCGTCGGCTTCTTCGACCATATGCTGGACCAGTTGTCGCGCCATTCGCTGATCGACATGACCGTGAAGGCCAAGGGCGACCTGCATATAGACGACCACCACACCGTCGAGGATACGGGCATTGCGCTCGGCCAGGCGCTGGCCAAGGCATTGGGCGAGCGGCGCGGCATCATGCGCTACGCCTCGATCGACCTCGCCATGGACGAGACACTGACGCGGGCGGCAATCGATGTCTCCGGCCGGCCTTTTCTGGTCTGGAATGTTTCCTTCTCATCGCCGAAGATCGGTACGTTCGACACCGAGCTGGTGCGCGAATTCTTCCACGCGCTGGCGCAGAATGCCGGCATCACGCTGCATGTCACCAATCATTACGGCGCCAACAACCACCACATCGCCGAGACCTGCTTCAAGGCCGTGGCGCGTGTTTTGCGTTCGGCACTTGAGCGCGACCTGCGCCAGCCGGACGCGGTTCCCTCCACCAAGGGATCCCTGAAAGGGTAACGCCATGGCCATCTATGTCGTGATGGAGCCGCCAGGCCGCGGTGAAAGCGTGGACACCACCTTTATCCGTGACGGCTTTGCCTGGCTCGGCTTCGTGGTGCCGCCGCTGTGGCTGGCCTGGCACCGGCTGTGGGTCGAGGCGGCATTGGCGTTTGTCGCCATGGGCCTGCTCTCGATGCTGGGCGAAAGGCTGGACCTGGAAACAGCCGGCTCGCTTTTATCCTTCCTTGTCATGCTCTTTGTCGGGCTGGAGGGACAAGGCTTGCGAATTGCAGCCCTTCGTCGCCGCGGCTGGCATGAATGGGGTGTCGTCGAGGCCGACAGGCTCGACGACGCCGACATCCGCTATGTGTTGGAAGCCGCTGCGGATTCGGATGCACAAACTCCTGCGCAGCGTATCGTCCCAGACGCAGCACATGCCCGGCCGGCGCAGATGGGCCTGGCACTGGGGCTGAACCATATTCCGGGAAAGCCCTGAGATGAGGGTCGCGATCATCGACTACGGGTCGGGCAATCTGCGCTCGGCCACCAAGGCCTTCGAGCGTGCCGCGCATGAAGCCGGCATTGCCGCCGCGATTGAACTCACCGCCGATGCCGAGCGGGTCAGGACCGCCGACCGCATCGTCCTGCCCGGCGTCGGCGCCTATGCCGATTGCGCCGCTGGACTGCGTGCGGTCGCCGGCATGTGGGAGGCGGTCGAGGAGGTGGCGATCGCCAAGGCTCGGCCGTTCCTCGGCATCTGCGTCGGCATGCAGCTGATGTCGGAGCGAGGCCTGGAAAAGACCGTCACAAAGGGCTTTGGCTGGATCGCCGGCGACGTCAAGGAGATTACGCCGGCCGATCCGACGCTGAAGATCCCGCAGATCGGCTGGAACACGATTGACCTGAAGCGCAAGCATCCGCTGTTTTCCGGCATTGCGACGGGCGGCAAGGGACTGCACGCCTATTTCGTCCACTCCTACCATCTCGATGCACGGGAAGAGGATGAGGTGCTGGCGGTTGCCGACTATGGCGGCCCGATAACGGCCGCTGTCGTCCGCGACAACCTGGCCGGAACGCAATTCCACCCCGAGAAGAGCCAGGCGCTGGGCCTGGCGCTGATCACCAATTTCCTAGGCTGGAGGCCCTGAACCATGAGCAAGAAGGGCTATTGGATGGCAATGGTCGATGTCCACGATCCCGAGATCTACAAGCAGTACATCGAGGCCAATGCCGCGGCTTTCGCGAAATACGGCGCGAAGTTCCCGGTGCGCGCCGGGCGGTATACCAGCCCGGAAGGACCGACCGGCAATCGCCACGTGCTGGTGGAATTCGAATCCTATGAAATGGCGCTGGAATGCTACGGCTCGCCTGAATACCAGGAGGCCTTGAAGTACAGGCTCGCTGGCTCGACCGGGCACTTTGTCATCGTCGAAGGCGCCTGAAGGTGATCCTGTTTCCGGCCATAGACCTCAAGGACGGCAAATGTGTGCGCCTCAGGCATGGCGACATGGCAACTGCGACGATCTATAACGACGATCCCGCCGCTCAGGCGCGCGCCTTCGAAGAGCAGGGCTTCGAATGGCTGCACGTCGTCGACCTCAACGGCGCCTTCAAGGGCCAGAGCGTCAACAGCGCGGCGGTCGGCGCCATCCTAAAGGCGACGAGCAATCCGGTGCAGCTCGGCGGCGGCATCCGCACCCTGGTGCAGATCGAGGACTGGCTCGACCGTGGGCTGGCCCGCGTCATTCTTGGTACTGTGGCGGTGCGCGACCCGGATCTGGTCAGGCAGGCTTGCAAGGCCTTCCCGGGCAAGATTGCCGTCGGCATTGACGCCAAGGGCGGCAAGGTCGCGGTCGAAGGCTGGGCCGAGGCCTCGAGCCTCGGCGTCATCGAACTGGCGAGGAAATTCGAGGGTGTCGGCGTCGCCGCCATCATCTACACCGATATCGACCGCGACGGTGTGCTGACCGGCATCAACTGGGACGCCACCATCGATCTCGCCGACGCGGTGTCGATCCCGGTCATCGCCTCGGGCGGGCTCGCCTCGATCGCCGACATCGTGCGCATGACCATGCCCGATGCGCAGAAGCTCGAAGGCGCGATCTCCGGTCGCGCGCTCTACGACGGCCGCATCGATCCGGCCGAGGCACTGGCGATCCTGCGTGGCAAACCGATGGCAGGGGTGTGAAACGTGAAGGTCTCGATTATCCTCGCTCCCTATGACAGCGGGCACTATCACGAAGGGTGCGGCCAGGGTCCGGACGCCATTGTCGGCGGTGGGCTCGTCGAAGCCCTGACCGTGGCTGGCCATGAAGTCGCCGTCGAAGATATCGGCAAGGTGGGAGACGAGCAGGGGCGCGAAATCGCAACCGGCTTTGCCGTCTGCAACACTGTCGCGACCAAGGTTAGCCTCGCCCGCGATGGAGGGCGCTTCCCCATTATCGTTGCTGGAAATTGTCTGACCGCCGCCGGAGCGGTTGCCGGTGAAGCCGCGGATTCGATCATCTGGATCGACCAGCATGGCGATCTCAACACGCCGGAGACGTCGGCCTACGGCTTTCTCGACGGCATGGCGCTGGCGGCGACTCTCGGGCTCTGCTGGCGTCCGATGGCGGCAGCGATTCCGGGGTTCCGGCCGATAAACCCGGCGCGCTGCATGCTGGTCGATGCCCGCGACCTCGATCCCGACGAAAAGCGCCTGCTGGAAACCTTGCCGATCGTGCGCACCGAATGTGCCGGTGCACTCGATATGATCGGAAAGCTCACGGCGACAGGGACTGTGCGGGCGCATCTGCATCTCGACCTGGACGTCGTCGATCCGAATGTGCTGCAGGTGAACCGCTACACGCACCCGGGCGGTCCGAGCCCGGAACAGTTGCGGCAGCTTGCCTGCGGACTGGCCAGGTCCATCCCGATCGTCGGCGTGACGCTCTCGGCCTACGACCCGGCCTTTGATTCCCAGTCCGAGGTTCCGCCCGTCGTCGGCCAGCTGCTCGTCGACTTTCTTGCGGAGATCGAGAGGATCTGATGCTGAAAGCCCGCGTCATCCCCTGTCTGGATGTCAAGAACGGCCGTGTCGTCAAGGGCGTCAATTTCGTCGACCTGGTCGATGCCGGCGATCCCGTCGAAGCGGCAAAAGCCTATGACGCGGCCGGCGCCGACGAGCTCTGCTTTCTCGACATCACCGCCTCGTCGGAAAACCGCGAGACCATTTTGGATGTCGTCGCCCGCACCGCCGAACAATGTTTCATGCCGCTGACCGTTGGCGGTGGCGTCCGTCGGGTCGCCGACATCAGGAAGCTGCTGTTGGCCGGCGCCGACAAGGTGTCGATCAACACGGCGGCGGTGAAGACCCCAAATTTTGTCGCCGAAGCAGCGGACAAATTCGGCAACCAGTGCATCGTCGTCGCCATCGATGCCAAGAAAGTGTCCGCTGCGGGCGAGGCCGATCGCTGGGAGATATTCACCCACGGCGGCCGCGAGAAGACCGGCATCGACGCCGTCGAGTTCGCTCGGCGAGTGGTCGATCTCGGCGCCGGCGAGATCCTGCTGACATCAATGGACCGCGACGGCACCAAGGCCGGCTACGACATAGCACTCACCCGCGCGGTCGCCGACGCCGTACGCGTACCGGTCATCGCTTCCGGCGGCGTCGGCACGCTCGACGACCTTGTCGAAGGCATTCGCGACGGCCATGCCGGCGCGGTGCTGGCGGCGTCGATCTTCCATTTCGGCACCTACAGCATCGCCGAAGCCAAGCTGCACATGGCTCAAGCCGGACTGCCGATGCGGCTGGACTCGCCGGGTAATCGGTCCTAGAGCCTTTCCAGCTAAGAAGAGGCTGTAAACGCCGTCATGACCGAGTTCTCGCTCTCCGATCTGGAGAAGATTATTGGCGAACGTGCACGTTCCGGCGATCCGGATTCGTGGACGGCCAAGCTCTTTCAGCGCGGCATGAGCAAGGCAGCGCAGAAACTCGGCGAAGAGGCGGTCGAAACGGTGATCGCAGCCGTCAGCGCCGACCGGGACGCGCTTGTTTCGGAAAGCGCCGATCTCATCTATCATTGGCTTGTCGTTCTCGGCATAGCGGACATTCCGCTGAGCGAGGTGCTCAACGAGCTTGAACGCCGCACCGGTCGTTCGGGCATCGCCGAAAAGGCGTCTCGGCTGGACCGGGGCTGATCGCTGCGGAGGAACTCGATGGACCAGCTCGCTCCTACCGAGAAGTATTCACCCTATCGTTTCTTCTCGGCCGAGCAATGGTCGCGGTTCCGCGCCGATACGCCGATGACGCTCACCGAGGACGAGATCCGTCGTCTGCGGTCGCTGAACGATCCGGTCGATCTCCACGAGGTCGAGCGCATCTATCTTTCGATGTCGCGGCTGTTGTCGGCTCATGTCGAAGCCAGTCAACTCCTCTTCAGGCAGCGCCAGGCCTTCTTCAACGCGCTGCACGCGGCCAAGACACCGTTCATCATCGGCATTGCCGGTTCCGTCGCGGTCGGCAAATCGACCACGGCGCGCGTGCTAAAGGAGCTGCTGGCGCGCTGGCCGTCGAGTCCCAAGGTCGACTTGGTCACCACCGACGGCTTCCTGCTGCCGAACGAAGTCCTGCGCCGCAACAATCTGATGGAACGCAAGGGCTTTCCCGACAGCTACGACGTCGGCGCGCTGCTGCGTTTCCTGTCCGGCATCAAATCGGCGCAGCGCAACGTCCGCGCGCCGGTCTATTCGCACCTGACCTATGACGTCATTCCGGGCGCGTTCCAGACCATCGACCGGCCCGACATCCTGATCTTCGAAGGCATTAACGTCCTGCAGCCGGGCAAGCTGCCGAAGGACGGCAAGATCGTGCCTTTTCTGTCGGATTTCTTCGACTTTGCCATCTACATCGATGCCGAGGAGGCGCTGATCCATCACTGGTATATCGCCCGCTTCATGCGGTTGCGCGAAACCGCCTTCCGCGACCCGGCCTCCTTCTTTCACCGCTATTCGCAACTTTCCGAGGATGCGGCCCGCGCCATCGCCGAGGGCCTATGGACCAACATCAACCTGAAGAATCTGCGCGAGAATATATTGCCGACCCGCGCCCGAGCCGATCTCATCCTGCGCAAGGGCGCCAACCATCTGGTCGAGGAAGTGGCGCTCAGGAAACTGTAACGGCGCGGTTAACGGCGCCTTAGGCTATCCCGGCTAGTGTTCGATGGGCAATCCAGCGGATCTGTCGGGAGCAGTCTGTGATCAACGCGAGCAGTACCGGAGTTCGTGCGAGGCAGCCCCGCTATTCCCTGGTCATTCCGATCTTCAACGAGGAGGCGGTTCTTCCACTCCTTATCCGGCGAATAGTCGCCCTGCTCGACGCGCTGGACGCACCGGCAGAGGCTATTTTCGTCGATGACGGCAGTACCGACACGAGTGTGATCTACCTGCGTGGGATGGTTGCCGAGGAGCCACGCTTCCGGCTGATCGAACTGTCGCGCAATTTCGGGCACCAGATTGCAATTACGGCCGGTATGGACGCGGCTGCCGGCGAAGCCGTGGTGGTCATGGATGCCGACCTCCAGGATCCCCCTGAAGTCGTTCTCCAACTGGTGGAAAAGTGGAAGGAGGGCTATGAAATCGTCTACGCGAGGCGTATGCGGCGCGAAGGCGAAACCTGGTTCAAACGGCTGACAGCCAGCATCTTCTACCGGCTGATGGAGAAGATGACTTCGGTCGACATTCCCCGCGACGTTGGCGATTTCCGACTAATCGGCCGCAAGGCTCTCGATACGTTCAAGCAGATGCCGGAGCGCAACCGTTTCGTGCGCGGCATGTTCGGTTGGATGGGATTCAAGCAGACGGCGGTTTCATTCGAGCGACCGGCGCGCGCCGCAGGTGAAACAAAGTATCCTTTCTGGAAGATGCTCCGCCTGGCTGTCCACGGGGTCATCGGCTTTTCGGAAAAACCGTTGCGTATGGCGCTCTGGGCCGGGCTCGCTATCTCGGGGGTAGCCGCGCTGCTCGGGCTCTTCGCTGTGGCTTCCTGGGCATTCAGTTTCGGTGTTGTCCAAGGCTGGACGTCGACAGTTGTTATTGTTTCCTTCTTGTCCGGGATCAACCTGTTCATGACCGGTATCGTCGGCCTCTATGTCGGCGGGATCCACTCCGAGATCAAGCGCCGGCCGCTCTATGTCATTGATCGCCTTACTGGCTTCGAGGACGCGCTCCGGGCGGAAGTCGACAATCGAAACACCGAGGCGACGTTGTCGGCGTCACGCGACAGAAGGTTTGGTTGATGGCCGAACTCTTCGATCAATATCGCACCACCTATAACAGGACGGTCGACGACTCGATCAGGTTCTCCGGGCTGAAGCATGACTTCTTCCTGCAGGAGAAGTCAGTCCTCCTTGCCGACCTGATCGCCGAGCGTGGTATTGCAAGGCGCGACGGTTGCGTTCGGGCGCTTGATGTTGGCTGTGGGGTCGGCGCACTGCATCCCTACGTGAAGCCGCTTTTTCCAGACCTTCACGGCTGCGACATTTCGAGGGAATCCATCGCCCGGGCGCGTGAGGAAAACCCCTGGGTCACCTATGCCGACTACACGGCTCCCGTGCTGCCTTACGCGGATGGCACATTCGACCTCGCATTCGCCGTTTGCGTCGTCCATCATGTGCCGCCTGAACATTGGCCGAGCTTTGTTTCCGAGATGCGACGCGTCGTGCGGCCCGGCGGCGTCGTGTCGGTTATCGAGCACAACCCGTACAATCCGCTGACACGCCTTGCCGTGCTTCGCTGCCCATTCGATGAAGACGCCGTGCTGATCAGTCGCCGCAAAGCCGGCCGTCTCCTGGAGGCGGCCGGCCTCACACAGGTTGCAGGCAGGCATTTCCTGATGTTTCCCTTCGCGAATTCCGTCGCGCGCAAGGTCGAGGGCTGGGTCTCGCACCTGCCGCTCGGTGCGCAATATGTGTGCAGCGGCCGTGTTTAGCGCCGGTTCGGGCTTCAGACTTGCAAAGCGGCCGGCGCGTTTCCTGATTATCGGCTTTGGCGCCACTCTGCTCTACGCACTGCTTGCCGCGGTATTTTCGATGGGGGACGCGGTGTCGATGCGGCCGGCTTCGGCCTCGGTGCTCGCTTATGCCATCGCCGCCGTCTTCTCCTATGCCGGACAAAAGTATTTTACCTTCGCGTCCAGCGGGGCGCATCGTTTCGAGGCGCCTCGCTTTTTCGTGCTGACATTGCTTGGTCTGGCGGTGTCATTTCTTCTGCCCGCCGTGTTGTCCGGGATTCTGGGCCTGCAGGCGCAGGTTCCGATTGTGCTGACATGCTTCGTGGTCCCGCTCGTCAACTATGTGGTGCTTCGCCACTGGGTATTCGCCAGTGCTGGTCTAGGTTTGCGGAACGGCTCGAGATGATGCGATTCCCGGACCGCCCGAGATCGGCTGTTGGCGCTCCAGGCCTGGCGTGCGCGCAACGATGCAACGCACCGCCAGGCTCCGGGCTTGCAACCCTGGCCGGGCAGTGCCCTGCTGCTGGCCAAACGCTACAACGGCGGTCGTGGTACTGGCACCCCCGGGCACCCGAACAGCCTATTTCGGCGTCGTCACCCGCCTCAGCGTCAGATTGATCCGCCCGCCGTTCTTCAACAAGGCTGAGGTCGAGGGGTAGATACGGTCGACGCCGTGAAAGCAGAGCCGCCCTTCGCCGCCGAGCACTACGACGTCGCCGCTTTTCAGCCTGAACGATTTGGTGGCGCCGTCGCGCGTCGTCTGGCCGACCCTGAACAGGCAATCGTCGCCGAGTGAGACGGAGACGACCGGCGCGGAGAAATCGCTCTCGTCGCGGTCCTGGTGAAGACCCATCTTGGCATCCTGCGAATAGAAATTGACCAGGCAGGCCTCCGGCGGGTGCCCATAGGCAGATACGTCCCGCCACAGATCGAGCAGCATCTCCGGGATCGGCGGCCAAGGCCTTCCGGTCACCGGGTGGGTCGGCTGGTAGCGATAGCCGTGCTCCTTGTCGGTGACCCAGCCCAGCGGGCCGCAATTGGTCATGCGCACGCTCATCTCCTTGCCGGTACGCGGCATTGCCGGCACGAACAGCGGGGCTTCCTCCACGACCTTCCTGATATCTTCCACCAGCACTTCCTGCATGGCGCGCGACAGGTGGCCGGGCATATGGCGGACGCCTTTGGGCAGTACGAGCATCGCGTCGCTTGATCCGTTGGTCTGGAAAATCAGAATGCCACCGTCAAACGAAAACGGCGACCCGAAAGCCGCCTCCGACAGTAGCTGCGCACTTTACGCCGGCGATCTGAGATCCGAAGCCGCTTCGGCTGTCACTCATCCTCAACCCGGCCGCGCATTTTCTTGATCGAGCCGCGCCCGGCCTTGCTCTTGAGCCGTCTTTCGACCGCGCCTTTGGATGGCCTGGTCTTTTTGCGCGGCGGTGGCGGTGGTTCGGCGGCCTTGGCAACCAGTGCCGTCAGCCGCGCCCGGGCGTCCGCCCGGTTCTGCTCCTGGGTGCGGAAGCGTCCGGCTTCGATGACGATGACGCCGTCCTTGGTGGCGCGCTGGCCGGCAAGCTTGATGGTCCGTTCGCGCACCCGCTCCGACAGGCCAGCCGCATTGGCGGCATCGAAGCGCAATTGCACTGCCGTCGCCACCTTGTTGACGTTCTGGCCGCCCGGGCCGGACGAACGGATGAAGTCCTCGTGCAGGTCGCCCGGATTAATCACCGCATCGTCGGTGATGATGATCTTGTCGTCGGCGTTCATGCCGCAGTCATGGCGCGGCAGGCGGAAAAAGAAAAGGCCCGATCGAAGCCGGGCCTTGAAGCATCACCAGGGGCGACGGCTATTCAGCCGCTACCTGCATGCGTGGTGCGGCGCCGAGCACGGTGGCGTCGACATGGGCTTCGAACTTTTCGAAATTGTCGACGAACATGCCGACCAGCCTTGCCGCCTGCCGGTCGTAGGCGGGCTTGTCGACCCAGGTCGATCTCGGGTCGAGAATGGCGCGGTCGACGCCGGCAACCGTCACCGGTACGTCAAAACCGAAATTGGCGTCGGTGCGGAAGTCGGCCGCTTTCAGCGAGCCGTCGAGCGCCGCCGCAAGCAGCGCCCGCGTTGCCTTGATCGGCATCCGCTTGCCGGTGCCGTAGGCGCCGCCGGTCCAGCCGGTGTTGACCAGCCAGCAATCGACACCGTGGCGGGCGATGAGCTCGCGCAGCAGATTGCCGTATTCCGACGGATGCCGCGGCATGAACGGTGCGCCGAAGCATGTCGAAAATGTCGCTTCGGGTTCGGTAACGCCCTTCTCGGTCCCCGCCACCTTGGCGGTATAGCCGGAGAGGAAATGATACATCGCCTGCGCCGGGGTCAGGCGCGCGATCGGCGGCATCACGCCGAATGCGTCGGCGGTCAGCATGATGATGTTCTTCGGGTGGCTGGCGCGCCCCGTCTTGCTGGCGTTCGGGATGAAATGGAGCGGGTAGGCGCAGCGCGTGTTTTCGGTCAGCCCGCCGTCGTCGAAATCCGGCACGCGGCCGGCGTCGAGCGCCACATTCTCCAGCACGGTGCCGAAGCGCTGGGTGGTGGCGAAGATCTCCGGCTCGGCTTCGGCCGAAAGCTTGATCGTCTTGGCATAGCAGCCGCCTTCGAAATTGAAGATGCCGTGCGGTCCCCAGCCATGCTCGTCGTCGCCGACCAGCGTGCGCGACGGGTCGGCCGACAGCGTCGTCTTGCCGGTCCCGGAAAGGCCGAAGAAAACGGCCGCGTCGCCGGCGGGCCCTTCATTGGCCGAGCAATGCATCGGCATCACGCCTTTTGTCGGCAGCAGATAGTTGAGCACGGTGAACACCGACTTCTTCATCTCGCCGGCATAGGAGGTACCGCCAATCAACACGATCATGCGCGAAAGATCGACCGCGATCACCGTTTCGCCGCGCGTGCCGTGGCGGGCGGGATCGGCGCGGAACGACGGCAGGTCGATTATCGTCAAGTCGGGCACGAAATGCTTGAGTTCGGCGGCTGCAGGCCGGATGAGCAGATTGCGGATGAACAAGGAGTGCCAGGCAAGCTCCGTGATCACCCTGGTCGGCAGCTTCAGTTCCTCGTCGGCACCGCCGACCAGGTCCTGAACATAAAGGTCCTTTCCAGCCGCATGGGCGCGAAAATCGGCAAGCAGCCTATCGAACTGGATCGGCGAAATCGCCTTGTTGTTGTCCCACCATACATGCGGCGCGGTGCTTTCGTCGCGCACCACGAATTTGTCCCTGGGCGAGCGGCCGGTGTGTTGCCCGGTCTCGGCGGCAAGCGCGCCATGCGCGGTGAGTCGGGCCTCGCCACGGCGGATTGCCTCCTCGTAGAGCGCGGCCGCGCCGAAATTATAGCGCACCACGCCAGTGGTTCTCAGGCCGATCCGATCGATTGCACATGCAGGATTGCGTTTGCCGGCTTCCGACATGGGTTTCCCTTCTTCGATTTACCGCGTCTTTACCGGCGAATTCCGGAAACCCCATTGCAGGAGCTAATAACGTCAAAACCAGAAAAGGCGAATGATATCAAATCATTAATCGATTTAAATATTTTGAAAGTTGTTTAAATCGTTTATATGTGCAAAAACACTGATGGTTGCCCAAAGGATTGGCGATGTTCATTCGTCCAATCCATATCGAGGTACAATTGTGGCCGCCGGCGTGCCGCGCGTGACAGCGGATAAAGCCTATGCCACATTTTGTACCTAATTTGTCCTGCAAAAGCCCCTTCTCGACGAAAGAAGGGACAGCTCATGAGGGAGCCGCTTGAAATGGCAACAATCGCGCTTGTCGACGACGATCGCAACATTCTGACTTCGGTTTCGATCGCCCTCGAATCCGAGGGTTATCGGGTCGAAACCTACACGGATGGGGCATCGGCGCTGGAGGGACTGGCGGCGCGCCCGCCGAACCTCGCCATCCTCGACATCAAGATGCCGCGCATGGACGGCATGGAGTTGCTGCGCCGGATGCGTCAGAAATCCGACCTGCCGGTGATCTTCCTGACCTCCAAGGACGATGAGATCGATGAACTGTTCGGCCTCAAGATGGGCGCCGACGACTTCATCCGCAAACCCTTCTCGCAGCGTCTTCTGGTCGAACGCGTCCGCGCCGTGCTGCGCCGCGCCAGCACCCGCGAGGCGGCGGCCAAGGCGCCCAACCAGCAGGCTCGGTCGCTTGAGCGCGGCCAGCTTGTCATGGATCAGGAGCGCCACACCTGCACCTGGAAGGGCGAGCCGGTGACGCTGACCGTCACCGAGTTCCTCATCCTGCATTCCCTGGCACAGCGACCGGGCGTCGTAAAAAGCCGTGATGCGCTGATGGATTCCGCTTATGATGAGCAGGTCTATGTCGATGACCGCACCATTGACAGCCACATCAAGCGGCTGCGCAAGAAGTTCAAGGCCGTCGATGATGACTTCGAAATGATCGAAACCCTTTACGGAGTCGGGTATCGGTTCCGCGAAGCATGAATAGGCAGTAGGCAGTAGGGAATAGTCGGTAGTCAGTTTTGAATGATGCGAGCGGCCACTCATGCATCGCCGCGATCTCAGCCAACCATTTCTCTATTCCTGCTGCCTACTCACTACTCACTAATTACCGAGCGGGAGCTGCTATTCGATGGCAGTGGAAGTAGAGCGAGTGAGACGGTCGGGCGCCGCCAGGCGCCCGCCGCGGATTCTGCCCGCCTTCGTGTCGAAAATTACGGTGCCGATGCGCCGGTTTCTCGGCCATCACATCTTTTCCAGCCTGACGCGGCGTATCCTCTTTCTCAATCTTGCCGGCCTTGCCGTCCTGGTCACCGGCATTCTCTATCTCAATACCTTTCGCGACGGGCTGATCGACGCCCGTGTCGAGAGCCTGATGACCCAAGGCGAGATCATCGCCGGCGCAATCGCCGCGTCGGCGACGGTCGAAACCGATTCCATCAGCATCGATCCGGAAAAGCTGCTTGAGTTGCAGGCCGGCGAAAGCCTCGGCCCGGGCTCCGACCAGCTCGACAATCTCGATTTCCCGATCAATCCGGAGCGCGTGGCGCCGGTGCTCAGGCGGCTGATCTCGCCGACGCGCACGCGCGCCCGCATCTACGACCGCGACGCCAACCTGCTGCTCGATTCCCGCCATCTCTATTCGCGCGGCCAGATCCTTCGCTACGACCTGCCGCCGGTCGAAGTGGAACAGCCGGACCTTCTGGAGCGCATCCAGAAATTCGTCTTTGATTTCTTCCGCAACAAGCAGCTGCCTGTCTATCGCGAGCAGCCGGGCGGCAACGGTGCTGCGTTTCCGGAAGTGGTCAAGGCGCTTACCGGCAGTCCGTCGACGATCGTGCGGATCTCGGAGCAGGGCGAGCAGATCGTTTCAGTGGCGGTGCCGATCCAGCGCTTCCGTGCCGTTCTCGGCGTGCTGATGCTGTCGACCGAAGGCGGCGACATCGACAAGATCGTCGCGGCCGAGCGCAAGGCGATCCTGCGTGTGTTCGGCATCGCCGCCCTGGTTACCGCCATCCTGTCGATGCTGCTGGCCTCCACCATCGCCAACCCGCTTCGCCGGCTTTCCGCGGCGGCGGTCAGGGTTCGCCGCGGCGTCAAGAACCGCGAGGAAATCCCCGACTTCTCCGACCGCCAGGACGAGATCGGCAATCTCTCGATCGCCGTGCGCGACATGACCAATGCGCTCTACGCCCGTATCGAGGCGATCGAAAGTTTTGCCGCGGATGTCTCGCACGAGCTGAAGAACCCGCTTACCTCGCTGCGCAGCGCTGTGGAGACATTGCCGCTGGCCAAGAACGACAATTCGCGGAGCCGGCTGATGGATATCATCCAGCACGATGTGAGGCGGCTGGACCGCCTGATCACCGATATTTCCGATGCCTCCCGTCTTGATGCCGAGCTGGCGCGGGAAGACGCGGGAACCGTCGACCTGAAGAAGTTCATCACCGATCTGGTCGCCGTCTCGCGCGAGGCCACGCGCAACAAGAAGGCGGTCGAGATCGAGTTCAAGGTCGCCAAACTGCCGCAGGGCGTGAAAGGCTACTTCGTCGTCGGCCATGATCTGAGGATCGGCCAGGTGATCACCAACCTGATCGAGAATGCCCGCTCGTTCGTTCCCGAAGATCGTGGCCACATCACCATATCGCTGGCACGCGCCGGCAAGTTCAACATCGTCACCGTCGACGACAATGGCCCCGGCATCCGGGCCGATAACATCGATCGCATTTTCGAGCGGTTCTATACCGATCGGCCGGCCGGCGAGGCGTTCGGCCAGAACTCGGGCCTTGGCCTGTCGATATCCAGGCAGATCGTTGAAGCCCATGGCGGCACGCTGAGCGCCGAGAACATCCCGGGCACCAAGCCTGGCGAGATCAAGGGCGCGCGCTTCGTGGTGACGCTGCCGGCGGAAGGCTGAGGGATGAATTCCAATCACGCCTGGTCCTATTGTGCAGCCTGAACACATTCACGGCACCGCGATCCTGATAGGTGATCGCGGCATTCTCATCACCGGACCGTCCGGCTTGGGCAAGACGACGCTGGCGCTCGCCTTGATCGATCATTGCAGCCAACGTGGGCTGTTTTCCCGGCTGATCGGCGATGACCAGCTCTTTGCGGCCGATTGCGAGGGGCGGCTGGTCTGCCGCGCACCAGCCAGCATAGCCGGCCTCGTGGAGGTGCCGGGATTCGGCCCCAAACCGATACAGTTCGAGCCAAGCTGCGTGATCGACCTCATTATCCGGCTGGTGCCAGCCGGCAAAATGGCCCGTTTCCAGGAAGACTGCAGCGAACCCGTTGTCGGCGTGACAGTGCCGCGCATCGATCTTGCCGGGCGCAATGTCGCGGCCGCCTTGCCGGCAGTGATGTCGCGTCTGTCGATTGCGCCTTTCCTGTGATCCGATTTCGATTTTTTGCTGCAATGCGTCAAATTGGCTTGGGCCGGCGCAATTTTGGGCTTGTCAACGGGCCTTGCGTCGACAAGATAGCGCTCCCGCCGCCTGGAACGGTCGGCGAGCATAAAATGCGCCTGTGAAGCGGCGATGACGGGAGCCACCAAAGAATGATCGGACTCGTGCTTGTAACGCACGGTCAACTGGCCGCCGAGTTCCGCAATGCCGTGGAACACGTCGTTGGGCCACAAGACAATTTCGAGACCGTGGCGATCGGTGCCGACGATGATATGGAACAGCGCCGCCGCGACATTATCGACGCAGTCGGCCGCGTCGATACGGGATCAGGCGTCATCGTTTTGACCGACATGTTCGGCGGCACGCCCTCCAACCTCGCCATTTCCGTGATGGAATCCGGCCGCATCGAGGTCATTGCCGGCATGAACCTGCCGATGCTGATCAAGCTGTCCAGCGTTCGCAAAGGCGACAACATGACGGCAGCGCTGGATGAAGCGCAGGCTGCCGGCCGCAAATACATCAATGTCGCCAGTCAACTCCTGAGCAGCAAATGAGCGCGCTGTTGCCGGAAAAGGACAAGATCGTTCGCGACTTTCCGATCGTCAACCAGCGCGGCCTGCATGCGCGCGCCTCGGCCAAGTTCGTTCAAATTGCCAGCGGCTTCAATGCCACGGTCCAGGTCGAGAAGGACGGCGTCAAGGTCGGCGGCACCTCGATCATGGGCCTGATGATGCTGGCGGCAAGCCCCGGTTATTCGATCCGCGTCACCGCCACCGGCCCGGAGGCCGAAGAGGTCATCGATGCGCTGGAGCAACTGGTTGCTTCCCGTTTTGGCGAGGAATGCTGACGTGCTGATCGCTTCCGAAGACATGCACGGATAAAGATTTCTTTATATCCCATTGTCGTCCAACTCCCGATCTGCTAGTCAGGCCGGCAACTCGCGCCCTCCGACACGCCTTCGGGGCGGGGCGCGTCCCGCAATCAATTCGCATCGGAGCACTGCCATGACGGGTAGCAAGGACTATGTGGTCGCAGATATCGCGCTTGCCGGCTGGGGCCGCAAGGAGATCGAGATCGCCGAAACCGAAATGCCGGGCCTGATGGCCTGCCGCGAGGAATTCGGCGACAAGAAGCCGCTCAAGGGCGCGCGCATCACCGGCTCGTTGCACATGACGATCCAGACGGCGGTGCTGATCGAAACGCTGAAGGCGCTCGGCGCCGATATCCGCTGGGCTTCCTGCAATATCTTCTCGACCCAGGACCACGCCGCCGCGGCCATTGCCGAGGCCGGAATTCCGGTGTTTGCCGTCAAAGGCGAGACGCTGGAGGATTATTGGGTCTACACCGACAAGATCTTCCAGTGGGCCGATGGCGGCACCTCCAACATGATCCTCGACGACGGTGGTGATGCCACCATGTACATCCTGATCGGCGCCCGCGCCGAGGCCGGCGAGGATGTGCTGTCCAATCCGGGCAGCGAAGAGGAAGAGATCCTGTTTGCCCAGATCAAGAAGCGCATGCAGGCATCACCCGGCTTCTTCACCAGGCAGAAGGAAGCGATCCGCGGCGTCACCGAAGAGACGACGACCGGCGTCAACCGGCTCTATCAGTTGCAGAAAAAAGGCCTGCTGCCGTTCCCGGCAATCAACGTCAATGATTCCGTCACCAAGTCGAAATTCGACAACAAATATGGCTGCAAGGAATCGCTTGTAGACGGCATTCGCCGCGGCACCGACACGATGATGGCCGGCAAGGTCGCGGTCGTCTGCGGCTATGGCGATGTTGGCAAGGGCTCGTCGGCTTCGCTCAAGGGCGCCGGCGCCCGCGTCAAGGTCACCGAGGTCGATCCGATCTGCGCGCTGCAGGCGGCGATGGACGGTTTCGAGGTGGTCACGCTCGAAGACGCGGCGCCGACGGCAGACATCGTCATCACCACCACCGGCAACAAGGACGTCGTTACCCTCGATCACATGCGCCTGATGAAGGACATGGTGATCGTCGGCAACATCGGTCACTTCGACAACGAGATCCAGGTTGCCTCGCTGCGCAACCTGAAATGGACCAACATCAAGCCTCAGGTGGATATGATCACCTTCCCGGACGGCAAACGGATGATCCTTTTGTCGGAAGGCCGCCTGCTCAACCTCGGCAACGCCACCGGCCATCCAAGCTTCGTCATGTCGGCGTCCTTCACCAACCAGGTGTTGGCCCAGATCGAGCTGTACACCAAGCCCGGCCAGTACGAGAACCAGGTCTATGTCCTGCCGAAGCATCTCGACGAAAAGGTCGCGCGCCTGCATCTCGACAAGCTCGGTGCCCGCCTGACCGAACTGTCTGGCGAACAGGCCGCCTATATCGGCGTCACTCCGCAGGGACCGTTCAAGCCGGAACACTACCGCTATTAACCACGGCGAAACTTGCCACTAGATATTGAAGCCGGGCGATTGACTTTTCGCCCGGCTTTATTTTTGCGCTGATTGATTCTTCACGCCGATTCGCGCAAGCGCTATGGTGCTGATTCGCGGTCCGGGGACGAGGCCCGGGCGCACGCATCAGGGCGGTCTTGCATTCAGGCGGCGAAGAGGACCAAGACATGCCGGGGGATAACCCGCCTTGCGCGGGACAGGCCGTTTCCGGCGGCCATAACGATTGGGTCACGGGCTCCGCTGCCAGAGGCGGCAGCCTTTTGTGGCGTGCCGGCAGCCGTATCGGAGTGCTGCTTGCTTCGTCCGCGCTGGTTGGTCCGCTGCTTGGCTCTGCTGCACATGCCCAAACCCGCGCGGCGCAAAAGGCCGGGCTGTCGGTCAGCACGGTCGAGGTCATGCAACTCGCCATGTTCGTCGGCGTCATGGGGGCGGCATTGCTGTCGGCCATCTTTCTGATCCGCGAACGGGCGCGCACCGCGGCGGAAAATGCCGAGCTCAGGACCCGCATCGCCGACGTCAATGCCGCGCTGCAGCGCTCGGAGGCGCTGCTCCATTCCCGCGATCAGCGCGTGGTGGTATGGGCGGCCGAGAACAAGAAGCCCGAGCTTGTCGGGACATTGCCGATCGAGAGCGGCGCGCCGGAGGACCGGGCGGCCTTCCTGGCTTTCGGCCGCTGGCTGATGCCGCGTTCGGCGGCCGCACTCGAACATGCCGTCGCATCACTGCGGGACAAGGCAAAGCCGTTCGATCTGGTCATCGAATCGCAGGCCGGCCAGCCGCTCGAGGTTCACGGCCGCAAGAGTGCGGCGCATGTGCTGGTTCGCTTCGTCTCGCTTTCGGAGACACAGCGAAGCCAGGCCAGGCTGAAGATCGAGAACCAGCGCTTAGCCGCCGACCATGAGACGCTGATCGGCCTTCTGGATGCGCTCAAGATGCCATCATGGCTGCGGGCCGTCGACGGGCGGCTGAAATGGGTCAACCGGGCCTATGCCGAAGCGGTCGAGGCCGAGAATGCCGAAGCGGCGGTTCGTGACGGCAAGGAATTCCTCGGAGGCCAGGCGCGCGACACGATCGCTGAGCAGCACAAGTCGCACCCCGTCTTCGAACAGACGCTCTCCACGGTGATCGAAGGCGACCGCCGTATGTTTGCCGTGACCGATTTTGCCGGGGCGGATGGTTCGGCTGGTCTTGCCTGCGACATCAGCGCCATCGAGGCCATTCGCGCCGAATATGAGCGGACCGTGCAGAGCCACGCCGACACGCTCGATCAGCTCAACACCGCCGTGGCGATTTTCGATACCGACGAGAAATTGCGGTTTTTCAATCAGGCGTTCCAGAAACTATGGGGCCTCGACAGCGGCTTCCTGCACAGCGCGCCGGATAACGCCTTGCTGCTCGACCGCCTGCGCAGCGAAGGCAAGATCGCCGAGCAGCCCGAATGGCGACGCTGGAAAGAGAGCCTGCTCGGCGCTTACCGCGCGGTTGAATCGCAGGAGCATTGGTGGCATCTGCCGGACGGCAAAACCATTCGCGTCGTCGCCAATCCGCAGCCCAAGGGCGGCGTCACCTGGGTATTCGAGAACCTGACCGAGAAGATGGACCTTGAAAGCCGCTATCAGACCGCTGTGCGGGTTCAGGGTGAGACGCTCGACAACCTTGCCGAAGGCGTCGCTGTGTTCGGCCCCGACGGCAGGCTGAGATTGTCCAACCCGGCCTTCGCGGCACTGTGGGGGCTGGATGCCGATGCCTCAAAACCCAACGTCCATGTCTCGACGATCCGCGAACTTTGCGACCGCCGTGCCGTCGACAGTCCATGGGGCGGGTTCGTTGCCGCCATCACCGGCTTCGACGACGAGCGCCGCGACCGCCACGGCCAGACCGAATTGAACAACGGCACCGTTTTGCGCTACGCCGTCATCCCTTTGCCCAACGGCCAGGTGATGATGACCTTTGTCGACGTTACCGACAGCGTCAATGTCGAGCGGGCACTGAAGGACAAGAATGAGGCGCTGCAAAAGTCCGACCAGATCAAGAACGAATTCGTGCAGCACGTCTCCTATGAGCTGCGCTCGCCGCTCACCAACATCATCGGCTTTACCGAGCTTCTTTCACTGCCGTCGACTGGTCCGTTGAACCAGAAGCAACGCGAATATATCGGGCATGTCGGCTCGTCGTCCTCGGTCCTGCTCACCATCGTCAACGACATCCTCGATCTGGCGACGGTGGATGCCGGCATCATGGAACTCGACATTTCCGAAGTTCACATCAATCGAACCATTACGGCCGCCGCCGAACTGGTCGCCGATCGGCTGGAGGAACATGCGATCAAGCTTAGGATCGACGCGGCTGCCGCGCCGAAGACCTTCCACGGCGACGAGATCCGCGTCCGCCAGATACTCTACAATCTGCTCAGCAATGCCGCCAATTACGCGCCGGAGGCGAGCACCATAACGCTCGCTTGCCGCCAGCTTGCCGACGGCGTGGAATTTTCCGTTCACGATGACGGCCCCGGCATGCCGCCGGACCTGCTTGAGTCAGTGTTCCGGCGCTTCGAGCCGCGCACCAATGGCGGCCGCCGCCGTGGCGCCGGGCTCGGCCTGTCGATCGTCAAGAGCTTTGTCGAACTCCATGGCGGCAGCGTCCGCATCGAGACCGGCAGGGATAAGGGCACCACGGTTGTTTGCGCTTTTCCCGACACGCCGTCGGGCATTCGTGCGGCGGCCGAGTAGCGCGTCCGATGGCGGTATTGGTGCTGGAGCGTTTTCTCGCCGACGAGGCTGCGACGGCAAGGCTCGGCGAGGATCTTGCCATGTCGCTGCGCATTGGCGACGTGCTCGCTCTCAAGGGCGATCTCGGCGCCGGCAAATCGACCTTGGCACGGGCGCTGATCAGGGCGCTGGCCGACGATGCCGGCCTCGACGTGCCGAGCCCGACCTTCACGCTGGTCCAGAGCTACGACACGCGTGTGCCGGTCCATCATTTCGATCTCTACCGCTTGGGCACGGCATCCGAACTGGACGAGCTGGGCTTCGACGAGGCGCTGTCCCAAGGGGCTGCGCTGATCGAATGGCCGGAGCGGGCAGAGGCATATTTGCCGAAAACCTCGGTGCTGGTCGAACTTCTCCAGCGGGGCGACGGCCGACTGGCGAGACTGTCGGGAGAGGGCGCCGCCTTCGAGCGCGCGGCGCGATCGCTGGCGATGCGCGATTTTCTCGGGCAGGCCGGTTGGGGCGAAGCGCAGCGACGACATTTCATCGGTGATGCCTCGGCTCGCTCCTACGAGATCGTCACGCTCGCCGGATTTCCGCCGCGCGTGCTGATGAACTCGCCAAGGCTGGTGCTCGGACCGCCAGTCCGCGACGGCAAACCCTATGCCGAGATCGCCCACACGGCGCAATCCGTTTCGGCATTCGTCGCCATTGACCGGGCCTTGCGGGCCGGCGGTGTCAGCGTCCCGGAAATCCACGCCCAGGACCTCGACCAGGGTTTTCTCCTGCTGGAACATCTTGGTTCCCAAGGATTTCTGGACAAGCGCGGCCAGCCGGTGGTCGAGCGTTATGCGGCGGCGGCCGAACTGCTTGCCATGATGCACGGCAAAACATGGCCGGCCCGTATGCAGGCCGGCCCCGGCGTCTTCCACGAAGTGCCGCCTTTCGACCGCGACGCCATGATGATCGAGGCCGAATTGCTGGTCGACTGGTATGTCCCGGCGATTTCACGCACTCCGCCAAGCGAGGCGCTGCGCGCCGGCTACCGCAGCGAATGGAATGCGGTGCTCGATCGGCTCGAGGGGCGCGAATACACGCTTATGTTGCGCGACTTCCATTCGCCCAACCTGATCTGGCGCGCTGACCGTTCCGGTCATGACCGCCTCGGCGTCGTCGATGTCCAGGATGCGCTGATCGGACCGTCCGCCTACGACGTCGCATCGCTCGCCATGGACGCGCGCGTCACCATTTCACCTGAAATCGAAAAGCACACGCTCGCCGCCTATATCGCCGCGCGGCGCGCGGCCGGCGTCTTCGACGAGGACGAATTCCTCGAAACCTATGCAATCATGGCCGCACAGCGCAATTCCAAGGTACTCGGCATCTTCGTGCGGCTCGAAAAACGTGACGGCAAGCCTTATTATCTGAAGCATCTGCCGCGCATCCGCGACTATCTTCGCCGGGCGCTGGCGCATCCGGCGCTGGCCGGGCTGCAGGATTTCTACATCGCCCACGGCTTGCTGGAGGAACGCTCGATTTGACGGCTAAGGATTCAGGCCTGGCGGTGTCGGACGAGGGACCGATGCCAACGACCGCCATGGTGCTCGCCGCCGGGCTCGGCAAGCGCATGCGGCCGATCACCGACACCATGCCGAAGCCGCTGGTCAAGATCGCCGGCAAGACATTGCTCGACTGGGGGCTGGATTGCCTAGCCAAAGCCGGCGTCGCCAAGGCCGTCGTCAACGTCCATTACCTGCCGAAACAGATCGTGGACCATGTAGCCCGCCGCAGTGCGCCGAGAATCGTCATTTCGGATGAGAGCAGCGGCTTGCTCGACTCTGCCGGCGGCATCGTCAAGGCATTGCCCTGGTTAGGGGCGCCCTTCTATGTGCTTAACGCGGACACCTTCTGGATAGACAGCGGCGTTTCCAATCTCAGGCGTCTTGCCCTTGCATGGGAGGGCGCGACAATGGACATTCTGCTGATGCTTGCGGATCTCCAGTCGGCAACCGGACATAGCGGCGGCACCGATTTCCTGATGGCGCCGGATGGCGCCTTGCGGCGTGCGAACAACGATCCGGCCGGCCTGATCTATGCCGGCGCCGCGATCGTCCATCCGCGCATCTTCAAGAATGCGCCGGCCGGCCCGCTGTCGCTCAACGCCTATTTCGATGCGGCAATCGCCGCCGGCCGCCTGTTCGGCATGAAGATGCAGGGTCACTGGATCACTGTCGGCACACCTGACGCGATCCCGCGGGCGGAAGCAGCGGTCGCCGCCGCGCTTGCCGGCACGCCCAATGCTGTTGCTGAGGCACCCGGCGCTCTTACCGAGTCGAAATGAGCGGCTCCCGCCGCGTTTTCTCGATTCCGCCCGGAGCGCCGTTCCTGCCGACGCTGGCCGAGGCGCTGCTTGCAGGGCGCCTGGTTCCCGGCTTCGCCTACGACGGCGATCCGCTGATGCTGGCCGATCTCACCATCTATGTGCCGACGCGCCGTGCGGCGCGGGCGCTTCGCGGCGAATTCGTCGATGCTCTCTCGCGCTCGGGAAGCCGCTCGGCGATCCTGCCGGTCATCCGCCCGCTTGGCGAATTCGACGAAGATGAAGCGGCCTTCGAGGCAGGAGCTTCGGCCGCCATCGACCTTGCGCCGCCGATCGCCGCGGTAGAGCGCCTGCTGCTGCTCGCGCCGCTGGTGCGAGCGTGGAAACGCCGCCTGCCGGCACATGTCGCGGCATTGTTCGACGAGGAGATCGTCATCCCGGCCTCCGCCGCCGACGCCCTCTGGCTGGCGCGCGACCTGGCGCGGCTGATGGATGAGATCGAGACCGAGGGCACGGATTGGACGAGGCTCGCCGACCTTGTGACCGGCAATCTCGCAGGCTGGTGGCAGGTGACCCTCGATTTCCTGAGCATCGTGACCGAGAACTGGCCGAAGCTGCTCGAGGAACGCCATCGCTCCAATCCCGCCGCGCATCGCAATGCCCTGATAAGGCTGGAGGCGGCGCGGCTCAGGCGCAATCCGCCGGCCGGGCCGGTGATCGCCGCCGGCTCCACAGGATCGATCCCAGCCACGGCCGAGCTGCTTTCTGTAATCGCCGGTCTGCCCAATGGCGCCGTTGTGCTGCCCGGGCTCGACCGTACACTGGACGAGCCGTCCTTTGCCGCCATCAGTGCACTCGGTGCGCGCCCGGCCCTGCTTGGCCATCCGCAATACGGCCTGGCAAAGTTGATCGGCAAGATCGGCATGCCGCGCGCCGACGTCGAGGACCTTGCTGTTGCGCCGCGGCCGCTTGCATTGCGCGCCGCACTCGTCGGCGAAGCGCTTCGCCCGGCGGAGACTACCGAGCTCTGGGCCGAGACGCGCGCCCGCTTTACGGCCGGTGATATTGCCGAGGCCTTCGCTGACGTGACGCTTCTCGAAGCCGCCAGCGAACGCGATGAAGCCGTGGCGATCGCCGTCGCGCTCAAACAGGCCGTCGAACGGCCCGGCCAGCGCGCCGCGCTGGTCACCGGCGATCGCGCGCTGGCGCGGCGCGTCTCGGTCGAGCTGTTGCGCTTCGGCGTCGCCGCCGACGATTCCGGGGGCACGCCGCTCATCAACACGCCAGCCGCCAGCCTGCTCAGGCTGGCGCTTCAGGCAGCCTTCCGCCCGGGCGACCCGGTCGCCTTGCTGTCGCTGCTCAAGCATCCCCTGCTTGGCCTCGGCCGGGAGCGGGCAAGCATGCGCCATGCGGCCGAAATCGTCGAACTCGTGGCGCTGCGCGGTGGCACCGGGCGTCCGGACGTCGCGTCGCTGCCGCAGCTCTTCGACACCCGGCTCCTCGAATTCGACGGCGGCGGCAATCGCCGCCCGCCTTTCTGGCGATCGCGGCTCTCGGTCAGGCGCATCGAACAGGCGCGCGAACTGCTGATCCGGCTAACGGCTGCGCTGGCGCCGTTGGTTGCTTTTCGCGGCGAGGAGAATGCCGATCTTGTCACGCTTGTGCGTGCCAGCGTCGTTGCGCTCGAAAGCCTCGGACGCGCCGCCGACGGCAGCTTGAGCGAACTCTACGCCGGCGATGCCGGCGAAAAGCTTGCCGAGCTCTTGCGCGGGCTGGTCGCGGCCTCGGTGTCGTTCTCCTTCGCGGCTGACGAATGGCCTGACGTGATGGAGGCGCTGATCGCGCCCGAGATGGTCAAGCCGGCGCAGGGCACCGACAGGAACATCGCCATCTGGGGGGTGCTGGAAGCGCGGCTTCAGGATGTCGATACGCTGGTCGTCGGCGGGCTCAACGAAGGCGTGTGGCCGCGCAAGCCGGAGAGCGACCGCTTCATGTCGCGGCTGATGAAGACCGGCATCGATCTTGAACCGCCGGAGCGGCGCATCGGCCTTGCCGCCCATGATTTCCAGATGGCCATGGGCGTCAAAAAATTGGTGCTGGCCCGCTCCGCCCGTTCCGGCGACGCACCGTCGGTGCCCTCGCGCTGGCTGCAGCGTATCCTTACCTTCGTCGGCGAGGACCATGCTACGGCACTTCGCCGGCGCGGCGATGAACTGCTTGCCTGGGCGCGTGCGCTCGATGCCGGCGAAAAGCAGGACTTTGCGCCGCGGCCGCAGCCGAAACCGCCGCTCATCGTACGGCCGCACCACTTCTCGGTCACCGAGATCGAAACGCTGCGTCGCGATCCCTATGCGGTCTATGCCAGAAGGATACTCGGCCTGATGCCGCTCGATCCGGTCATTCGCGATCCGGGCGCCGCCGAGCGTGGCACGCTGTTTCACGCAATTCTGCACCTCTTCTCGGCGAGGGTGGCCGACCCGCGCGCGCCGGAGGCGCTGGACGGGCTCATCGCCGCAGGCCGCTCCTGCTTTGCCGAGGCTGCGCTGCCCGCCGATGTCGAGGCGGTGTGGTGGCCACGCTTCGAAAAGCTTGCCGCCGGCATCATCGAATGGGAGCGCGGCCGGGCCGCAGCCGTGGCACGGCGGCACGCCGAGGAACGCGCCGAAAAGACCGGGGTCGGCCGATCCGGCGTAACCCTGTCCGGCTATGCCGATCGCATCGATCTGCTGGCTGGCGGAATGGCCGACATCCTCGACTACAAGACCGGCTCGTCGCCATCCAAAGCACAGGCGCACACGCTACTCGCGCCGCAACTGGCGCTGGAGGGCGCGCTGCTCAGGCGCGGCGCTTTCAAGGAGCTTGGCGCATGCGAGCCGTCGGAGCTGGCCTTCGTGCGGCTGAGGCCGAATGGCGAAGTGTTCGAGGAATCCATCCTCGAATACAACCGCAAGCCGCGAACCGCCGCCGATCTCGCCGAAGAAGCGTGGGCGCGGCTGGAAAAACTGCTGATCCACTACGCCGACCCGGCGACCGGCTATCTGTCGCGGGCGCTGCCGTTCCGCGAGGGCGAGACCGACGGCGACTATGACCATCTCGCCCGCGTGCTCGAATGGTCGGCCGGCGGCGACGCCGACGACGAGGGAGGGGAGGCATGAAAAAGGCCTACCCCATTCCAAGCGACACTGCCGCGAGCCAGGCAAGCGCGTCCGACCCGCGCAATTCCGCCTGGGTGTCGGCCAACGCCGGATCCGGCAAGACCCATGTACTCGCCCAGCGCGTCATCCGGCTTCTGCTGCGTGGCACCGATCCGTCCAAGATCCTGTGCCTGACCTATACGCGTGCCGCCGCCGCCAACATGTCGAACCGTGTGTTTTCGACCCTGTCGCAATGGACGACCTTGGGCGATGCCGAGCTCTCGACACGGATAGAGGCGCTGGACGGCCGCCAGCCCGACCGCGAAACCATGCGCCGGGCGCGGCGGTTGTTTGCGGAGGCGCTGGAAACACCGGGCGGGCTGAAGATCCAGACCATCCACGCCTTCTGCGAATCGGTGCTGCATCAGTTCCCGCTGGAAGCCAATATCCCGGCGCATTTCGAAATGCTCGATCCGCAAATGGAGGCCTCGCTGTTCGCCGCCGCCCGCCGCGACATGATTTCGGGCGGCGTTGCAGGCGATGCGGCGTTGGCCGAGGCCTTCGCCACCGTGCTTGAGCGCGGCGGCGAACATGGGCTCGACGCACTGCTGGCCGAGATCGTGCGCAAGCGCGATGGTTTGCGTGCGTTCATCGCCGCGGCCGGCGGCGATGGTTTTCAGGCACTGTTCGACGAGTTTCAGTTCCGCGCCGGCCAGACGGCCGAAGGCATAGCCGCCTCCGTCTGGCCGCTGCCCGGCTTCCTGCCGGATTATCTCGTCACCTTTTCACGGGCGGCCGAGGCCGCCGATGCCCGCGTGGTGCTGAACAATATGCTGCCATACGCCCGTCTCGCCTTCGCCGAGGAGCATCCGGTACGTCGCCTGAATTTGCTCTCCAAGGCTTTCCTGAGGGCCGACGGCGAGCCTTACGATCCGGCAAAGACGTTCAAAAGGGCATTGCTTGACCGGTTGCCCGATCTTGCCGAACGATATCTGGCGGCGGTCGAAGCCATTCTCGAAATCTCCGACCGGCTGGCCTTGTTCAGGATGCTGGAGGGCACGCGTGCGGCCTTGACCATCGCCGACTGGCTGATCGCCCGCTACGAGCAATTGAAGCGCGCCCGCGGCTTCCTCGACTTCAACGACCTGATCACCCGCACGGTCCATCTACTGGCGCGGCCCGACGCCGGCCCATGGGTGCAATACAAGCTCGACCAGGGCATCGACCACATCCTCCTCGACGAGGCGCAGGACACCAGTCCCGACCAGTGGGAGGTGGTCAAGCGGCTGGCGGAGGAGTTCTTTGCCGGGCTCGGCGCACGCGACGCCGTCCACCGCACCATCTTTGCGGTCGGCGACGAAAAGCAGTCGATCTATTCCTTCCAGGGAGCCGCCCCGGACTCCTTTGCCGACAGCCGGATTTTGTTTGCCGGCAAAGTCAGATCCGCCGCCGCCGCCTTCGCCGATCTCAAGCTGACCTGGTCGTTTCGATCGACCGACGACGTGCTTGCGGCGGTGGATCGTGTCTTTGCCGACCCGGACGTGCGGCGCGGCATCAGCCACGATCCCGATCCGCTCGACCACAAGGCGATCCGCAACGATGCGCCGGGCTATGTCGAGGTCTGGCCCTCGCTCGGCGCCGACATCGTCGACGAACCGGACGACTGGACGCAAGCGGTGGATCACGCCCACGCACCGGCGGTGCGCGTTGCCGAAAACGTTGCAGCGACCGTTGCCGGCTGGATCGGCGGCGGCGAGGTCATCGAAGGGCGTGGCAAGAAACTCCGGCCCGGCGACGTGCTGGTGCTGGTGCGCAAGCGCGACCGCTTCGTCCATGCCCTGACACGGGCGTTGAAGCGCCGCGACATCCCCGTGGCTGGCGCCGACCGGCTCAGCCTGCCTGGCCATATCGCAGTGAAGGACCTGATCGCACTCGGTCATTTCCTCATCCAGCCCGAGGACGATCTGTCGCTGGCCGCCGTGCTGCGCAGCCCGATCTTCGATGTCTCGGAAGAGCAGCTTTTCGCGTTTGCTGCGGAGAGGCCGTCGGGCGTCTCGCTGATCGCCTCGCTGCGCCGGCATGCCGGCGAAAGCGAGGCGTTGGCCGCCGCCGTCAGCCGGCTCGACACATGGTCGAACGAGGCCGCATTCAAGCCGGTGTTCGAATTCTATGCTGCAGCTCTCGCCCGCGACGGCCTGCGCAAGAAGATGATCGCGCGGCTCGGGCCGGAGGCCGGCGACATCCTCGACGAATTCCTGAATTTCTGCCTGGCCGAGGAGCGGACCGGCCTGCCGGGACTGGAATCCTTCCTGTCGACGCTGGAAAACGCCGGCCCCGAGATCAAGCGCGAAATGGACCAGACCCGCGACGAGGTTCGCGTCATGACCGTGCATGCCGCCAAAGGCCTGGAGGCGCCGGTGGTATTCCTTGTCGATGGCGGCTCCGCGCCGTTCAGCGACCAGCATCTGCCGAGATTGATGCCGTTCGAAGGCTCGGGCGACTGCTGGGAGGGCAAGGGTTATCTCTGGCGTTCGGCCAGCGATGTCGCCAATGGATTTTCACGCGCCGCATCGGCCCGCGCCCGAGAGCTCGCCGACGATGAATATCGCCGGCTGCTCTATGTCGGCATGACCCGCGCCGAGGATCGGCTGATCGTCTGCGGCTACCATGGCAAGCGGGCGCCGAATACCGGCACCTGGCATTCGATCGTCAGCCGCGCACTGGTCGGTGCCACGGAGAGCGAAGAACGCCGGCATCCCGCCACCGGCGAGACCGTGCATCGTTTCCAGGTGACGAAACTGACGCCCATGCCACTGGCGTCCGTGGATGAGGCACGACAGGCTGAACGCTTCGCGCCATTGCCGGAAACCCTGTTCCAGCCTCTGCCGCCCTTCGAGGAATTGCCGCGGCCGCTCTCGCCGTCCGGCGCCTCGGTGCTGATCGACGAGGCGCGGCAAGCGGTGGCCGACACGCGTTCGCCGGTGCTGGATGCCGACGCCGAGCCCGGCTTTGCCGTCGTGCGCGGGCTGGCGCTGCACAAATTGCTGCAGATGTTGCCCGGCATCGCCGAGGGAAAACGCCGGGATGCCGCCGAACGCTATCTGGCAAGAGCCGGCGCGGCATGGCCCGACGGCGAGCGCGACAAGGCCCTGGCTGGCGTTTTCAGAATTCTTGCCGACAGCCGTTTCGCACCGCTGTTTGCGCCGAACTCGCGCGCCGAAGTCGCCATCATGGGCAGCTTGGGAGTGAGGGGCAAACTGCGCTCGATTTCCGGCAAGATCGACCGGCTGACAGTAACGCCGGACAAGGTTTCGATCGTCGACTACAAGACCAATCGGCCAGCGCCAGCTACGCTCGCCGAAGTCCCGCAAGCCTATGTTCTGCAGCTCGCACTCTATCGCGCGCTGCTTCAGCCGCTCTATCCGGGACGCGAGGTCTCGGCGGCGCTGCTGTTCACCGAGGCGCCGCGGCTGATCGATCTGCCGGCAGCGGCCATGGACGACGCGCTTGCTAGACTCACGGGAGCGTGACACAACACTTGCTTGAAGACGGACGCGATCACCACCACATTTGGTGCGACGAACAAATCGAAAGGATCTCAGCATGGCCACCGTCAAGGTCGACAAGAGCAATTTCCAGGCCGACGTGCTCAACGCCAAGGAGCCCGTCGTGGTCGATTTCTGGGCGGAATGGTGCGGCCCGTGCAAGATGATCGCCCCGGCGCTCGAGGACATCGCCATCGAACTCGGCAGCAAGATAAAGATCGCCAAGCTCAACATAGACGAGAATCCTGAGCTGGCCGCGCAGTTCGGCGTGCGCTCGATCCCGACGCTGATGATCTTCAAGGGCGGCGAAGTCGCCGACATGAAGGTCGGTGCTGCGCCGAAAACGGCATTGTCGCATTGGATCAACGGCAGCCTCGCCTGATCCGACCAGAATTTTGCAGAAAAGCCCGGCCTCGCGCCGGGCTTTCTTGTGGCGCCACCGATCCGCAGATCTGGCACTCGCCACTTGTCGTCTCATGCTCTTGTCTGGCTTAAAGCAGGAGGAGCGATATGACCGGATCCGCCAAGGCCACCGTCTTCATCGACAATGAGCGAGTCATTGTCACCGAATACCGTTTCGCCCCGGGCGACAACACCGGCTGGCACCGCCATGGCCACGACTATGTGATCGTGCCGTTGACCGACGGCAAGGTGAAGCTCCTGACCAAGGATGGGGAATCTTTTGCCGAAATGAAGAAGGGCGCGCCGTATTTCCGCAATGAGGGCGTCGAACATGACGTCATCAGCGCAAACGATGGCGAATTCGCCTTCATCGAGGTCGAACTGAAGTAGTCCACCAACCACCGGCTGCGCCGCTACAATTGTCCGGCGCGGCGCTATTCACCAATCCGCGATACGATCGCCGCCGACGAATTGTGCGCTTTTCTCAGTGTATTCGAACAGTTCGATCTTCACACCGTTGGGGTCGCGGATCCAAGCCTGGTAGGTGTCATCGCACGCGCGTTTCTTGGAAGTGACATCGACCCCCTTTGACCTCAGATGGGCGATCGCGGCGTCGATGTTTTCCACTTCGAGGCAGAAGTGGTTGATCTGGTTCAAGTCGCTATAGCTTGCGCCGTCTTTCTGGAACACCTCGACGTGGCTGCGGCTGCCGCAATTGAGGTAGAAGCCGAAAATCTTCCCCTCGCGCAGGAAATTGAACTGAGTGTCCATTCCGAGGACGTCCCGATAGAAGCTTCGCGTCATCTCCAGGTCATTCGCGAAAATGCAAACGTGTGCGAGCTGCTTTACCTTGATCATGATTGGCTCCTCGCGGTGATCTGACAGGTGTGGCGTCATCGCGGCCCGGGCGAACGCACGCCTCAGGTTGGCGGCGTGCCGTTTTCGGCCAGTACCGCGCCGGCCAGGTAAAGCGATCCGCCGATCAGGATACGCGGCGGCGGTCCGTCCCATGTGTCGCGCAGCAGCATCAGTGCGCTTGCAACGGAACTAACCGGTTCGGCCGACAAGCCTGCCTCAATGGCGCGGGTCGCCAGTTGGTCGTTCGGCACGCCGGCGTCGCTCATGCTCACCGGCACGGTGTAGACGTGCCGCACCAGCCCTTTGAAGGCCCGGAAATAGCCGCTCTGGTCCTTGGTGTTGATCATGCCCGAGATCAGGAACAGCGGCCGCGGGTTCTTTTCCTCCTGCTCCGCCAGGGCCTCAGCGACGACCACGCCGGCGCCGGGATTATGGCCGCCGTCGAGCCAGATGTCGGCGCCCTTCGGCGCCAGTTCGCTCAACCGGCCTTGCGGCAGCTTTTGCATGCGGCCCGGCCAGGCGACATTCGCCATCGCCTTCTCGGCAGCGCGGTGGCTGATCTCGAAGCCGGCCGCCTTGACCGCCGCGATCGCCGCCGCCGCGTTGGCGAATTGATGGCGCCCCGGCAGGCGCGGCGGCGGCAGATCCATCAATCCATCTTCGTCCTGATAGACCATGCGGCCGTTTTCCTCATAGGCAAGGAAATCCTGGCCATAGACGAAGGCGGGGCAGTCGAGCCGTTCGGCGGTTTCGATGAGCACCTGCTGGGCCGTCTCGCTTTCCTGCGCGCCGATGACGACCGGGCACCCGCGCTTGATGATGCCGGCCTTTTCGGCGGCGATCAGCTCGACGCGGTCGCCGAGATAGGCTTCGTGGTCGAGCGAGACCGGCATGATCACCGACACGGCCGGCTCGGCGATGACGTTGGTGGCGTCGAAGCGGCCGCCAAGGCCGACCTCGAGGATGACGGCATCGGCCGGATGTTCGGAAAACAGCAGGAAGGTGACGGCGGTGAGAATTTCGAAGACGGTGATCTTCTGGCCTTGATTGGCCTCGGCGACCCGGGCGATGGCTTCGGCGAAGACCTTGTCGTCAACCAGCCTGCCGCCGCCATCGGCGGCCAGCCGGTAGCGCTCGTGCCAGTTCACTAAGTGTGGCGAAGTGTGGACGTGGACGCGGTAGTCGGCTGCTTCGAGCAGCGCCCGTGAAAAGGCGGCACAGGAGCCCTTGCCATTGGTGCCGGCGATGTGGATGACCGGCGGCAGCTGGTCCTGCGGATTGCCGAGGCGTTCGAGCAGCCGCGAAATGCGGTCGAGCGAAAGGTCGAAGCCCTTCGGGTGAAGCGCCATCAGGCTTTCGATTTCGCGGTCCGCGGCAAGCGTGGTCATGGGAGAATCCTAGGCGCGTGCGCAACGGCACACAACAGCCGCTCGCGCCGCGGGCTGTCGCGTCAGGCGTGCGGCCGGGCTTCGGCCGGAATCACCGACGGCGGCAGGATCTCCGGCTCCTGCGGTTTTTGCTCTTCCGGCAGCTTGAGCAGCATTCTCAGCAGCCGCGCAATCGTCTGGCGCATCTCCAGCCGTGACACCACCATGTCGACCATGCCGTGTTCCATCAGATATTCGGCGCGCTGGAAGCCTTCGGGCAGTTTTTCCCTGATCGTCTGCTCGATGACACGCGGTCCGGCAAAGCCGATCAGCGCGCCTGGCTCGGCAATATGCACGTCACCCAGCATGGCGTAGGAGGCGGTGACGCCGCCGGTCGTCGGGTTGGTCAGGACGACGATGTAGGGCAGGCCGGCCTCCTTCAGCCTGTCGACGCCGACCGTGGTCCGCGGCAACTGCATCAGCGACAGGATGCCTTCCTGCATACGGGCGCCGCCGGAGGCCGCAAACAGGATCAGCGGCCGCTTGCGCTGCAAGGCGACCTCGAAACCATGCACGATGGCGTCACCTGCCGCCATGCCGAGCGAGCCGCCCATGAAGGCAAAATCCTGCACCGTCACCACCACCGGCACGCCTTCGACCGTGCCCAGCGCATTGATGATGGCGTCTTCCATGCCGGTCTTGGCTTTGGCATCCTTCAGCCGGTCTGCGTAGCGCTTCTCGTCGCGGAACTTGAGCGGATCCTGAACGACCTTGGGGTTTTCCAGCGTCTCGTATTT
Source organism: Mesorhizobium sp. M0904 (assembly GCF_040319475.1). Taxonomy (NCBI): domain Bacteria; kingdom Pseudomonadati; phylum Pseudomonadota; class Alphaproteobacteria; order Hyphomicrobiales; family Phyllobacteriaceae; genus Mesorhizobium; species Mesorhizobium sp. M0904. The sequence continues at coordinate 45,396 of NZ_JAMYOC010000011.1, read as the reverse complement.
GCCGTCGTCGAGGAAGAATTTCAGCCGTTCCTTAGCCGATATCTTCATATGGTGGCCGGAGGACGGGATGACGAACTGGTTCTGCTCCAGATCCTTATGGAACACCATTTCGCCGGTCTCGGGATCCTTGATCCACAGGTTTTCCGGCATGTCGGTGCGGCGGCCGAGCATCGAATTGATCTTCGGACGGACGTAATTGGTGATCCAGTTCATCGCTTCGGCTCCTGTCCTTAAGAAGACGTAGGAAGATTATTCGGCGGCAGCAAGGCGAGCCGCGCGAACCCCTTGCGAAAGCCCGCTGACCAGCGTGGCGACGGCCTCGGCCGGATCGGCGGTCTTTTCGCCCTTCGGCCCGAGCACGTTGGCGACGGCATTGACAATCGCGGTGCCGACAACGACGCCGTCGGCCGACGCGCCGATGATGCGCGCCTGCTCTGCTGTCTTGACGCCGAAGCCGACGCAGACCGGCAGGTCGGTATGGCTCTTGATGCGCTTGACAGCTGCCGCTACCTTGCCGGTGTCGGCCAGCGCCGAACCGGTGATACCGGTCATCGACACATAATAGACGAAGCCGGAGGTGTTCTGCAGCACCTTGGGCAGGCGCTTGTCGTCGGTGGTCGGCGTCGCCAGCCGGATGAAATTGATGCCGGCCTTGAGTGCCGGGATACAAAGTTCCTCGTCCATCTCCGGCGGCAGGTCGACGACGATCAGCCCGTCTATGCCGCTGGCCAGCGCGTCGCTCAGGAAGCGCTCGACGCCGTAGATGTAGATCGGATTGTAATAGCCCATCAAGACGATCGGCGTTTCACTGTCGCCGGCGCGGAATTCCGAGGCCATCTTCAGTGTCTTGGCCAGTGTCTGGCCGCCCTTCAGCGCCCGCAGGCCGGCCGCCTGGATCGCCGGGCCGTCGGCCATCGGATCGGAAAACGGCATGCCGAGCTCGATGATGTCGCTGCCGGCGCCGGGCAGCGCCTTCATGATCGAAAGCGACGTGTCGTAGTCAGGGTCGCCACCCATGAAATAGGTTACGAGTGCCGGTCGGCCCTCGGCCTTCAGCTTTGCCATGCGGCGGTCGATACGGGTGGCCATGATCAGATCTCCATGCCCAGCATGTTGGCCACCGAATGCACGTCCTTGTCGCCGCGGCCGGACAGGTTGACGATGACGATCTGGTCCCTGTCCATGTCAGGCACGATCTTCACCGCCTGTGCGATGGCATGGGCCGATTCAAGCGCAGGAATGATGCCCTCGACGCGTGTCGTCAACTGGAACGCCTCCAGCGCCTCGCTGTCGAGGATCGGCACGTAGTCGACGCGGCCGGAATCGCGTAGCCATGAGTGCTCCGGCCCGACGCCGGGATAGTCGAGGCCGGCCGAGATCGAGTGGCCGTCCATGATCTGGCCGTCGGCGTTCTGCAGGAGGTAGGTACGGTTGCCATGCAGCACGCCGGGCGCGCCGGCACTCATCGAGGCGCAATGCTCGATGCCGTCGAGGCCGCGGCCTCCGGCTTCTACGCCGATGATGCGCACCTCACTGTCATCGAGGAAGGGATGGAACAGGCCGATAGCGTTGGAACCGCCGCCGACACAAGCGATGATGGTGTCCGGCAGCCGGCCTTCCTGCTCGAGGATCTGGGCGCGCGCCTCGGTGCCGATCACCGACTGGAAGTCGCGCACCAACTCCGGATAGGGGTGCGGGCCGGCGGCGGTGCCGATCAGGTAATAGGTATCGTCGACGTTGGTCACCCAGTCGCGCAGGGCCTCGTTCATGGCATCCTTCAGCGTGCCGTGGCCGGCCGTCACCGGCCGCACCTCGGCGCCCAGAAGCTTCATGCGAAAGACGTTGGGGCTTTGCCGGGCGACATCGGTCGCGCCCATATAGACGATACAAGGAAGCCCGAAGCGCGCCGCGACCGTGGCGGAAGCGACGCCATGCTGGCCGGCGCCGGTCTCTGCGATGATCCTCGTCTTGCCCATGCGCTTGGCGAGCAGGATCTGGCCGAGGCAGTTGTTGATCTTGTGCGAGCCGGTGTGGTTCAGGTCCTCGCGCTTGAAATAGACCTTTGCGCCGCCCCCGACGCCCTTTGCCAAGGACACCTCACGAAGATGCCTGGTCAGGCCTTCGGCGAAATAGAGCTTCGACGGCCGCCCGGCGTAATGCGTCGAGAGATCGGTCAGTTCGGCCTTGAAATTCGGGTCGTTCTTGACCTCGTTCCAGTGCCGCTCCAGCTCGAGGATCAGCGGCATCAGCGTTTCGGCAACGAAACGACCGCCAAAAATGCCGAACATGCCCTGCTCATCGGGGCCGGTGCGGAAGGAATTCGGTATCGCCGGCTTGTCCATCGCCGATCTCCTGGTCTGAGGTTTGAAGCGTGGTCAGGCGGCGCGGTTGTCGCGTGCTGCCCCGACGGCGCGGAAAAATTGTTCGATCAGCGCCGGTTCCTTGACGCCCGGCGCGCTCTCCACGCCCGAGGAAACATCTATTCCGGGCGGGTTCGCCAGCCGAAAGGCGTCGCCGATATTGCCGGCATTGAGCCCACCGGAAAGCATGTAATCAACGCCGGCGTCAAGGCCAGCCAGAATGCGCCAGTCGAAGGCAAGACCGTTGCCGCCCGGCAATTCCGAACCCTTAGGCGGCTTGGCATCGAACAGGAAGCGGTCGGCAATGCCGATGAAGGGTTTGACCCGCGCGAGATCGGCAGCCTCACTGACCGGCAGCGCCTTCATCACCGGCAAACCGTAGCGGGCCTTCACCTCTGCCACCCGCTCGGGGGGCTCGGCGCCGTGAAGCTGCAGCATGTCGGGCTGCATCTTTTCGACGATCTCGTCCAGGAACGCATCGCTGGCGTCGACCGTCACGGCGACCGCCTTGGCCTTGCCGCGCGTCGCTTCGCGCAGGCGGCCGGCTTCCGCCGGCTCGACATAGCGCGGGCTTTTGGCAAAGAAAATGAAGCCGACATGGCTGGCGCCGCCGGCCAATGCCGCAGCCAGTGCCTTGTCGGTCTTCAACCCGCATATCTTGATGTCGAGCGCCATGGCGCGGGATTGGCACGAAACGGCCAAAGAGTCGAGAAAAAGCATCCTGTTTGCCGCCAGCGTGGAACGCGCTACCTTGCTAATGTAAGAGCGGAACGCGCTACCTCGCTAATCTAAGAGCGCAACGCCACTTGCTCAGGCACAAAGGCGGGAGAACAAAGATCATGCCGGAAAAGACCGTCGCGGAACTCAGGCAAAAGCTGGCGCAGGCCCATGAGGTCATCGCTCATTTGATGGACAAGGCGGCTTTCAACGGCGCCGAGGCGCACCGGGCGCTGGCTTATTTCAGCAACGAGACCTTCGAGAAGGATTTTCTGCCCTGGCCCCGCCATGTCGATGAGGGGTTGCGGCCGGAGGAGTTGAACGCGGCGAATGACGATTGATCGGACAACTACTCGAACGCGATCGCCTGCAGCGCGCCGCCATTGCGCTTGAGCCAATCCTTGCAGCGCTCGGTATCCGGGCAAAGCTGCTCGCATAACTTCCAGAATTTCGGCCCGTGGTTCATCTCCTTGAGATGCGCCACCTCGTGCGCGACGAGGTAGTTTATCACCGGCCGCGGCGCCATCATGATGCGCCAAGAAAACGACAGATTGCCGTCCGACGTGCACGACCCCCAGCGGCTCGACGTATCCTTGAAGCGGATCGCCTTGGCGCGCTTGCCGATCGCCGCGCTGTGCTTGGTCACCAGCGCTTCGATCTCGCGCTTGGCTTCGCGCTTGAGGAAATCGGCGATGCGGCGCGGCAGATGCACGCGTTCGCCATGCACGATCATCAGCGGCCCGCGCTCGTCGCGCGACAGCGTGACGGTGCCGCGTTTCGACGGTTCATGGACGATGCGATGCGGCACGCCGCGCACCGGTACCTTGATGCCGGGCCGGACCTGCGGCCGGTTGGGCACTTTGGCTAGCCTTTGCTCCAGCCAGTCCTGATGGCGGTCGAGGAATTTTTCCACCTCGCCGCGCCGCAGCCCCGGCGGCACGGTGATGCGCAGACCACGGCCGCCGGAATCGATGCGCAGTGTCAGGCGCCGCGCCCGGTCGTTCTCGACGATCTTGAGCGGCAGCGTGCGGCCGGCAACGCAATGCTCGCGCTCCACGACGGGCGTGGGTTTGGGTTTCGTCGGGGTGCGAAAGAAGCCGAAGGACATTCCGGGACGATACGTGATTCGAGGGAAACGACTAGAACAAAAAAGAAACGGCGCCGCTGACGCGACGCCGTTGGATTATCTATCTGCGCACGGGACCTTACTCGTCGAGCAGGCCTGGCGTGGACTTGCCGCTGGATTTGTTGTTCGTCGCCGACCCGGTCGTGGGGGACGTCGACTTGTTGCGATTGGCCATGAAGCGATCGAACTCTTCCTGATCCTTGGCGCGGCGCAACTCGCGGGCATATTCGTCGAACTCGCTCAGCATCTCGTCGAGCTTGCGGCGTTCCTCGGCAAGCCGCTCGAGTTCCTTTTCGCGCCAGTCGTCGAAAGCGACGTTGCCGGTGCGGGCGGAGCCATGACCCCAGCGCGCGGCCTTGTCGGAACCGCGGCGGCAACCGGCGAAGATGCCGTCGGTGGCGCGGTTGACGTCGCGCTTGAAGCCCTCGAGCCGGTCGCCCCAGATGATGTAGGCGAGCATGGCCAAGCCGAGCGGCCAGAACACCATGAACCCGATCACCATCAACGCGATGGTCGCCGGCGTCCAGGCCGGACGGATCAATGCAGATGTGTTCATTTCTCCCAATCCTTCAGTTGGAGACAGCCAAATCCGGCTGCGTTGAATCGAAATGGGATGGAGAAAACGGCGATTCAAGACAGCGATCGCCAAAACCGGACAAGCGGCTGAAATGATTATCGCTTTTTGAGATTTTCGAGGAAAAGCACGACCAATCCGGCAATCAGCCCCCAGAACGCCGCGCCGACGCCGAACAGCGTCAGCCCCGATGCGGTAACGGCGAAGGTGACGGTGGCGGCCATCCGCTCGTCCTCGTCTTTCAAGGCGATCGACAGTGCATTGGCGAGCGGCGCCATCAGCGCCAGGCCGGCGACCAGCGCAATCAGGCTCTGCGGCAATACGGCGAAGATCGCCACCAGCGAGGCGCCGAACAGGGCAAAGACGAGATAGGCCAACGCATAGAACGGCCCGGTCTTCCAGCGCTCGGCCGGATCGGGATGCACGTCGGGCCCGGTGCAGATCGCCGCCGAGATTGCCGCCAGATTGGTGGTCGAGGCGCCGAACGGCGCCGTCAGCAGCGAAAACAGGCCGGTGACGCCGATCAGCGGCCCGGGTTCGGGATGATAGCCGGCTGCCCTCAGCACGGCGAGGCCGGACAGGTTCTGCGAGGCCATGGTGACGAGGTAGAGCGGCAAGGCGAGGCCGATGATTGCAGTGGCGGTGAACTGCGGCATCACCAGCGTCAAGCTCGAGAGTTCCGGTGCCGGCAGACCGCCGACCCGGCCGGTGAGGAAGGCGGCGAGACCGCCGCCGATCAGCACCAGCAGCACCGACAGCGCCGGGTTGAACAGGCGGATGACGAAGAACGCCGCAACCAGCGGCAGGATCAGCCAGGGGTCGACGGGAACGGTCTTGACCGCATTGATGGCGAAGGTGACGACGATGCCGGCCAGCATTCCGGACGCGACGGACGCCGGTATTCTGGCGATCAGCTTGGTCAAGGGCCCGAACAGGCCTGTGGCGATCAGCAGGACCGCGGTGACGACGAAGGCGCCAACCGCCTCACCCATCGAAAAGCCGGTCGACGCGGCGATCAGCGCCACGCCTGGCGTCGACCATGCGGTGATGACTGGCATTTTTGTGCGCCAGGACAGCCACAGACTCTCGATCGCCATCGCCAGGCAAAGCGCCGTCACCCAGCTTGCCGTCTCGACCTGCGTTGCGCCGACGGCCTTGGCGGCGGCAATGACGATGGCCAGCGTACCGCCGAAGCCGACGATCGCCGCGACGAAGGCGGACACCGGAATGGAAATGCGCATGCCTCTATCCCGCCTGCCGCACCATAGCGTCCACCGCCCGCACCAGCATGTCGAGATCCTGCGGCCGCGACAGGCGGTGGTCGCCGTCGGGGATGAGCGACAGCGTGACGTCGTCGGCCGGCAGCAGGCTGACCAGCTTCAACGCGTGGCTTGACGGCACGTCGGGATCGGCCAGGCCTTGCAGGATGTGGACCGGACAGTGCGTGTCGATCGGCCCGGTCATCACCCGGTTGTTGCGGCCGTCCTCGATCAGTGCGCGCGTGTAGATGTACGGTTCGGCGGAATAGTCCGACGGCTCTTCGAAAAAGCCCTTTTTCCTGAGGTCGCGCTTCTGCGCCCCGGTCAGCACCGGCTCCACCAGTTCGAACGTGAAATCGGGCGCCGGCGCAAGCAGCACAAGGCCGGCGACGCTGTTCTCGCCCGCCTTGCGCAACTCCTGCACCATGCGCAGCGCGATCCAGGCGCCCATCGACGAACCGACCATGATTTGCCTGCCCCGGGTGAAGCGGCGGAAAACCGCCAGGCTCTCGCCCAGCCATTTCGAGATGGTGCCGTCGGCAAAGGCGCCACTCGATTCGCCGTGGCCGGAATAATCGTGGCGCAGGAAGGCGCGGCCTTCGTTGCGCGTCCATTCCGACAAGGTTTCGGCCTTGGTGCCCAGCATGTCGGATTTGTAGCCGCCAAGCCAGACGATGCCGGGCTCGGCCCCTGCCGCATGCCTGACGGCGATGCTCGTCCCGTCGACGTCCAGGAAGATCGGGGTGGCGCTCATGGTGTATTCCCTCACGCCGGTCTTTTGGCACAAGCGGGGGTTCAACGAAAAGTGCTCTGCTACTTTCTTCGCTTGGTGCAGAGGAGCATTCATCGGGCAGGTGATTTCCTGAGAATGCTGTGCTATTGACTCCGACCGCGCGCTCACCACATTGCGCGTTCGCAATTCTGAACTGAAGAACCCCTTAACGAAACGGCTCAAGGAGACCACGACCATTCGCAGACCTTTCAAAGCAGCGGCGCCCACCAAGGAAGGCCCGCGCTCCAACCGTGACATCCGGGTTCCCCGGGTCCAGCTAATCGACGCCGAAGGCCAGAACCGCGGCGATGTCTCCATCAACGACGCATTGCTGCTCGCCGAAGAGGCTGGGCTCGACCTGGTCGAGATATCGCCCAATGCAGTGCCGCCCGTCGTAAAGATCCTCGATCTCGGCAAGCTGAAATACGCCAACCAGAAGAAGGCGGCCGAGGCGCGCAAGAACCAGAAGGTCATCGAGATCAAGGAGATCAAGATGCGCCCGAACATCGACAGCCACGACTACGAGACCAAGATGAAGGCTGTCCGGCGCTTTTTCGAGGAAGGCGACAAGGTCAAGCTGACATTGCGCTTCCGCGGTCGCGAGATGGCGCATATGGAACTCGGCATGCAGCTTCTGAACAAGGTTCGCGAGGAAGTGGCGCCCATCGCCAAGGTCGAAGCCGAACCGAAGCTCGAAGGCCGCCAGATGATGATGGTGCTGGCGCCCCGCTAAAGCGCGTTGCGCTTTAGTTCTGTTTTGTGCATGTCGTTGTCGCAAAACCGCTGCGCACTTTTGGGCGACGTGCATAAAATCCGCCTGAATCATGTTGCAAGGCGTCCCGGCGATCGGCGGGGCGCCTGTTTTCTTGGCCAGACGCTGCGATCGCCGGCGAGAGCAAAGACGCTCTGGTTCCCTCGACGATCGGATTCCCGACATGGTCAATGACGTCAAGCATTCGGAAGCCAAATATGGGCTGGGCAGCTACCAGCACACACGCAGGATGGTGCTTGCCGTCGTCGTCGTCGTCCTGTTCGCGATGCTTTTGTTCGGGCAGTCGGTTTTTCCGCCCGATACGCCTGTGCATGAAACGATCGAAATGGTTGGCGTCGTGCTGATCTTTCTCGGCATCGTCGGACGCTTGTGGTCGACGCTCTATATCGGCGGTCGCAAATCCTCCGAAGTGGTGACCGGCGGCCCCTATTCGATCACCCGCAACCCGCTCTATGTCTTCTCTACTTTAGCTGCCGCCGGTGTCGGCGCACAGATCGGCTCCATCACCGCCACGATCGGCTTTGCAGCGCTCTGCGCTGGTGCCTTTTACATCGTTATCCTGCGCGAGGAGAAATTCCTCAAGGAGGTTCTCGGCGCGCCATACCAGGCCTACCTGGCGAAAGTGCCGCGCTTTTTTCCGAAGCTGTCGCTGTACCAGGAAGGCGACACCGGCGGCTTCAAGCCGCGCCTGCTGCGAACCACGCTGCTGGACGGTCTGGTCTTCCTGGTTGCCTTGCCGGCTTTCGAACTGATCGACGGCGCCCAGCAGTCAGGCATATTGCCGGTGCTGTTCCGTCTCCCCTGAGTGCAGTGTTGCGGAGTACAGTGTTGCTCGGCACGGGGTGTTGCGCGCCAGCCCGCTTTGACGTATAGGACCGCCGTTCCCAAAAAACCGCCCGGCAGGGCATGCCGTGGCGGTTTCATTTGCTTTTCGGGCTTTGGTCGGCCTGAAGCGAACAAAAAGCGCATTGGTGCGCATATAAACGGAGTAGCAAAATGCCCAAGATGAAGACCAAGTCGGCCGCCAAGAAGCGGTTCAAGATCACAGGTACGGGTAAAGTTCTGTCGGCTGCGGCCGGCAAGCGTCACGGCATGATCAAGCGTTCCAACAAGTTCATTCGAAATGCCCGCGGCACGATGGTTCTGGCTGAACCGGACGGCAAGAAGGTCATCAAGAATTTTCTGCCGAACGGCCTCTAAGGCATGGTGCCAAAAAGTTGCAGACTTTTTGGAAACATCATGCGCCAAAATAAGAGCATTCGGTCTGGACACGCATTTGTTTTACGCAATTCCGAACGGAAAACCGCTAGGCACTTTTCCTGGAATTGCTTTTAAGGAGATCATGACATGGCACGCGTAAAGAGAGGCGTCACCTCGCACGCCAAGCACAAGAAGGTCCTGAAAGCCGCCAAGGGTTTTTACGGCCGCCGCAAGAACACCATTCGCATCGCCAAGCAGGCGGTGGAAAAGTCGCTGCAGTACGCCTATCGCGACCGCAAGAATCGCAAGCGTTCGTTCCGCGCGCTGTGGATCCAGCGCATCAATGCGGCGACGCATGAGCATGGCCTGACCTACGGCCGCTTCATCGACGGTCTCAACAAGGCTGGCATCGAGATCGACCGCAAGATCCTGTCGGACATGGCCATCCACGAGCCGCAGGCCTTCGCCGCACTCGTGGCCAAGGCCAAGGTCGCGCTCGAATATCTTAAGAACACCACGCCGAATGCTTTTGAAAGCGCTGTCGCTTAAGACCAGCGCTTCCCAAGCTATTCGACACTTGATTTGGGAAACCCGCGCTGGCAGGGCTGGCGCGGGTTTTTCTTTGCTTCCAATCGGATCTGGAACATGAGTGACATGGAAACTCTCGAACATTCCCTGATGGCCGAGATCGCCTCGGCCGCCGACGAGCAGGCGATCGAGGCGGTGCGTGTCTCGGCCCTCGGCAAGAAGGGCTCGGTTTCCGAGATGCTGAAGACGCTCGGCTCGATGAGCGCCGAGGAGCGCCAGGTCAAGGGCCCGGCGGTCAACGGCCTCAAGAACCGCCTCACCGAGGCGCTTTCTGTTCGCCGCGCCGAGCTGAAGGACGCGGCGATTATGGCGCGTCTCGCCGCCGAGAAGGTCGACGTGACGCTGCCGGTCAGGCAATCGCCGGCCGAGCGCGGCCGCATCCATCCGATCAGCCAGGTTATCGACGAGATCGCGGCGATCTTCGGCGATCTCGGCTTTGCCATCGCCGAAGGTCCCGACATCGAGACCGACTATTACAACTTCACCTCGCTGAACTTCCCGGAAGGCCACCCGGCGCGCGAGATGCACGACACCTTCTTCTTCCAGCCGGACGCGCAGGGCGAACGCAAGCTTTTGCGCACCCACACCTCGCCGGTGCAGATCCGCACCATGGAGATGCAGAAGCCGCCAATCCGCATCGTCATTCCTGGCAAGACCTACCGGCAGGATTCCGATGCCACCCACTCGCCGATGTTCCATCAGGTCGAGGGGCTGGTGATCGACAAATCGGCCAATGTCGCCAACATGAAGTGGGTGCTAGAGGAGTTCTGCAAGGCCTTCTTCGAGGTGCCGAGCGTGAAGATGCGCTTCCGGCCGTCTTTCTTCCCGTTTACCGAGCCCAGCCTCGAGGTCGACATCCAGTGCGATCGTTCGCGGCCGGGCGAGGTGCGCTTCGGCGAAGGCTCCGACTGGATGGAGATCCTCGGCTGCGGCATGGTGCACCCCAATGTGCTCCGTTACGGTGGCCTCGATCCTGACGAATACCAGGGCTTCGCCTGGGGCATGGGCATCGACCGCATCGCCATGCTGAAATACGGCATGCCGGATCTGCGCGCCTTCTTCGACGCCGATGTCCGCTGGCTTTCGCATTACGGTTTTAGGCCGCTCGACATGCCAACGCTGTTCGGGGGCTTGAGCGCGTGATGAGCGGGCTGCAGCAAATCCGCGGACAGCTCGCCTTCCTGCACATGTCGGACGCGCGGCCGCATAGCTTCAAGTGCGATGTGCCCAGACCAGTCAGCCTGGAAAGACCAGTCAGCCGGCAAAGACCAGACGGAACACAGTCATGAAACTCACCCTCTCCTGGCTCAAGGATCATCTCGAGACCGACGCCTCGCTGGCGGAAATCGTCGAGCGTCTCACCTCGATCGGCCTCGAGGTCGAGCATGTCGACGACCGGGCGAGCCTGGCCCCCTTCGTCATCGCCAAGGTGGTGACGGCGGTGCAGCACCCAGATGCCGACCGGCTTCGCGTGCTGACCGTCGACACCGGCGACGGCAAGCCACCGGTGCAGGTCGTGTGTGGAGCGCCGAACGCCCGCGCCGGCCTGATCGGCGCCTTTGCAGCACCGGGCACCTATATCCCCGGCATCGACGTGACGCTGACCGTCGGCAAGATCCGTGGCGTTGAAAGCCACGGCATGATGTGCTCCGAACGTGAGCTCGAATTATCCGAAGAGCATGACGGCATCATCGACCTGCCGGCCGATGCGCCGGTCGGCACCAGTTTCGCCGCCTATGCCCATCTCGACGATCCGCTGATCGAGATCAATCTGACGCCGAACCGGCCGGACGCCACCAGTGTCCATGGCATCGCCCGCGATCTGGCGGCGAGCGGGCTCGGTACGCTGAAGAGCGCGCCGATAGAGCCGATCCCCGGCAAAGGCGCGACGCCGGTCAAGGTGACGATCGAAGCCCCGGAGCTCTGTCCCGGCTTTGCCCTGCGCCTGGTCCGCGGCGTCAAGAACGGACCGTCGCCGAAATGGCTGCAGCAAAGGCTTCTCGCCATCGGCTTGAGGCCGATCAGCGCGCTCGTCGATATCACCAATTACGTCACCTTCGACCGCGGTCGGCCGCTGCATGTTTTTGACGCTGGGAAGGTCACCGGCAATCTCACCGTGCGCCGGGCGCGTGACGGCGAAAAGGTGCTGGCGCTCGACGGCCGCGAATACACGCTGACGCCTGAGATGTGCGTGATCGCAGACCAGGACGGCATCGAATCGATCGCCGGCATCACGGGCGGCGAGCATTCCGGGTGTGACGAGAACACCACCGACGTGCTGATCGAGTCGGCGCTTTGGGACCCGATCGCCACCGCCCGCACCGGCCGCACGCTTGGCATCATCAGCGATGCACGCTACCGCTTCGAGCGTGGCGTCGACCCGGAAATGATGGTTCCCGGCGTGGAGCTTGCAACGAAGCTGGTGCTCGATTTCTGCGGCGGCACGCCGGCGCAAACCGAGGTCGTCGGCTATGCCGGCCATCGGCCGAAGATCGTCTCGTTCCCTTTGTCGGAAGTGAAGCGGCTGACCGGCATCGAAGTGCCGCGCTCGACGAGCCTCGACATTCTTGCCCGCCTCGGCTTCAGGCCGGAGGGCACGGGCGATGTCGTCAATGTCGCGGTCCCGTCCTGGCGGCCGGATGTCGATGGCAAGGCCGACCTGGTCGAGGAGGTCATGCGCATCCACGGCGTCGACAATATCGCGCCGCAGCCGCTCGGTTCCCACGATGCGGTCAACGCCAAAATCCTGACTGTGCTGCAGATACGCACCCGCGCCGCCAAGCGGGCGCTTGCCGTGCGCGGCATGATGGAGGCCGTCACCTGGTCGTTCATTCCGGCAAAACACGCCGAATTGTTCGGCGGCGGCCAGCAGGCGCTAAAGCTTGCCAACCCGATCGCGGCCGATATGTCGGATATGCGGCCGTCGCTGCTCCCGGGGCTGATCGCGGCAGCGCAGCGCAATGCCGACAAGGGCATCGGCGATGTCGCGCTGTTCGAAGTGTCGGGCACTTACGAGGGCGACGGCGCCGACCAGCAGCGGCGCGTTGCCGCCGGCGTGCGGCGCGGCACCGCCAAGCTCGAGGGCTCCGGCCGCCATTGGGCCGGCAACGCCGGCGCCGTCGGCGTCTTCGATGCCAAGGCCGATGCGATCGCAGCACTCGAAGCCTGCGGCGCGCCGGTCGAGCGGCTGCAGATCGAGGCCGGCGGCCCGGCCTGGTATCATCCGGGCCGCTCCGGCACGATCAAGCTCGGGCCGAAGGTCGTGCTCGGCACATTCGGCGAATTCCACCCGAAGACGCTGGAAGGGCTTGACGTCTCCGGCCCGCTCTGCGGCTTCGAAGTATTCATTGATGCGGTGCCTGAGCCTAAGGCCAAGCCGACGCGGACAAAGCCAAGGCTCGATCTGTCCGCCTTCCAGGCGGTCAAGCGCGACTTCGCCTTCGTCGTCGACAAGGCGGTCGAAGCCGGCACACTCGTTCGCGCCGCTCTTGCCGCAGACAGGAAGCTGATTTCCGGCGTCTCGGTGTTCGATGTTTTCGAGGGTGCAGCCCTCGGCGCGGCGAAGAAATCGATCGCCATCGAGGTGTCGATCCAGCCGGTCGAAAAGACGCTGACCGACGAGGATTTCGAGGCGCTGGCCAAGCGCATCGTCGAGAACGTGCACAAGCAGACCGGCGGCGTGCTGCGCGGCTGAGGGGTTGCGAGCGCCTGGCGAATCGCCGTCCAAAGGGCGATGGGCCATTTGCGCTATTCAGGGCTGCCCTTCGAGGAACAGCGTGCAGTCTTTCTCGATATCGTCTCGTCCGATCCGCTGATCGGCGAGACGCTGTCGCGGGTGCGCACGCTTGACCTCCCCGACTGGCTGGTCGTCTCCGGCGCGCTCTACAACAGCGTCTGGAATCATCTGACCGGAAAGCCCTCGGGGTACGGCATCCGGGATGTCGACCTGTTCTATTTCGATGAGAGCGATCTGTCCTACGAGGCCGAGGATTTGGTCATTCGTTGTGCGGCGGAGCATTTCGAAGGGCTGAAGCTGCCGGTCGAGGTGCGCAATCAGGCGCGGGTGCATCTGTGGTATCCGAGCAAGTTCGGGCAGGAATGCCCGCGTTATATGAGCGCTAGCGAATCGGTCAGCTATTTTGCGTCGAAGACGCATGCCGTCGGCGTCCGCTTCGATGCCGAGGGGCGCCTCGATCTGGTGGCACCGTTCGGGCTCGACGACATCTTTTCGTTCCGCATCACGCCGAATAGGGTGCTGGATAATCAGCGGACCCATGAGATGAAGGGCAGGCGGGCACAGGAGTGCTGGCCGGAGATTACTGTCGTGCCTTGGTAGAATGTCGGCGCGAGGCACCTGCCCTGCCGGGCATCTCCCGCAAGAAGGGAGATTGGCAGTTCCATCGCCCTGCCCGCCCTTCCGGCGCCGGTGATTGGCCAAGCCGAGGTGACGTCCAACTTCCCTCCTTGAGGGGGAGATGTCCGGCAGGACAGAGGGGAGTGTTTCGCGCCAATTTCTCGCAATTATTTGCACCGCTGCGGCACTCAAAAAGGGGTGCCGAAACGCCCCGTTTCGATTACGCCGTCGATCGCCGTTCACCCGTTAACCAGGGCCAGCAGCTCCTCGGTATAGCGCTTGCCGACCACCTTTTCCGGCGACAGCGCGTCGCCGATGGATGCCACTTCGGCCTGGCTCAGCACGATATCGGCTGCCGCCGTATTCTGCTCCAGATGGCGCATTTTTCGCGCACCAGGGATCGGCACAATGAAGTCGCCCTGATGCAGCACCCAGGCGAGCGCCAGCTGCGCCGGCGTCACGCCCTTCCCGGCGGCCATCTTTTCCAGCACGGCGACGACCGCCGCATTGGCCGCCATGGCGTCGGCCTGGAAGCGCGGCAACCCACGGCGCCAGTCGTCGGCGCCGAGAACATCGGGCTTGGCGATCGTGCCGGTGAGCAGGCCGCGGCCGAGCGGGCTATAGGGGACAAAGCCGATGCCGAGCTCGCGGCAGACAGCAAACACCCCTTCCTCCGGATCGCGGCTCCACAGTGAATACTCGCTCTGCACGGCGGCGATCGGATGCACGGCATGCGCCCGACGAATGGTCGCCGCACTCGCCTCCGACAGGCCGAGCGCCCGCACCTTGCCCTCGCGCACCAGCTCGGCCATGGCGCCGACCGTATCCTCGATCGGCACGTTGGGGTCGACACGGTGCTGGTAATAGAGATCGATCACCTCCGTATCCAACCGCTTCAATGACGCTTCGGCCACGGCCTTGACATGCTCCGGGCGGCTATCGACACCGGCCATGCGCTCCATGCCGCTGCCTTCTTCGAGGATTTTGAAGCCGAATTTGGTTGCGATCGTCACCTTGTCACGCACCGGCTTCAGCGCCTTGCCGACCAGGATCTCGTTCTCGAAAGGGCCATAGACCTCGGCCGTGTCGAAGAAATTGACCCCGATCTCGGCGGCATGGCGCAGCGTGGCAATCGCCTCCGCCTCCGGCTGGCCACCATAGGCAAAGCTCATCCCCATGCAGCCGAGGCCGACCGGGTAGACGTCAAGTTCATTGCCAAGCTTGCGGGTTTGCATCACGTGTCTCCTTGTTGTGATGGTTGTGATGCCGCAGAGATAGCGTCTTGCGCCGAGTTCGATAATCGGCTCTCAATTGCACGGGCTGTTCCAAGAAATAGATCAATGAAGCGAACCCATCTTTCACAGCTCGCGGTACTGGCAATGGTCGCCCGATGCGGCAGTTTTCGCGGCGCCGCCAAGGAACTGGCAATCGCGCCGTCGGCGGTCAGCCACGCGGTGTCCAGCCTCGAAGCGCGCCTCGGCGTGCGCCTTCTGGCGCGCAGCACGCGCAGCGTCGCACCGACCGAGGAGGGCGCGCAACTGCTCGAGCGCCTCAGGCCGGCGCTGTCGGAAATCGACCTGGCGCTGGAATCGGCGATCGAGGCGCGCGACCGGCCGGCCGGCAATCTCCGGCTGACCGTGCCGCGCACCGCGGCCCACCTGGCGCTGACGCCGAGGCTCAGCGCCTTTGCGGCTGCCTATCCCGACATCGTGCTGGAGATCGTCATCGAGGACCGCTTCACCGACGTCGTCGAGGGCGGCTTCGATGCCGGTGTGCGACTGGGCGAGAGCCTGCAGCGCGACATGATCGCGGTGCGCATCGGACCAGACCTTCGCGGCGCCGTGGTCGGCGCGCCAGCCTACTTCGAGACCATGCCAAAACCGCAGCATCCGCGCGATCTCGCCGCTCACCGCTGCATCCGCTTCCGCTTCTCCAGCGGCATTCTCTACCGCTGGGAATTCGAGCAAAACGGCGAGGAGATCGAGATACCGGTGCAAGGGCCGCTGATCCTCGACGAGGACCATCTGATTGCCAACGCCGCGGTCGACGGCGCCGGGCTCGCCTTCGTGTTCGAGGATTATGTCCGCGACGCGCTCGCCGCCGGCAAGCTCGTTCGCGTGCTGGAGGACTGGTGCCCGCGCTTCGACGGCTTCTTCGTCTATTACCCCAGCCGCCGCCAGATGCGGCCGGCGCTCAGGGCCGTTGTCGATTTTTTCAAGGTCGGCGAATAAGCCAACCCTCCCCACAAGGGAGAGGTGGAAGAAAGCCGACCTGGCATTCGTTCACCGACCATGTCAGCACTGCCCAAAAACCAGACGGCCGGCTACGGCTGGACGGCGATCATCCTTCACTGGCTGATCGCGGCGCTCTTTATCGGCCAGTTCGTGCTCGGCCTCGTCATGGTGCGGCTGTCCAGCCAGCGCACCGCCTTCGAGCTGATCCAGCTGCATAAATCCTTCGGCTTCCTGCTGCTTGGACTGGTCATCCTGCGCATCGCCTGGCGCCTTGGCAGACCGGCCCCGCCGCTGCCGCGCTCGGTCGGCCCGTTCGAGCGCCGGATGGCGCCGCTGGTCCATCTCGCGCTTTATGCGTTTCAGCTCGCTCTGCCGCTGTCCGGCTGGGCGCTGGTCTCGGTCTCGGTGCTGGAGATCCCGAGCGTGCCGTTCAATCTGTTCGTCATGCCCAATCTGCCGCTTGGTGAATCGGACATGGCAGAAAGCTTCTGGGCAGCGACGCACTGGTATCTCGCTTATGCCGGCATCGGTCTTGTCGCTTTGCATCTCGCCGCTGCGCTGCGTCATCATTTCTGGCTGAGGGATACCGTGCTGACGCGCATGATCACGGCTTCGTCACATCGCGAGACGGAATAGAGCGGGCGGCTCATTCGTTCATGGGGCGAGGACGCAAGAAAGCGTTGCCTGCCAAGAGGACCATTTCCATGTACGCGCGCATCTTCGGATTTGCGGCAGCCGCCGCTTGTTTTGCCATGCCTGTTTTTGCCGCCGTTGCCCTTGGCGAGGCGGCCGGCAGCTACACGATCAGCCCAGGGAGTTCCAGCATCCACTTCTCCATTGCCAAGCTCGGCGGCGGCGGGCTCGACGGTGCTTTCTCCCGCTTCAAGGGCAATATCCTTATCGACAACAGCGATGTCGGCCGGTCCCAGGTCAATTTCACCATCTTCCCCGAAAGCGTCGGTACCGGCCAAAGTCGCATCGATGCCTTTCTCCGCTCGGACGCGGTTTTCGACGCGACCAACAATCCGGAGATCCAGTTCCGTTCGACCAGCGTCAAACGCACCGGCGACACGTCGGCCCTTGTCACCGGCCGGCTGACGGCGCGCGGCAAGACCTTTCAGGAAAAGTTCACGGCCGAGCTCGGCAGCCTCAAGGCGGGCACGATAAAGTTCCACGTCACAGGCAAGGTGTTGCGGTCGCGCTATGGCATGGATGTCGGCACGCCGATTTATTCCAACGTCGTCGAATTCGACATGACGCTGACGGGTAGAAGGGGTTGAGCGGTTCTCCCTGCGATTTCACCGTCGCTGCAGGACCTGGGTTCCTCTCCCCACTTGGTGGGGCGAGGAACCATGCTCCCGCATTGGCTTTTCCGCCGATTTCAGGCAAACCTCCAGGCCTGCAATCGAGAGGAGAAATCTGATGTTCCGATGGGGTGTTTTGTCGACGGCCAAAATCGGCCGCGAGCAGCTTTTACCGGCAATCGTCGAGGCGGAGAACGGCGTGCTGTCGGCGATCGCCAGCCGCGATCTGTCGAAAGCTCGGGCGCTGGGCGAACGCTTCGGGGCGCGCCATGCTTTCGGCTCCTATGAGGAACTGCTCGCCTCCAGCGACATCGACGGCGTCTACATTCCGCTGCCGACCTCGCAGCATGTCGAATGGGCAGCCAAGGCGATCGAGGCCGGCAAGCATGTTCTGGTCGAAAAGCCACTGGCTCTCGACGCCAAGGACATTCCGCCACTGATCAAGCTGCGCGATGCCAGGAAGGTGCTGGTCTGCGAAGCCTTCATGGTCGTCTACCACCCGCAATGGATCAAGGTGCGCGAGCTGATCGGCAACGGCGCCATCGGCCGGCTGCGCCATGTCCAGGGCGCGTTCTCCTACTACAATGTCGACCCCAACAACATGCGCAACAAGCTCGATCTCGGCGGCGGCGCGCTGCCCGACATCGGCGTCTATCCGACGGTATCGACGCGCTTTTCGACCGGCAAGGAGCCGCTGCGCGTCCAGGCGAGGATCGAGCGCGACAAGACATTCGGCACCGACATCTATTCCTCGATCCGCGCCGATTTCGGCGACTTCGAGTTGTCGTTTTACCTGTCGACACAGATGGCGGCACGCCAGGTGATGGTCTTTCACGGTGAGAAGGGCTTCATCGAGGTGTTCTCACCGTTTAATGCCGGACTCTACGACCATCACCGTGTCGAACTGCACAACCAGAACCACAGCGAGGCGCAGGTCTTCCGCTTTCCCGGCACGCAACAGTACCGGCTGGAAGTCGAGGCCTTCGCGCGGGCGGCACAGGGTGGCAAGGATCGTGTCTTCACCCTGGAAGAATCGGTGCTCAACCAGAAGGTCATCGATGCCATCTTCCGCGCCGGCGAGAAGGAAGGCTGGGAGGCAGTCTAGGCCGGCCGTGATCCTGCAACGGGCCGGTTTTTTGGACGAGATCTTGGCCAAATAGATGCCCGACGATGCGGATGTGATCATCGTCGGCGCCGGCCTTGCCGGCTTTGTCGCGGCCGCCGAACTGACTGCGGCCGGCAAAGGCCGTCGAGCAGGAGCCGGAGCAGTCGCTTGGCGGCCAGGCATTCTGGTCGCTCGGCGGCATCTTCCTCGGTGGGGTGAACAAGCCCCGCCGGCGCCGTTGCGCCAAGGTGGCGGTCGCACCGAACGGCCAACTTTCCCTCTGAGCATTTTGCAGCCAAATGGAATCATTCGGCGCCCGCATAAATGCGGCAAAACAGATAGTTAGAGCCGGTTACCGGTTCCAGGAGAACCGCTCTAGGCGAAGGGCTGCAAATTGACGTCCCGAAGCTTGGAACCGGCAAGCAAAGCCTCGAGCACCTGCTTCTTGAGAAACAGGCACTGCGAACGGGCAAGTTTGACGATGCCGGAAACGTCGCCTGCCTCGCAGGCAAGAACCAGTTCCTTTTGCTGGGCGATGATCAACTGGGTGAAGTCGCGGGATTTGAACCCAAGGTGGAGAACCCGCGCCGACTGGTCGAGTATCTGGTCCAGTAGATGCGCCAGTCGTAAATTTCCCGAGAGCCCCGCAAGGGCCAGACGAAACGCACGATCCGCCGCCAGGAATGCAACATGACTACGCAACGTCTCCGGCTTCAGCACTTTTCTCGCTGCCAGCCCGATGTCCTCCAGCCCGCGCTCGGTAATGTTCGATGCCGCCACCCTGAACACTTCCGGTTCGATCAAGCTGCGGACATCGAAGATCTCGTTGACGTCCCGCAGGCTGAGCGTTGCAACGACGTAGCCGCGGCGCGGCTCGCTCCTGACCAGACCTTCCTGCATCAGACGGGCCAACGCCGCGCGGATGGTTGCCTTTTTGATCTGGTATCGATCGCCGATCTGTTTTTCGGTCAGCGCTTCGCCGGGGCGCAGCACGCAGGCAATGATGTCGTTCCTCAGCTGCTCATATGCCTGTTCCCTGCGAAGGACGTCGGCGGCTGACAGTGCTGTCGCCTCGACCGTGGCCGGCCTTGCCGGTTCGGCGGTCAACTTCGTCGTTTTCATATTTTGTCCGTTTGGCTGTCCGGTTGACGCTGGCATCGACATTCGCTAGCGTGAGCACCTCAGGTTGAAAATCTGAGCATCTCAGGGAGGATAACTGATATGCCTTTACCCGCCAACTCGCCTCTCTACGCTGTTGCCGATGATATCGTCAATGCCGCGAAGGGGCCAGATCCCCTCGAAGCGGTAAGGACGGTCCTGGGCGATTACATCAACCGTTTTCACGCATCGGGAACACTCGCTCACGAAGAAGACGACGACGAGGTTCTTTTGCATGCCAGCCCGAACCTGACGATCTATCACATCACGTTGTCGCCCGGCCTGCAGTACCCGCCCCACAACCACCTGATGGATGCCTTGATCGGCATCTACAAGGGCAGCGAGACGAACTTCATCTATCCCGTTGCCGGCAGCGAACTCGATGTTCCCGAAAGGCAGGACATCGCAGCGCCTGCCGTCGTGCACATGGCGTCAAATACCGTGCATGCGGTTGCGAATACGGGCAGCGCGCGATCCGGTGCGCTGCATGTCTATCTCGGCGATCTCACACGAACCCACCGGCAGCTGTGGAGCCCGGACAGCAACCAGGCCGAACCGTTTGACAATGATCGCTACCTGGCTGGCGCACGGCCCATTCAGCAGTCCGGGCACGAATGAGCAGAGGCGTCACGGGGCGGCGAAATTGGCCGTGATCAGCGAACCCGTCGGAATCGCGTCACACTTGTCACTCTCGCCAATCCGCTATCGCCCCTATCCTGGCTCATGACCGATCAGCAACACGTCGCGCCGGGAATGGTGCGACAACAGACCAGCAAGGGAGATGCACAATGACGGCACATCAGAATGGCACAGGCGAGCAGACGACGCGGCTCGCGATGAAGACACCACCGGTCGTTTCGCCTGATGCGTGGGAGGCCGCGCGCCAGCAGTTGCTCGTGAAGGAGAAAACCGTGACCCGGGCTCGCGACGCCTTGGCCGCCGAGCGTCGGCGGATGCCGTGGATGGCGGTGGAGAAGGCCTATACGTTCGAGGGCCCCAACGGAAAGGTGAGC
Organism: Mesorhizobium sp. M0904; assembly: GCF_040319475.1. Taxonomy (NCBI): domain Bacteria; kingdom Pseudomonadati; phylum Pseudomonadota; class Alphaproteobacteria; order Hyphomicrobiales; family Phyllobacteriaceae; genus Mesorhizobium; species Mesorhizobium sp. M0904. Next base: position 24,860 of record NZ_JAMYOC010000011.1, on the reverse strand, counting down.
CTGCTCGACCTGTTCGAGGGCCGCCGTCAGCTGATCGTCTACCGCGCTTTCTTCGAGCCCGGCGTATTCGGCTGGCCCGATCACGCTTGCCGCGGCTGCTCGCTGGGGGCAGACCAGGTCGGCAATCTTGCCCATCTGAACGCCCGCGACACCACGCTTGCCTACGCCTCGCGCGCACCGCAGGCCGACATTGCGCGGCTGAAGGCGCGGATGGACTGGAAGATGCCCTGGTACACCATCACCGACAGCTTCGATGCCGATTTCGGCGTTGACGAGTGGCACGGCCATAACGTGTTCATCCGCGATGGCGATCGCGTGTTCCGTACCTACTTCATCAACAACCGCGGCGACGAGGCGATGGGGACCGTATGGAGCTATCTCGACCTGTCGCCGCTCGGCCGCCAGGAGGTTTGGGAGGATTCGCCCGAAGGCTATCCGCAGACGCCGACGTACAAGTGGTGGAACTGGCACGACAATTATGGCGCCGAAACCGTTCCCGACAAAAAGTGGGTCGAGGTGTCGGACGCCGGAGAGGCCGCGTTCCGGAACCGCACCGAATAGAACGTTTGGCGTCGCGGAAATGCGGCTAGGACAATTGGAGGAGCGGGATGCACGTTCATTCGACGCATCCCGCTCGTTATGCAGGACTATGGCCATGAGCGAGATTCATGCAGGCGGATCCACCGCCGATGCGAGCCCGGCCGGCCTTGGCGCAGCCGATTGGCTGTCCTTTGCGGCCGCGCCGGCCTTCGCAACCATGGCGCTGCTGACGTTTCTTGGCGGAGCGCCGGATATGATGTGCTCGACCGGGCAAGATGCGTCGCCGCTGGGCGGCATGGTCCCGATGTACCTGCTGATGAGCGCCTTTCATTTGGGACCTTGGTTGAGGCGGGTCTCCGGCCGACGCCGCCGCAAGTAGAGCTATAGCGGCCGATAAAGGCCCTTCGCGGTGAGGAGGACAGCCCTCACCAGATCCATTCGCCCTTCCCAAGTACCGTCACGGCATCGACAATCCGGGTAAAGCTCGAGCGGGCGCGGCCGGCCGTGTGCCTGGCTCTGAGATAGCCGTGCACCAGCCCCGGCTCCTCGAGCCACCAGGCACGTCCGCCTGCGGCAACGACGCGGTCGCGATAGGCTTCGCCGTCCGACGACAACGGGTCGCATTCGGCGGTGATCACGACGGTAGGCGGCAGATAGGCGAAATCGGCGTCGGCGAGCGGAGACAAAGTGATGTCGCCTGTAGCGTCCACTCCGCCAGTCCGGATGTTTTTATAGAACTCCAGGTCGCGCATCGTCAGCATTGGCGCTTCGGCATGCGTGACATAGGAACCGAGTGAACGATCGCCACCAAGGCCAGGATAGATCAGCACCTGGTCGACCGGCTTTGTCACGTGGCCACGCGTCGCATGACTGACGGCACAGGCGAGATTGCCGCCGGCGCTGTCGCCGCAGAGCAGGACGGGGCATTCGTAAGTGGCGGTGGCCCATTCGAAGGCGCCCATCGCATCGTCGAAGGCGGCCGGGTGCAGATGTTCCGGCGCCAGCCGGTAGTCGACCGAGACCACCTCATAGCCGGTGCGGGCGCAAAGCTCGGCGCAGACATCGTCGTGGCTGTCGAGCCCGCCGAGGATGTAGCCGCCGCCATGGACATAGAGCACCATCGCAGAGGCGTTCGGCGCCGCGCTGCGATAAATGCGGATCGGGACGTCGTGCGCTGGCGCGGCAATGGCGGTGGTTTCAGCCGTCACGCCATCCGGATAGCCGGCAGAGAATTCGCGGCACATCCGGTCGTAGATCGCGCGCTGCTCGGCGATCGTGTAGTCGATCGTATCCGGCGGATAATACGAATTGGTCCGCTCGATGAACGCCCAGGTCTCGGCGTCGATGAGTTTCTTGTAGTTAGTCATGGGAACGGAACGGATAGTGACGAATCCGCCTGAACACCCTCCTCTGGGACGGAACGCCGTCGTTCCAGGGACACTCACTATCTGCCCTTCCACACCGGATCGCGCTTTTCGGCAAAGGCGCGAAAACCCTCGAGATTGTCCTCCGAGCCGTAGAGCGCGTCAACCGTCGGCAGTTGCCGGCGCGTCACCCGGTTCATGGCATCCTGGAAGGTCAGCGATTCTGCGACCCGGGCCGTTTCCTTGATCGCGGCGAAGACCAGCGGCGGGCCGCTGGCGAGCAGCCGGGCGATCTCCCAGACGCGGTCCTCCAGTCTTTCCTTGGGCAGCACCTCGTTGACCAGGCCCCAGCGATGCGCCTCGGCGACATCCATCCAGCGGCCCGTGAACAAAAGGTCCATGGCGACGTGATAAGGGATGCGCTTCGGCAGCTTGATCGTTGCCGCATCGGCCAGCGTGCCGGCGCGGATTTCGGGCAGCGCGAAGGAGGAGTGGTCCGACGCGTAGATGAGGTCGCAGGACAGCGCCAGCTCGAAGCCGCCGCCGACCGCCATGCCGTTGACGCAGGCGATCACCGGCTTGTTGAGGTCGCGCAATTCCTGCAGCCCGCCGAAGCCACCGACGCCATAGTCGCCGTCGACGGCATCGCCGCCAGCCGCTGCCTTAAGGTCCCAGCCGGCGCTGAAAAACTTGTCGCCGGCGGTCTTGACGATGGCGACGCGCAGGTCGGGATCGTCGCGAAACCCCTTGAACGTCTCGCCCATCAGCCGCGACGTCTTCAGGTCGATGGCATTGGCCTTGGGCCGGTCGAGCATGACTTCGAGGATCGTGCCCTCGCGGCGGGTGGTGATGACGTCAGACATTTTTGTTCTCTCCCAGCACCAGCAGCGCGTCGGCGATCCAGGCGCCCTTGCTCTCGGTGCAGACGATCAGAGGATTGATGTCGAGCTCCTCGATCTCGCCGGCATTTTGCTGCACGAAAGCAGCAATGCCCGATATCGCATCGATTGCAGCTGCGACATCGGCCTTCGGCCGACCGCGATAACCGTCGAGCAGCGGGAACAGCTTCAACCCGCGCAAAGCGGCCTCGATGTCATCACGGGTCGCCGGCAGCATCAGTGTGACGCTGTCGCGCAACAGCTCGACCAGCACGCCGCCGGTGCCGAGCGTCATCACCGCGCCGAACATCGGGTCGCGAGTGAAGCCGACCAGCAGCTCGGCGACGCCGTCGCGCACCATGCGCTCGACATAAAGGCCGGTGCCGAGCGGGCCGAGATCATGGGCGGCGGTGCTGACCGATTCGGCATCCCTGAGGTTGAGCCGGACCGCGTCGAGCTCGGACTTGTGGATGACGCCAAGAGCCTTCAGCGCCACCGGGAAGCCGAGCGCCATCGAGGAGATCACAGCTTCGACCGCATTGCCGGCGCGCTCGCCCTTCGGCACGGGGAGCCCGGCCTCGATGAGCCGCGCCTTCGCCTCGGCCTCGTCCGGCGTGACATGGTCGCCGGCCGGCGCGCCGGACGCGGAAGTGTCGATCGGCTGCGCCTGCGGCTCGCGCCACGCCCAGCCGATGAAGGCTGCCGCCTGGGCGGCGTCCATGGCCTCGGAAATGCCGAACAGCGGCACCATGCCCCGCGCCATCAGGCCGGCAGTGTATTCCTCGGGCAGGTTTTCCGGCAACGAGGAGACGATCGCGCCCTGCGCGCTGTTGGTCTTCAGCGCCGATTCGAAGGCGCGCAGCGTCGCCCACCAGTCCGTGTCCGAGCAGCGGTCGGGACGCGGAAAGTCGAGCACCAGCATATTGAGGTCGAAGCCGCCAGACACCATGGCGGTGAAGGCGGCGGTCATCGCCGGTTCGTTGTTCCAGATGAAGGTGTGATAGTCGAGCGGGTTGGCCACCGCGACCAGCGGCCCGAGCGTCGATTTGACCCGCGCGCGGTGCTCGGGGGTGAGTGGCGGAAACGTCACCCAGCGGCCTTCGGCGCTGTCGGCCATGACCGACGCCTCGCCGCCCGAGCAGCTCATCGATGACAGCCGGTAGCCGGGCAGGGGGCCAGTGACGTGCAATAGCTTGAGCGCCTCGATGAAGGCGGGAATTGAATCGATCCGGGCGATGCCGAGCCGCCTCAGGAAAGCGCCGGACGCCGCGTCCGAGCCGGCCAGCGACGCGGTATGCGAGACGGTCGCCTGCCGCGCCTGCTCGGAGCGGCCGACCTTCATGGCGATAACAGGCTTCTTCAGCTCGCGTGCCCGTGCCGCCAGCCTTTCGAAGCCGGCTACCGAATCGAAGGCCTCGATATGCAGGCCGAGCGCGGTGACGCGGTCGTCCTCGATCAGGCCGAGCGCCATTTCGGAAAGCCCGGTCTGCGCCTGGTTGCCGGCGGTCATCAGGAAGGCGATCGGCAGGCCGCGTTTCTGCATCGTCATGTTGATGGCGATGTTCGACGACTGGGTGATGATGGCAACGCCGCGACCGCCTTCCGGCAGCCTGATGCCGCCATGCTGGTCGGGCCACAAAAGCGCGCCGTCGGCGTAATTGATCAGCCCATAGCAGTTCGGCCCGATGATCGGCATTTGGCCGGCCGCCTCGACCAGTTCGGCCTGCAGCCGCTCGCCGTCTTCGTCATAGGCCTCGGTTTCGAGAAAGCCGGCGGCGAAGCAGACCGCACCGCCGGCGCCGCGCTCCGCCAGCGCCTTGACCACTTCGATGGTCAAGTGCCGGTTGACGCCGACGAAAGCGGCATCCGGCGCACTGGGCAATTCGGCCACCGAGCGATAGGCCTTGCGGCCGGCGACCTCGTCCTTGGTCGGATGCACCGGCCAGATCTCGCCGGCAAAGCCCATTTTGATCGATTGCGCGACGACGGCCGCCGCCTGCGCACCACCGAAGACAGCGATCGATTTCGGCCGCAAAAGACGTTCAAGCCTGTGCATTGTCATCTTTTCGTCTGAGCATGATCTTTTCCAAAGACCGGATTTCACTTTTTGGGGTCACGCTCTAGCCCCCGAACGGGCGCAGCAGCGCGCGCGAGATGATGTGTCGCTGGATTTCCGAAGTGCCTTCCCAGATGCGCTCGACGCGGGCGTCGCGCCAGATGCGTTCCAGTGGCAGGTCGTCCATCAGCCCCATGCCGCCATGGATCTGGATCGCCTCGTCGGCGACGAAGGCAAGCATCTCGGTGGCCTTCAGCTTGGCCATGGCCATGTCCTGGTCGGTGACGGTACCCTGATCGTACTTCCAGCCGGCTTCGAACACCATCAGGTCGGCGGCCTTCAGCTCGGTCGCCATGTCGGCGAGCTTGAACGACACGCCCTGGAATTTGCCGATCGGCTGGCCGAACTGCTGGCGCTGCGCGGCGTATTCGACGGCGTGGCCAAGCGCCCGCTCGGCGCGGCCGAGGCAGGTGGCGCCGACCTGCAGGCGCGTCGCGCCAAGCCATGAATTGGCGACGTCGAAGCCTTTGTGGACCTCGCCCAGAACCTGACTGGCCGGCAACCGGCAATCGTCGAATTCGAGGATGGCATTGGTGTAGCCGCGATGTGAGACGTTGCGGTAGCCGTCGCGCACGGTGAAACCCTTGGTGCCCTTGTCGACGAAAAAGGCGGTGATCTTCTTGCGTTTTCCACGCGAAGACTCTTCCTCACCCGAGGCCATGAAGACGATGGCGAAATCGGCGAGGTCCGCATGGCTGATGAAATGCTTGGTGCCGTTCAGCACCCAGTCGTCGCCGTCTTGCACGGCGGTTGCCTTCATGCCGCGCAGATCGGAGCCGGCGCCCGGCTCGGTCATTGCCAGGCAATCCCATTTCTCGCCGCGAATGCAGGGAAACAGATATTTTTCGCGCTGCTCCGGCGTGCCGGCGAGAAGGATGTTCGAAGGCCGCGCCACGCAGGTCCAGTGCAGCGCGTAATTGGCGCGGCCGAGTTCCTTTTCATAGAGCAGCCAGGTCACTGTATCGAGCCCGGCGCCGCCGACTTCCGTTGGCATGTTGGCGGCATAGAGGCCGGCTTCGATCGCCTTGGCCTTGATCTCCTCGATCAGCTCGCGGCGCAGCACGCCGGTGCGTTCAACCTCGCGCTCATGCGGGTAAAGCTCGTTCTCGACGAAGGCCCGCGTCGTCTCGACGATGAGCTTCTGCTCCTCCGAAAGACCAAAATCCATGGTCTCAGCCTCTCTTCTTTTTCTTCGGCTTTTCAGCCTTGGCCTTTTCGGCCGCCCTGGAGGCGCTGGGCTTCTTTGCCGCAAGCTTGGCCAACTGCCTGGTGTAGTCCCTATGCAAGGCGCCGGCACCCCAGCCTTTGCCTTTGTTCTGCTTCGACAGTGCCTCCATGATGGCGACCAGATTGTCGTCCCGGATCTTTTCGAGATCGCGGATCGACAGACCGTGCGCCTGGTCGTCCGACTGGGTCGCGATCAGCTCGACCAGCTCGTCGTTGAACTCCGGCACGTCCATCAGCTTGGTCCAGGGCCATTTCAGGCACGGGCCGAACTGCGCCATGAAGTGCCGCATGCCGGCCTCGCCGCCGGCGACGCGATAGACCTGGAACATGCCCATCTGCGCCCAGCGCAGGCCGAAGCCATAGCGCATGATGTCGTCGAGCTCCTCGACCGTGCAGATGCCGTCCTTGACCAGCCACAGCGCCTCGCGCCATGCCGCTTCGAGCAGGCGGTCGCCGACGAAGGCTTCGATCTCCTTGCGGATCACCACCGGCTTCATGCCGATCGAGGCATACATCTCCTTGGCGACGTCGATCGCCTCGGGAAAGGTCTGTTCGCCGCCGACGATCTCGACCAGCGGCAGCAGATAGACGGGGTTGAACGGATGGCCGACGACCAGCCGCTCCGGATGCTTCTTCATCGCCACCTGCATGTCGGTCGGCTTGATGCCGGAAGTGGAGGAGCCGACAATTGCGTTGGCCGGCGCATAAAGGTCGATTTCGGCCAGCACGCGGTGCTTCAGGTCGAGCCGCTCCGGCACGCTTTCCTGGATTAAATCGGCATCGGCCACCGCCTCGGCGATCGTCTTGGCGAAGGTGAGCTTGCCCTCTTTCGGCAAGCCGCCGGGCAGCATCTGCTTGTAGGCGCGTCGCGCTCCCTTCATCACCTCGCCGACCTTGCGTGATGCCTCGGGGTCGGGATCGAAGATCGATACGTCGATGCCGTTGAGCAGCAGCCGCGCGACCCAACCGGCGCCGATCACGCCGCCGCCGATGGCTGCCGCCTTGTTGATGATGCTCATGCGGAAGCTCCGGTTCTTGTGCTGGCTGTTGCGGGGTCGGTGAGGGCGACGCGTTCGCCGGCACGGATCACGGACGCGTCATAGGCCTTGCGCGCGAACACTTCGAGCACGAAGGGCCGGAAGAAATCGATCGGCAATGTCTCGTAGTCGGGATCGAAGCTCGACTGATCCCATCGTTCGCAAAACTCATCGCAATCGTCGAAGTAGATGTGCCCGGCGAAACGGTCGCGGGCGTGCGGATTGCCGCCGAGGTGATGGGCGTAATAGAGGCGCTGGAAGTCGCCGTGCTTTTCCACCACCCAGGTGCATTGCTCGCGAACGAAGGGTTTCAGGATCGACGCCGCATATTCGTCATGATTATAGGGCGCGTAGATGTCGCCGATGTCGTGCAGCAAGGCGCAGGCAATCCAGTCGGTGTCGGCGCCGTCGCGCCAGGCCCGCGTTGCCGCTTGCAGCGAATGGCCGAGCCGGGTGATCTTGTAGCCCGAGAGACCCGCATCAAGCTGGACGAGCGCATCGAGCAGCCGTTCGCCGGTCTTTGCCGCGTAGTCGATCTCGTGCTCGGTGAGGAAGGCGTAATCCTCGCGGTCGCCGTCCTTCATGGCGGTGAATTTCACGGTCTTCATCGGCGGCTCCTCCCAACCGATTCCCTGTTCAAAGCGGTGCGCGCTTCGTCAGGTTGAGCTTCTTGCGGACTTCGTCCGGGCCGATGACCCTGGCACCCATATTCGACACGATGCTGACCGCCCGCTCGACCAATTGCGCATTGGTCGCCAGCACGCCCTTGTCGAGCCAGAGATTGTCCTCCAGCCCGACGCGGACATTGCCGCCGGCGAGCACCGCGGCAGCGACGTAGGCCATCTGGTTGCGGCCGATGGCAAAAGCCGACCAGTTCCAGGTCGACGGCACATTGTTGACCATCGCCATGAAGGTGTTGAGGTCGTCCGGCGCCCCCCACGGCACACCCATGCATAATTGCACCAAGGCGTCCGGCTTCAGCACTTCTTCCTCGACCAATTGCTTGGCGAACCACAGATGCCCGGTGTCAAAAGCCTCGATCTCCGGCTTGACGCCGAGCGCCGTCATCATGCCGCCCATGGCACGCAGCATGCCGGGCGTATTGGTCATGACATAGTCGGCCTCGGCGAAATTCATCGTGCCGCAGTCGAGCGTGCAGATTTCCGGCAAGCACTGGCGGACGTGCTCCATGCGGTTGCTGGCACCGCCCATGTCGGTGGCTTTTTCGTTCAGCGGCAGCGGGTTTTCCGGCGGGCCGAACACCATGTCGCCGCCCATGCCGGCGGTCAGGTTCAAAACCACATCGACATCCGCCGCGCGGATGCGCTCCGTTACTTCACGATAAAGGTGTACGTCGCGCCTGGGCTTGCCGGTTTCGGGATCGCGCACATGACAGTGGACGATCGCCGCACCTGCCTTTGCCGCCTCGATGGCCGAATCGGCGATCTGCTTGGGCGAACGCGGCACATGCGGGCTGCGATCCTGCGAACTGCCGGACCCGGTCACGGCACAGGTAATGAAGACCTCACGGTTCATCGCTAACGGCATCGGACTCTCTCCCAATAGGACGTAGGGCAAGAATGCCTGACTTGCCGGAAACTGTTTTGCGTTTTACGAAGATCGTGTGACCAAAAACGAAAAACCGACGATCTTTCAGGCCGAGCGTTTGCCGCTCGAGGTAACGCTGCTGGTATTCTCCGGCTCATCGATCATGTGCGTCGCCTCAGCCGTCGATCCATTGCGCGCCGCAAACCGCATTGCCGGTGAGACGCTGTTCGATTTCAGGCTGGTCTCGGTGACGGGCGAGGCGCCGGTTACCACATGCGGCCTGCCGGTGGCGGTCAGCGGCCGCTTCGATGCGGCTGACACAACCGACATGCTGGTCGTCGTCGCCGGATTCGGCACGCAGAACTATGCCACATCGGCCCTGCTGTCCGGACTGCGCCGGGCGGCGCGCGCGGCACGCGCCTGCGGCGGCGTCGAGGCGGGTACGTGGCTGGTGGCGCGCGCGGGCTTGCTGGAAGGGCGCAGCGCCACCACCCACTGGGAGGACATGGAGGATTTCTCGTCGGCCTTTCCCGGCGTCGACGTGCGCCCCGATCGCTACGTCATCGACGGCCCGGTGTTCACCTCCGGCGGCGCCTCGCCGACCTTCGACCTGATGCTGCATCTGATTCGCACGCGGCTCGGCATGGCCGTGGCGCTCGATGTCGCGAGCGTCTTCATCTACGACCAGGCGCGCGCCGCGACCGACGCGCAGCCGCTGGTCTCGCTCGGCCGTCTCGACGGCTACGATCCCAGGTTGGCGCAAGCCATCCGGCTGATGGAAGCGCATATCGACCAGCCGCTGACCATAGCCGCGGTGGCCAAGCGCGCCGGGGTGACGGCACGAACGCTGGAAAGTATCTTTCGCAAGTCGATCGGCGAAACGCCCGGCGCCTATTATCTCAGGCTGCGCCTCGGCGCCGCGCGCCGGCTGGTGGTCGACACGCGCGTGGCTATGGCCGATATTGCCGGGCGAACGGGCTTTTCGTCCGCCGCGGCATTTTCCAGAGCGTTTTCAAGAGCGTTCGGCGAAGCGCCGGTCAGGTTGCGTCAGGGATAATGCATGTCGCCCAAAAGTCCGTAGCGGTTTTGGGACAACGGCATGCATAGACAAAGGTAGATCAGGCAGCGTCCAGGCGGTCGCTGTTGCCGTCGATCTGCGAGCGCATTTGTCTCGCAAGATGGGTCTCGAAGCGGCTGGCGACCGCGCGATCCCATTCGTTCGCACTCAGCGCACCTTGCTTCGGGTGCGGCAGCGCCATCAGCCGGTCGATGATCGATCCGGCCTCGCCAGATGAGAGCAGGGCGTCGATTTCGCGTTCGTGCTGCATATCGTTTCGCCTCCTTCTTTCCGTTCCCGCCACGAACCACACTATAGGAGGTTCGTGACGGCTGTTTGAAGGCAAGAGCGAGGCGATTGATGGGCGGCGCCGGGCAAAGTTTTGTCCGCCGCCGCCCATCTTGGGCACGATCGTACCAGTAGGTCAGGCAGTGCTTCAGCCAAGCCGCATCGACAGCTCGACATCCTCGCTGAACGACGTGGACATGTAGCCGCCTCCGGTCGAGCGCACCCGCTCAAGGTATTCGGGGCAAAGATCGGCGTTGTCGGCAACGACGAAGGCGCCCGGCCTGAGGCGGCTTTCGACCAGACTCAAGATCTCTGGATAGAGCGCTTTGGCGCCGTCGAGCAGAAGCAGGTCGACGGTTTCGGGAAGATCGACGCTTAATGTTTGCACCGCATCTCCTTCTCGGATTTCCACCAGGTCGATGAGACCGCCTGCCGTCAGATTGTTCCTGGCGCGCGCCACCTTGGATGGCTCGAACTCGCTGGTGATGAGGCGGCCACCGCCATTGTCCCGCAAGGCTGCGGCAAGGTGCAGGGTCGAGATGCCGAACGAGGTTCCAAATTCAACGATCGTCCTTGCGCTGCTGCCCCGTGCCAGCATGTAGAGCAGCGTGCCGGTCTCTCGCGAAACGGGAAGCCAGAGGTCCTTTAGCCGCCCATAGAAATCGAGGTATTCGGTCTTGCTTCGAACCAGGCGCATCCGATCTTCGGCGGAGAGCTCCGCCACCGCAGGGCTCGTTGCGGCAGCGGCTTCCTCGAACAGGCGATCCAGCAGGGGCGCGAGCGGCGTTGTCGACAGTGTAGTCATGTTGGTCTCCAGTCAGAATTGAATGCGTTCTTGCGCGGCACTCAAAACACGACTAATCATTCGCATTTACTAATCGCATTGGCGCGCCTCTCAATGAGCGATCACCGCAGTCCGCGGATTTCCTCGCGAAAACAGCCCAAGCAGGCCCGCTCGGCAGAGCTCGTTGCTGCGATTTTGCAGGCTGCTGTTCAGGTTTTGGCGAGGGAAGGCGCGCAGCGCTTCACCACGGCGCGGGTGGCCGAGAAGGCCGGTGTCAGTGTCGGATCGCTGTATCAGTATTTTCCGAACAAGGCGGCGATCCTGTTCCGGCTCCAGAGCGACGAATGGCGGCAGACGACCGATTTGCTGCGCGACATCCTCGAGGATGTCGGGAAACCGCCATTTGAACGGCTGCGCGCCTTGGTCCACGCCTTCCTCCGCTCGGAGTGTGACGAGGCCGCGGTGCGTGTGGCGCTCGACGACGCCGCACCGCTTTACCGCGACGCGCCTGAGGCGCAGGCGGCAAGGGCGTCCGGAGACCGCACCATCCAGCTCTTCATGCAGAAGGCGTTGCCCAACGCCGCGCAAGCGACTCGCGAATTGGCCGGCGACCTGGTCATGACGACGCTCAGCACGGTGGGGAAGCAGTTCTCGGAGTTGCCCCGAACCCCCGCGGAGATCGAAGCCTACGCCGACGCCATGGCCGACATGTTCTGCGCCTACCTGAGAGGCCTCGATCACGGCTAAGGCAAATGCCAGGCCCGGTCAGCAAGCAGACCGAAAGTTTCGCACGGGCAAACCTTGTCGGTGTCAGCCCCGCGGAAAGTCGTCTTTATCCCGCGGCCGCTGAACAATGCGGCCGCGGGATGGTATGCCTCAGACGTACCGGTTGACGACGTTTTCGAGTAGTTCCTGACGACCGGATCTGGGCTGCGGCTTGATCTTCTCCTTGACGACGCGCTCGGCAATTTCCTCCAGCGTGCGCTTGCCGGCAAGCATCGCCTTGGCTTCGGCCGAATCCCAGCCGGCATAGCGCTCGGCGAGCGGGCCGGACAGCGCCTTGTCCTCGACCATGCGCGCTGCCGCCTTGAGGCCGCGAGCGCAGCAATCCATGCCGCCGATATGGCCGATCAGCAGATCCTGCGGATCGAGCGACTGGCGCCTGAGCTTGGCGTCGAAATTGGTGCCGCCGGTCTTGAAGCCGCCGGCCTGCAGCACCTGATAGTAGGCGAGAGCCATCTCCGGCACATTGTTGGGGAACTGGTCGGTGTCCCAGCCCGACTGGTAGTCGTTGCGGTTCATGTCGATCGAGCCGAAGATTCCCAGCGCATTGGCCAGCGCCAGTTCATGCTCGAACGAATGGCCGGCCAGGATGGCGTGGCCCTGCTCGATGTTGAGCTTGACCTCATTCTCCAGTCCGAAACGCTTGAGGAAGCCATAGACGGTGGCGACGTCGTAATCATACTGGTGCTTGGTTGGCTCCTGAGGCTTCGGCTCAATCAGGATGGTGCCTTCGAAGCCGATCCTGTGCTTGTAATCGACGACCAGATTGAGGAAACGGCCGGCCTGTTCCTGCTCGCGGGCAAGGTCGGTGTTGAGCAGCGTCTCATAGCCCTCGCGGCCGCCCCACAGCACGTAGTTCTCGCCGTTCAGACGCTTGGTGACGTCGATACAGTGTTTCACCGTCGCCGCCGAATAGGCAAAGACGTCCGGATCGGGATTGGTGGCGGCGCCCGACATGAAGCGGCGGTTGGAGAACAGGTTGGCCGTGCCCCACAACAGCTTGACGCCGGTCTGCTTCATCTTTTCCGAGAAATAATCGGCGATCTCGTCGAGCCGCGCCGCACTTTCGGAAAAGTCCCGGCCCTCCGGCCGCACGTCGGCATCGTGGAAGCAGAAATAAGGCGCGCCCAGCAACGAAAACATCTCGAAGGCGACGTCGGCCTTGAGCTTGGCCAACTCCATCGTGTCGGTGCTGCCGGCCTTCGGAAACCACGGCCGGTCAAATGTCTGGCCGCCGAACGGATCGCCGCCCGGCCAGGCAAAGGAATGCCAATAGGCGACGGCAAAGCGCAGATGGTCTTCGAGCCGCTTGCCGGCGACAATCTCGTCGGGATTGTAGAACCGGTAGGCCAGCGGATTGGTCGAATCCGGTCCCTCGTATTTGATCTGTTGGATGTCGCCGAAAAAACCGCTGCTCATGTTCTTTTCCTCTCGCATGGTTCGGCCTGATTACCTCAGGCGTAATTGGTTTCGCGCTGGCGCTGGTCGAAAAGGCTCATGTCAAAGCCACCCAACGAAGGAGACAGACCATGACCGACCTCAACACCATTGCCGAAAACTACATCGCCGCCTGGAACGAGAGCGACGCCGCACGCAGGAAAGCCTTGCTCGAGGCGACCTTCACCGAGGACGTCGGCTACCGCGATCCGATCATGCAGGGCGACGGCCATGACGGCATCGCTGCGCTGATCGAAGGCGTGCAGCAGCGCTTTGCCGGCTTCAGGTTCTCGCTGAAAGGCAAGCCGGACGGCTTCGCCGATACCATCCGTTTCTCCTGGAATCTCGGGCCGGAAGGCGTCGAGTCCGTCATCGAAGGCACCGATATCGGCGTCATCGAAAATGGCCGGCTGAAAAGCGTCACCGGCTTTCTCGACAAGGTGCCGGCACAGTAAGGCCTTCTCGGCAGGCCACGGCGAGGGCGGGAAATCGCTCACGCCGTGGCGCTCCTGATCGCCGGGTAAAGCTGGCGGTAGCGCTGATAGGCCTCTGCATAGGCACCGCCGAGGGCGGCGACCGGCTCGACCGTGGCGTCCGTCGCTGGCGCCGTGCACACGGCGCGCGGATCGGCGCCGGTCGCCGCGATCAGGCCAAGCCGGGCGGCGCCAAAGGCGGCGCCGAAATCGCCGTCGGCTGGAATATCGACTGGCAGGCCAAGCGCTGTGGCGATCGCCTTCAGCCAGTAGCGCGAACGCGAGCCGCCGCCGATCGCCGTCACCCGGGTCAGCGTCGTGCCGGCTTTGGCCAGGGCTTCGAGGCTGTCGCGGAAGGCGAAGGCGACGCCTTCGAGCACGGCCCGGGTCAGCGCCGCGCGGCCGGACTCGTGGGCAAGCCCGGTAAAGGCGCCCCGAATGACGGAATCATTGTGAGGCGTCCGCTCACCTGACAGGTACGGCAGGAAGGAGACACCGGTCGGCGCCTGCAGCGCATCGCCGAGTTCGGCGGTCAACTCGACGGCGCTTTTTCCCGCAATTGCCGACAGCCAGTTGAGTGAATCGGTTGCCGACAGGATGACGCCCATCTGGTGCCAGGTGCCGGGCAGTGCGTGGCAGAAGGTGTGCACCGCACTTTCCGGATTGGGCAGATAGGACGCGTTGGCGGCAAAAAGCACGCCCGACGTGCCGAGCGAGACGAAAGCCTGGCCGGCGCCGACCGTGCCCATGCCGCAGGCCGAGGCCGCGTTGTCGCCGGCGCCGCCGGCGATCGGAATGCCCGTCTGCATGCCCCATTTCGCAGCCAGTTCGCCGCGCAAGGCACCGGCCTTGGCCGTGCCTTCGACCAATGACGGCATCTGCCTTTCGTCGAGCGACGTCGCTGCGAGCAGTTCGGAGGACCAGGCGCGTTTGCCGACATCGAGCCACGACGTGCCAGCCGAATCCGACATTTCCGAAATATGGTCGCCGGCGAGCCAGAGCCGCAAAAAGTCCTTCGGCAGCAGGACCTTTGCCACCTTGGCAAAAACAGCCGGTTCGTTGTTTTTCGCCCAGGCGAGCTTTGGCGCGGTGAAGCCGGGAAAGACGATGTTGCCGGTCAGCTTGCGAAAGCGCGGGTCGGCATCGAGTGCAGCCGCCTCGGCGTGGCTGCGTGTGTCGTTCCACAGGATGCAGGGGCGCAGCACCTGGTCGGCGGCATCTAGCAGGGTGGCGCCATGCATATGGCCGGAAAGGCCGATGCCTTTGACCGCCGCGAGCTCCTTCGCATGCATGGACCTCAGCTCGGCGATCGCCGCTTCGCAGGCGCGAATCCAGTCGGCCGGGTTCTGCTCGGACCAGCCGGGATGCGGGCGCGACACATCGAGCGGCGCGTGGCCGGAGCCGACGATGCCCTGCCTTGCATCGATCAGCAGCGCCTTGACGCCCGACGTGCCGAGATCGAGGCCGAGATACATGCTTCCTCCCATGTCCGTCAGGCCTGGCGGCGACGGTCTTTCTTGCTTCCCAGCCTAGTCCTGCGACACGAGCGGCGAAGATATCCCGGCAATCGTGCTGCCGGAAAAACGCTCCAGTCAACACGCGAAGATTTTTTCGACACTCGAAAAAATCTGGCCGGGGCAGTTTTTAAGGCAAGATTTAATCTTGGTCAATTCGCCGTGAGAGCGATTGCGCGCCGTGAAAACAGTGCCGACAACGGGCTGTCCGGCCGTGCCAGCGCGCGTTCCGCCGCAAGCGCCCTCGCCAGCGCGCCATCACCGGAACGCAATGCCGCCTCGATCAGCGTCAGGTCGATGACATCGCGTTGGGCGTGGCTGCCGCCGAAGCG
Organism: Mesorhizobium sp. M0904; assembly: GCF_040319475.1. NCBI lineage: Bacteria > Pseudomonadati > Pseudomonadota > Alphaproteobacteria > Hyphomicrobiales > Phyllobacteriaceae > Mesorhizobium > Mesorhizobium sp. M0904. The sequence continues at coordinate 9,482 of NZ_JAMYOC010000011.1, read as the reverse complement.
ATGGGCGATCGCCCGGATCGGCCGGATCAGGCGTATCGCCCCGGCATAATTGCCCTCGCCGAATGCCTTGATGGCGAGCGTCAGGGGATGGCCGACATCCCGGGTGAAACCGGCGTTGTCGTCTTTGCCGAGCATCGCCTCGCGCTGCGCCTCGAGCAAGCCGCTGGCCGGCGCGTCGAGGCCGGCACCGACAAACGCCATCATTGCGTGGGCGTCGTTGAAGGCATAATGGCCGGCGATGGCCTTGGGCAACCAGTTGGCGGCGAGCGCCGCCCAGCGGCTGCCGACATCGACGCCGCCGAGATGCAGCCGCCACAGAATCGCCGAGGCATCGACCATGTTGAGCGCCAGCGTCGAGCGCTCGCCATAGATCGGCCCGTCATAGAGCGCCAGCACCTCGTCGATTTCGCCGAGATCGTAGTGGAACAGTGCCAGGTGCCACCAATTGTGCACCTGCAGGAAACTTTCCCGCGTCCACGCTTCGGGATTGGCGCGCATCCACAGAATGCCGTCCTTTTGCCGGCTCTGCATCTCCATGACATGGGCCACCGCATGCTGGGCCCAGCCGTCGCGCGGCTCGATATCGACCGCCGTGCGGCCAAGTTTTTCGGCGCGCGCGTAATCGCCCATTTCCTCCAGGCCAAAGGCCTGCATGCCGAGTATGGCGTGATAGCCCGGCATGCCGCTCTGCCAGGACGGCAGCGCGCGGCCGATGCGGTCGCGCAGCATGCGCGCGTTGCCGGTGAAGAAGTCGATCTGGTGCCCGGTCTGCAGCGCCAGCGCATCGAGCGGAAACTCGATGGCGATATCCTCCAGCACGCGGGCGGCCTCGTGCCAGCGTCCCTCCGCAAGGTGGCCAAGGGCGGCGACATGCGCCTGCTCGCGTGTCGTCGCGGCAAGCGGCAGCGCCGCCTCGTGACATGCCTTGGCCACCGCCGTCGCCTCACGCTCGGTGGCGAGGCCAAAGAGATAACCCTTGAACACCTGCGCCATGACGAAGCCGGGATCGTCGGCGATTGCCCGGTCAATGGAGCCGACCGGATCGCCGATGAAGCACTGCAATTCGCGCACGGCCTGGCTGTAGGACGAAAACCCGGCCTCCGTCGCGCCAGACAGTGTCAGGCCGAATGCATCCCTGACCGCCATGGCTTGTCCTCAGTTGCCCGATCGCATCGCCACCGTGGCGATGCCTGCGCCGACCAGCAGCGTGCCGCCGGTGCGGTTGAAGATGCGGATCGCCTTTGGATTGCGCACGACGTTGCGCGCCCTTGCGGCGATCAGCGCATAACCGAAGGCGTTGGCGAAGGCGAGCGTCAGGAAGGTCATCTCGAAGATCAGCATCTGTGTCCAGAAATCCGCGTGCCGGTCGAGGAACTGCGGCAGGAAGGCGACGAAGAAGGTGATGCTTTTCGGATTGAGCGCAGTAACCAGCCAGGCATGCGCCGCCATTTTCGCCGATGACACCGCATCGGTGCGCGGTTCGGCCCGGAGCGCGCCGCCGGCGCGAAACAGCTTGATGCCGAGATAGATCAGATAGAAGGCCCCGATCACCTTCAGCACCGTGAATACGGTGGCCGACGCCGCCAGCAGCGCGCCGATGCCCAGCATCGACAGTGTCATCGCGGTGAAGTCGCCGAGCGCCACGCCGACTGCCATCGGCAGCGCGGTGCGCCAGCCTTGGCCGAGTGCATAGGAAACCACCAGCAGGATGGTCGGGCCTGGAATGACCAGAAGGACTGCCGAGGCAGCGGCAAACGCGGCCCAGTTTTCGAAGGACATTTTCTTCTCCTTGAGCTTAAAGGAGAGGATAAATCCTTGGCCTCGCGCAGATGTAAAGAGGCAAGAATCGAAAAAGCCCCTCGTTAACGCCAGGCGGCTGGCCTTCACGCTTTTTCAACCATGATTGGTGAAAATGCCTGCTATCCGGCCGGACCGTGTTTCCCGCCGACAGCGTAGGGTTTGGGTAAATGCGTGAGTTGCCGCACGGTCTGTCGCTGCCGCATAATGGCGACGCAATCGAAACCGAACTACAGCTTTCCCGCCGCACGGTGCTGTCCGGCGCCGGCGCGCTGGCGCTGCTCGGCGTCACAGGCTGCAGCCAGACGCTGGATCTGCCGTCGCTCCAGCTCGACGACGTCACCACCGGCTCGATCCGGCCCGTCCGTCCGAGCATCAGCGTCGACAAGAACATCACCAGCCCCGACGTGATGTATGCTTCGCTTACCGACGGTGGCTTCAACGTGCCGGAGGTGCCCTACCTCAAGATCAAGCCGGAGTTTCGCCGCCAGATCGTCGTCGATCCGACCGGCGAGCAGCCCGGCACCATCGTCGTTCACTCGCAGGAACGGCTGCTCTATCTGGTGCAGCCCGGCGGCGAGGCGATCCGTTACGGCGTCGGTATCGGCAAGGACGGATTCCGCTGGTCCGGACGCGCCAACATCCAGTACGGCAAGGAATGGCCGGTCTGGACCCCGCCGCCCGAGATGATCGCCCGCAGGCCGGAACTGGTGAAGTGGCAAGGCGGACAGCCGGGCGGCCTCGACAATCCGCTCGGCGCGCGTGCCCTCTACATCTATCAGAACGGCAGCGACACCGGTTATCGCATCCACGGCTCGCCCGAATGGTGGAGCATCGGCCAGGCGATGTCGTCGGGCTGCGTGCGCCTGATCAACCAGGACATCATCGATCTCTACAGCCGCGTCTCCAAGAAAAACCCGGTCGTCGTCGTCTGAACGGCGGCTTCGCCTTCAGCGATCACTCTGCCGTTGCGCGATGCCGCAAGACAGGCGAAAGTGCCTGCGATTTCATCGCCCGGGAGACGTGAACAATGGCCGGAACTTTTGTCATCGCGCAAGGCGGCGGCCCGACCGCCGTCATCAACCAGACCGTGGTGGGTGCTGCGCTCGAAATCCGCAAGCGGCATCCCGGCGCCAAGGTGCTTGGTTCCATCCACGGCGTGCGCGGAATTCGTGACGGCAATTACGTCGATCTTTCCGCCATCCCCGAGGACCGCCTGCGGCTGATCGCGGCGACACCGAGCGCCGCGCTCGGTTCGACGCGCGACAAGCCGGATGCCGCCTATTGCGACCTCATCCTCAGCGGCTTGAAGAAAGCCGGCGCCGATGCCTTCATCTATATCGGCGGCAACGACACCTCGGGCACGCAGCAGATCCTCACCGACGCCGCCGGCGGCAAGATCGCCTTCGTTCACGCGCCGAAAACCATCGACAACGATCTCGAGGAGAACGACCATACGCCCGGCTTCATGTCGGCGGCCGAGTTCGTCGCCGGCGCGTTTCTTTCGGTCGATCTCGATTTCCGCGCTTTGCCGGGCATTTATGTCGGCATCGTCATGGGGCGGCATGCCGGTTTCCTGACGGCCGCATCCGCGGCCTGGCAGCTCGACCAGGACAGCGGCCCGCATCTCGTCTACGTGCCGGAGCGGCCGTTCTCGGCGGCCGGTTTCATCGACGACGTGCGCGCCACGCTCGACCGCCACAAGCGCTGCATCGTTGCCGTCTCCGAAGGCGTCAGCACCGCCGACGGCAAGGCGCTGGTCGAAAGCCTGGTGCCGCCGGAAAGGCTGGAGCGCGACCAGCACGGCAACGTCAAGCTGTCGGGCAGCGACCTGCCGGCAGCCTTGGAGCGCGCGCTCGCCGAAGGATTGCCGGGCAAGCGGGCGCGCGTCGATGCGCTCGGCTATATGCCGCGCGGCTATGTCGGCGCCATCAGCGCGGTGGACGCGCAGGAGGCCTTCGATGCCGGTGCCTTCGCCGTCACCGTGGCCGACGAGGGCGGCGGTTCGGTGGCGCTGCAATATGACGGCAAAAAAACCGTACTGAAGAAGGTGCCGCTGAAGAACGTCGCCGGCAAGACGCGCCATATGCCGGATGATTTCATGCTGCCCGACGTCAACCGGCTGTCCGATGCGGGCATGGCCTATCTGAAGCGGCTGGTTCCGCGAAAGTACAGGGTTGGTAAGCCGTTCGTCTGATGCCGGCCTTGATCTGATGGACAGCTGGTTCAGCAAAACTATCGTCGACGCCAACACGATGATGCTGACCGAGCCCTTCGTGCATGATTTCGTGCGCGCCAACATCTGGCATGTGCGCGGCCGCGATGTCGACCTGCTGGTCGACACCGGCATGGGGATCTGCCCGCTGGCGCCGCAGATCGACACGCCGGCCGGCAAGCCGCTGCTCGTCGTCGCCACGCATATCCATCTCGATCATGTCGGCTCGCTGCACGAGTTTCCGTTACGGGCAGGTCCGCGCCACAGCGCCACGCAGTTCGACAGCATGGACGAAGCGGTGACCTACGCCTACATGTTCCATGATCTGGAAGGCGCCGTCTCCAGACTGCCGGCAAAGGGCTGGAAAGCGGCCGATTACAGGATTCCACCGGCGCCGCTGGACCGGACCCTGGACGAGGGCGATAGGATCGACCTCGGCGACCGGCAATTCCGCGTCCTGCACCTGCCCGGCCACTCTCCGGATTCGATCGCGCTGTTCGATGAGGCAGACGGCCTGTTCTTCGCCGGCGACGCCATCTATGACGCCACACTGATCGACGACCTGCCGGATTCCGATCGTGCCGCCTACCGCCGCACCATGCAGCGACTGCTCGACCTGCCGATCCGGATCGGTCATGGCGGCCATGGACCGAGCTTCGACGGCAGGCGGATGCGCGAGATCGCCTCGGCGTATCTCAGGCGAACGGACGGGACAGCGGCATAGAAGCCTTGGCGGGGCAGTGAGGGGGGCCTGAAGCTATTTGGCTTGGGTAGCTATTTTGTTCTTGCTTTGTGCCGGCAGCTATGCTAGTAATTTGGGTATGGTGCTGATTTGCCCCAACGACCCGCCGCAAGGCGGGTTTTTGTTTTCGGGTTTCGGCGCCAGCCCGGCACGGCGGTTGCCAGCCGAAAATTAAATCTTCGTAACATTATCTGGAAACCATGATCGGCGCCCTAGATGCGGGGCTGTCGATCCGGTCGGCTGCCTGACAGGCGAGACAGGCAAGGCCGACGACCGACGCGCCGATGAATTGTTCCGGTGACGGAACGTTAGGGCGCTTCACCAATCTCTCGCCCGGACAACGGCCATGTCACCAATCCTGACCCTTCGCAGACATCGCGTCGCCGCTCTGCTGGGCGCAGCGCTGATCGTCAGCCCTTTCGCTCTGCCTCTCGCTCCCAGGCTGAATGATGTCCTGGCGGCAACGGTCACCCCTCCCGTCACCGGCATGACGGCGCCGAGCGGCTCGTTCGCGCCGGTCGTGGCGGCCGATAAGCCGGCGGTGGTGACCATCACGACGGTCATGAAAGTACAACAGCCCGACACCATGAGCGACGCCTCTCCCTTTGGCGGAACCTCCCCTTTCGACGACTATTTCCGCCATTTCTTCGGTGACCAGGGATTGCCCGCTCCCAAAACACCGCCGGAACAGGCGCCGCGCACCGAGGCGCTCGGTTCAGGCTTCATCGTCGCCAGCGACGGCACCATCGTCACCAACAATCACGTTGTCGATGGCGCCCAATCGATCAAGGTGACGCTCGACGACGGCACCGAGCTTCCCGCCAAATTGATCGGCCATGACGCCAAGAACGATCTTGCCGTGCTCAAGGTCAAAGCCGGCAAGCCCTTGCCGACCGTCAGATGAGGCGATTCCGACAAGCTCATGCCGGGTGACCAGGTGCTCGCCTTCGGCAATCCTTTCGGCCTTGGCACCACGGTGACGGCCGGCATCGTCTCGGCGCGCGGCCGCGACCTGCACAGCGGGCCGTTTGACGACTTCATCCAGATCGACGCACCGATCAACCGGGGCAATTCCGGCGGCCCGCTGACGGATGTGAACGGCAATGTCGTCGGCATCAACACGGCGATCTTTTCGCCGAATGGCGGCAGCGTCGGCGTCGGCTTCGCCATCCCCTCGGACCAGGCGCAAAAGGTCGTCGCCAAGCTGATGAAGGGCGGCTCCATCCAGTACGGCTACCTCGGCGTCCAGATCCAGCCGGTGACGCCTGATATGGCGAGCGCCATCGGCCTCGATCACCCCGCCGGCGTGCTCGTCGCGCAGGTCAGCGACGGATCGCCGGCCGCCAAGGCCGGCATCGAGACCGGCGACGTCATCACCAGCTTCGCCGATCGCGACATAAAGGACCCAAGGGACCTGTCGCGCGCTGTCGCCGACGTTGCGCCCGGCACAAGGGAAACCCTCAATGTCTGGCGCAAGGGCCAAAGCCTGCAGATCTCGGTCGAGATCGGGCGCAACGAAGACGACATGGCAACGGGATCGGTGACCGGCGATCAGGGTCAGCCGTCGACGGAGCAGGGCCTCCGTGCACCGGCGCTCGGTCTGCGCCTGATGGATGTCACCCCGGATGTACGCCAGGCAATGAACCTGGCAGGCAACCAGCACGGCGCACTGGTCGAGCGCGTCGACCCGAACAAGGCGGCATCGGCTTCCGGCATCCAGCCCGGCGATATCATCGTCGCCGTCGACCAGCATCCGGTGAGAAGCGCCAGGCAGGCTAACCAGGCGATCGTGCAGGCTGCCAAATCCGGCAAGAAATCGGTGCTGCTGCTTGTCCAGCGCGGCGACGCCCAGATGTTTGTCGCCGTCCCCTTCGCCAGTGGCTGAGGCAGGCGCCGCGCTGCCAAGATCGATGGAGGCATTGCCGCCAGGCCGAGCCAAGATTTCGGTTGCCCGCGCGCGCGTCTTCGAGAAAACTGACAAAGGTCGATTGGACCTTGCGCAAACGGATATTCTCGATGGCTACCCGAGGCTTCTCTTCCGGACGAAAGCCGCCGACGGATACGGGTGCACGTATCCCGCCGGGGCAATATCTCGAGCAAGGTTTCCCGGTCCTGTCGGCCGGCCCGACGCCGCATGTGCGCACCGAGGATTGGTCGTTCACGCTTAAGCACGGGCCGCGGCCGATCAAGAAGTGGAACTGGGCCGAGTTCAACGCGCTGCCCCTGACCAAGATGACGCGCGACATCCATTGCGTCACCGCATGGACCAAGTTCGACACGGCGTGGCAGGGCGTGCTGGTCGACGACATCCTTGCCGACGCCGGCATCGAGCCGCCCACCGCCTTCACGCTGGCGTTGGGTTTCGACGGCTATTCCACCAACGTGCCGACGAAGGATCTCACCGGCGGCAAGGCGATGGTGGCGCTGCTTTACGAGGGCAAGCCGATCACCCCCGACCATGGCGGCCCGGCGCGGCTGCTCGTTCCGCATCTCTATTTCTGGAAATCGGCCAAATGGCTGAACGGGCTGCAGTTCACCGAGCGTGACGAGCCGGGTTTCTGGGAGTTGCGAGGCTATCATATCTATGGCGACCCGTGGCGCGAGCAGCGCTACACGAACGATCCATGAGCGACGCACCGGCGGCGCAGTCGCCCTGGCAGATAGTGACCATCACCCGCATCCAAAAGCGCACGCCGCGCGTCACCAGCTTTTTCCTGCAGCCGTCGCGGCCCTTCGCCTACCGTGCCGGACAGCATGTAGATGTCAGGCTGACGGCGCCTGACGGTTATCAGGCGCGGCGCTCCTACTCCATCGCCTCGGCACCGGAGACCGGCGAGACCATCGAGCTGGCGATTGAAAAACTCGAGGACGGGGAGGTCTCGCCGTTCTTTCACGAGATCGCGGCGGTGGGCGACGAGTTCGAATTGCGCGGGCCGCTCGGCGGCCATTTCGTCTGGTCCGACGGCGATGGCGGACCGCTCCTGCTCGTCGGCGGTGGGTCGGGCGTGGTGCCGTTGATGTCGATGGTCCGTCACCGGGCGATGCGGGGGTCGCTGGTTGCCGCCGCCCTGGTGGTTTCGGCGCGGGTCTGGGACGAGGTGATCTTTCGCGATGAGCTGATCGACCTCGCCGAGCGCCGGGATGGCTTCGACCTGGTGCTGACGCTGACGCGCGAGCCGGCCCGCCGTCCGGCGGATTATGCGCGGCGGGTCGACGCCGCGATGATGGTGCAAGCCATGACCAGGTTGCCCGCGCCGCCGAAGCTGGCCTTTGTCTGCGGCTCGAACGCATTCGTGACGGCCGCCGCCGAGGCACTGATCGATGCCGGGGTGCCTGCGGCTCTCATCCGCACCGAACGCTACGGGGTCTGACCCGGTTCTGCTTGCCCGGTTGCTGCCTTTGCCGGCCGGCCTAAACGGGCCGAAAACCGGCAGAACGGCGAGGCCGCGCTTGGCTGAAATGGTTAACGATTCGACAAACAACCCCGGCTGCGACTTTTATCGGTTTAAAAAATCGAACCGAACGGTTCGTTTCTGTTGACAATGCGTGCAGGACGCTGTGAACGCTGCCTTCCAAGTCCCATTGCAGTCAGACCGAGGCGATGGGCTATCTTGTTGACATTAAACGGTAAAAATGTGGCGGAGGGAGTCCGTGGCACAATTTCAAGGTGTAGATTCTTGGTCCACACCAAACAACTTCGTGATTGGAAACTGGCCATTGGCTTTCCCACATCGGGGCGGTCCGAACGACGCGAACTCCTCCCAAGACACGCCGCTAGACGGACTGAGACTAAGATACTGGAGTACTAAAAATGAAAAAGATCGCTCTTGCCGCCGTCGCCGTTTTGGCCATCACCGGCAGCGCCTTCGCCGGCAGCGACAATTATGGTTCCAATGGTGCGAACCAGCCTGCCGCCTCGGGCGACAGCTCGTACACGGCTTCCATTCAGAAACCGGCTGATGCTGACAAGCAGCCTGTCCAGGGCGCCGACCGGAACCTCTTCGGCAACAACTAACAGCCGATCCCAGCATCAGGGCGGCGGGCATATCCGCCGCCCGGGATCTGAAAAAATTCAGGAGTATTGAAATGAAAAAGATCTTTCTTGCCGCCGTCGCCGTTTTGGCCATCACCGGCAGCGCTTTCGCCGGCAGCGACAATTATGGTTCCAACGGAGCCAACCAGCCGGCCGTCGCGGTCGACAGCTCGTACACGGCCTCCCTCAAGAAGTCGGATCAGGCTGAAAAGCAGCCGGTCGGCCAGGGCGCCGATCGCAACCTCTTCGGCAACAACTAACAGCCGATCCCATCATCAAGGCGGGCATGCCCGCCGCTTTGATCCGAAAATCCAGGAGTATCCAAATGAAAAAGATTGTTCTTACTGCCGCCGCACTCTTAATTGCCGCCGGCGGCGCCTATGCCCAAAACGACAATGTTGGCGGGACCGACATCAACAAGCAGTCGACCGTCAATGTCGACAAGACGCAGACATATTCGGTGCGTGACAGCAACTCGCCGATCTACAAGTTGCTGAATTCGTCCGGCGATGTGCCCAAGTCCGCGCCTCAGGGCGCCGACCGCAACCTCTTCGGCAACAACTAACAGCCGAACCGGAATTCCAGATAAGAGCGGCGGGGCCTGCCCGCCGCGCGTGGGGTTTTGGGGGGGGAAAAACCCCGGCCTCCAGCCCCCGTTGCTTCGGGGTGATGGGGGGCCCAGGCGGGGGCGGCCG